>DASXHV010000095.1:0-24370 GCA_036488285.1 Jatrophihabitans sp. | reverse complement strand
AGGTCGTACCGGTCAGTGATAGCGGCGGTGGCCAGGCTGCGGTGGTCGGCCAGGCAACCGAACTGGCTTCCTATCGCCAGCAGAACATGACCAATCTCCTTGCGCCGCTGGCAGCACTTGAATTGGTTACCGCGCTGCTAGCGCCGCCGCTGGTCTACCTGTTGTTTGTCCGACCGCGACGCCGGAAGTTGCCATGACCCGGCGCCGCGCGCGTTCGGCCATGTCATTCAAACGGCCGGCCCGGCTATTGGCTCTACTCGCTGCGGCGAGCCTCCTCGCGTCGATGACGCTGATCTTCAGCATCGCTGCCACCGGATCGCAAAAGGCTGCCGCGGCGACTGTTGACTCTTCAGTCAGCAAGACCGAGAAGATCACCCGTGACCATATGATCAACGGCGTCGACTCGGTCGTCGACACCAGAGACGTGTCGGTCAAGGTGGACGCCACACAGGCCCTGAAGGACCGTCAGGGTGTGCACATCAGTTGGTCGGGAGCTCATCCGACCGGCGGCATCGTCTACGACAACACTTCGCAGTACTCGGCAAACCAGGAATACCCGGTAGCAATTCTGCAGTGCCGCGGTGTCGATTCCACTACCGTTCCGGTTGCGCAGCGGCTGGCGCCAGAGACCTGCTACACGCAAACACCCGAGCAGCGTTACCAGCCGCCCTACCTCGGCTCCTTCCCGGCCTACCGGGTGGACAGGTACGCGAGCCCGGCTGCACGCCAGATGAGCGTGGGTACCCCGAATCCGTTGCCCGCCGCATGCCCCAGCGGCGACGGGGCCCAGCACTGGGTCCCCTTCAAGGCAGTCGACGGGACCTCCTACTACGGCGGGTCGCTCGGCTGCGCTGGGCTGGCGCCAGAGCAATCAGCAGTTGCGAACCCGCTGAATCCCGCGAGTACGACCTTCGGCACGACCGGAAGCGACGGGACCGGAGCTGCCGACTTCATCGTGCAGAACGCCGATGGCAATGCCTCGCTGGGCTGCTCAGCCACAGTTGCCTGCGCGATCGTGATCATTCCGATCATGGGGGTCAGCTGCGATGCGGAGGCGTCTTCGCTCCAACCCGTGAACCGCCCGACCGATCCGGCCGCTGCACAGCAGGACTGCGGCGGAACAGGCTTCTACCAGCCCGGACAACCCGGCAGCCAGAACGCTTTCGACACCAACTCCGAGATCGCGGTGAACGGCCAGCTCTGGTGGACTGCCTCGAACTGGCGCAACCGGATCACGGTGCCCATCTCGATGGCCCAGACGTCTTCGGTGTGTGACGTGACCGGTGGCGGGACGCCGGAGAACGTCTACGGCTCCCAGTACCTCGTTCAGCTGACCCAGCAATGGGCGCCCAAGTTCTGCCTCGACCCGAGCCTGTTCAGGCTGCAGCAGGTGCAGACGTCGGAGGTGCAGGCAAAGAACCTGCTCGCCAACGGCGTGACGAACAACGAATACCTAGGCGTCAAGGCTGTGTTCCAGGCCGGGCCACCGGCGGCCAAATTTCAGAATCCGATTGTCCAAGCGCCGACAGCCGTGTCCGGATTTGCGATTGCCTACCGCATCGACGATGCCAAGCACCACGAGTACACCCAGCTCAAGCTCAACGCGCGGCTACTGGCCAAGCTCATGACGATGTCATATCCCGCCCTTCCCATCGTCAGGGACGACTGGGCGACCCTTAGCACGTACCAGGCGTCATCGAACAACCCGCTCGATATCGCTGTCGATCCAGAATTCCTGGCGCTCAATCCAGGTGCCGACGCCAAGAGTTTCAACCAGCTGGATGCCAGTGCAACGCTGTTCACGATGTCCAGTGACAGCGATGTGATGACGGCGCTGACGTCCTACATCAACGCAGATCCGGAAGCGCGTGCGTTTTTGGACGGCCAACCCGATCCGTGGGGCATGGTGGTGAACCCGAACTACAAGAAGATCACGCTGCCGGTCACCTCATGGCCGCAGCTGGACAACTACTACAACCCGCTGGACGGCAGGTGCATCGCTGACGGCCACTTTCCGATCCTGCCGTTGATAGCCGGTCCAGTGTCGGACCCGTCGTTGATCACCTTCAACATGCAATACGGGATCTCGAACTCGCAGACGAACTGTGTGACGGTTGGCGACATCGACAGCCCTGACACCAGACGCTTGACCGCAGAGGGGCGCCAAGATCCAGGCATCCGTTTCCTGATGGGAGTGGTGGGACTCGGCGACGCTGCTCGCTACCAGCTGCCAACCGCAGCGTTGCAAAGCCAGGAGTCACCGACTGCTGCCGTCAAGTTCAGCGACGCAGCCGGACGTAGCTTTGTCGCACCGACCTCGGATTCCCTTCTGGCGGCGGCGAAACTGCTTCAGCCGGACAACAATCTCAACACCTGGACGGTCCCTTACGACAAGCTGCGCACTGAAGCCGGTGGTGTCGCGGCGTACCCAGGCACGCTGTTGATGTCAACTGACGTTCCTACGGCCGGCCTTACGTCTGCTGATGCCGCCAACTTTGCAAAGTTGCTCAATTACGCTGCCGGGCCCGGTCAGATCCAAGGGGTCGGGAACGGTCAGCTGCCGGACGGCTATCTACCAATCACCACAGCAAACGGACTCGGCAACCTGGTTGACTACACGAAACGAGCAGCGGCCGAGGTCGTCAGCCAAAAGGGACGGGTGCCCTCGCTAACGGACGGCGCAGTGACGACACCGCAGCCCAGCGCGACCGCCCGCCCGTCAGTTGGGTCTGTGCCGGGCGTCGGTGGCACTGGTAACGCCGTCACGGGCGTCGCAGACAACGCGTCGGCGGCCTCGGGAAGTGGTGCGGCAGCGCCGCAGCACAGCCTCGCAAGCAGCGCGCAGACTGCCGGAAAGTCCTCCTCTGCACCGAACTCCAGTCCGATCGCCCTTCGTCCAGCAGGATCGACCCGATCGCTGTCGCCGGGCTGGCTCGGTTATGCGGTGCCAGCGTTGGCATCGATCGGTCTCGCCTCGGCCTTCGCCTCGGTGTGGTTGAGCGGCGTGGGACGACGCAGATGACGACCGCGCCCGCCCAGCGTTACGAGTTCGCTCCGCCACCGGCACCGAAACGGGCATCGTCCTGGTATGCCAGCAAGATCAAACCGCGGATCGCTCTCGGCGGCCCACCGGACGCGACGCGGTTGACGGTCGCCTGGGTTCTTGCAGCGCTGTCGCTTTGCACGCTCTGGTTCGTCTTCTTCGCGACCGTGATGAGCTCGCTGCAGGAAGCGCACAACCAGCACAACGCCTACGCGGCGTTTCGTGAACAGCTCACCCAGCTCGCGCCTCAGACCGCGCCACTCGGCGGGATCATTACGCCCGACAGCCCGGTCGCGCTCATCAACGCTCCCAGCATCGGACTCAAGGACGTCGTCGTCATCGAGGGAACTGCTTCCGGAGACCTCGCCCGCGGGCCTGGTCATCGGCGGGATACGCCGTTACCCGGGCAGGCAGGTGTCGCACTCATCTACGGTCGTGCGAATCTCTTCGGCGGAGCATTCGGGCGCGTGCCGCAGGCCAAACCCGGTGACCTGATCACGGTGGCTACCGGTCAGGGGGAGTCCAAGTACAAGGTCGAGGATGTGCGTCACGTCGGCGATCCGTTCCCGGTCAGCCTCGCAGACGGCGACGGTCAACTCACGCTCGTCACGTCCGAAGGTGGCACCTGGCTCAACGGCTGGATGCCCAAGTGGCCGGTGTATCTCGATGCCAAGCTACAAGGACAGGCGTTTCCGACGCCGTCCGGAAGACTGGGCTCGGTCCCGAAGGCCGAGAACAGCATGAAGGGCGACATCGGTGCGCTCTTCCCACTCGTGTTGTGGTTACCCGTCCTCATCCTGGCCGCAATCGCCGCGGTATGGCTGCAGGATCGCTGGGGGCGATGGCACACCTGGTTGGCAGGCGCGCCGGTCATTCTGGCCGCATTGTGGGGCGTCAGCGAGACGGCCGCGCAGTTGTTACCGAACCTGATGTGACCCACTGCGACCTTCGCGATATTTCGCAAGGCAAATCGGGTCTCATCGGCGACTCGTAGTGATACCTGAGCGCGCTATCCAGGGTGTGGTTCCAGGTTCATCCCCTGTTAGTAATCGAACCTCTTGGATGCGATCTGTGGGCGCGAATCTTTGCTCGACCAACTCCCATTCCTTTCGGAAGGAACGAAGATGCGCATCCGCAAGATCGCGGCGAGTATCGGGGGAATAGCTGCAGTGGCAGCCTCCCTCGCGCTCCTGCCTCCGTCCGCTTATGCGGACTACGGACCGTCGCCCACCGACGTGGTCGGTGTCGGGTCGGACACCGTCCAAGCTGCAGGTGACTTCGTCGCAGACGGCGACTTCCTCGGCGACCCGGGCTACAACACCTCTGGCAACCTGAACAAGTTCATCAACCTGGATGCCACAGCCGACGTGAACACGCGCCTGGCCTACGGCTCGTTCGGGACCGGAACGGGCACCACCGCCGCGGCCAATGCGTGCACGCCGGGCACCGGTGCCACCCAAGGAACCGGCAACCAGAACACCACCCACACCGGCGACAAGCCGTGCGTGCTGAACCCGACCGTCGTGCTGCGAGCCGGGCTTTCGCCGGTCCAGCGCCCGAACGGCTCCGGCGCCGGTTACAACCTGCTGAAGGCCGATACCAACACCACCACCGGCATCGGACTCGGCCTGGTCGATTTCGCGCGCGCCTCCTCAGCGCGCGGTGTCAACGCACTGTTCGACAGCGTCCAGATCGGTAACGATCCGCTCGGCATGCTGACCTCGAGCACGACCAACGCGACCAACGGTCTGTCGATCGCGCAGCTCAAGAGCATCTACCAGTGCACCACCACCAACTGGAACCAGGTCGGCACCGGCACGGGCGTCATCGTCCCGCTGATGCCGCAGATCGGTTCGGGTACCCGCACCTACTTCGAAGGTGCGATCGGCGTCACCGACTCCACCCTCGGCAGCTGTGTGCAGAACGTGGAAGAGAACGACCCTGAGGCGATCGATGCGTCCAGCAGCCCGGCGAATACCGTCGAGCCGATGTCGCAGAGCCGCCTGTACCTGTTCCAAGGCAAGCTGGCCAACGGCACATCCAATGGCGTTGGTGGCTACTTCAAGGACCCGAGTTGCGTGGCCGACTCGACCACCGCTCCGGCCTGCACCACCGGCAGCACGCTCAACCCGAACGTGAAGCTGTGGACCACGGCAGTGACCGGTACGGCGACCCCCACCGACAGCGGTGCGCTCTTCTACCCGACCCGGCCGCTCTACGTGTACTTCCGGCACGCAGACATCGCTAGCACGACCATCTTCCAGCCGGGCGGCACCCTGAACTGGGTCCGCACGATGCTGTACAACCCGGGCGGCTCAACGCCGTACTGGTGCAGCGCAGCCGGTAAGGCGGACATCACCGCATCCGGCATCATCCCGGCCTGCACGTACACCGCCAGTGGTCCGTGATCAGTCGAGCAAGACCGTAGCCATGCATCACGACCAACACAGCCAGTACTGCAATAGCTGATCAGTTCGAAGCGGGGCGGGCGTGCCCGCCCGCCCCGCCTGTCTTTTTCCCACCACAGTGAGAAAGGTAATTCTGACATGAAGTCTCTGAAGTCTGCGATCACCGGGGCAACAGCCCTGGCGATTGTCGGCGCCGGCCTGTTCTTAGGAGCAGGAGCTGCGCACGCGGCAGGCACGGTGGATCCGTCCATCACCGGCGATCCGAATGCGGCCAACGGCACGATCTCCTTCTACGACGCCTCCGGCGCTCAGATCACCACGGGTTCGTTGAGCTCTCCGTTCACCTCCTATGCGGTGGCCTCCTCGGCGACCACCAAGACCGGTACCACGAAGGCCACCCTGTTCGTGGCCACGCCGGATCACACCAAGACCAACTCCTTGCAGTGGTTCAACCAGCAGTTGACTGCTGCCTCCAGCTGGCCGCTGGTCGGTGCTCCGGCTGCCGTGACGGCTGCTGAGGGTGCCGGTGTTCCGGCGGTTGCGATCGGTGCTGGTGACGGTGACCTGGCTGGTGCCTTCAGCGGCGCAGTCAACGACCCGACGACCGGATTCGATCACATCATGCAGATCCGCATGGAAGATTCCGGTCCGGGCAAGACCGCCGGTGCGCCGTTCTGGCAGGCCGACCTGCTCATCGACACCACCGCCGGCACCTGGACCCAGGTTTACCCGACGCCGCCGCCGTCCAAGACCGGCACGTCATTTGCTGCCATCTCCGCCAACCCGACCAGCCCTGCTCCGCACGGCTCGACCGTCAGTCTGACCTCGACCCTTTCGGCCGCTGACAGCTCACATCCGGCCGGATCGGTGGACCTCTTCGATGGCACTACGAACAGGGGCGCGGCCACTTTCACGGCCAGCACCGGTGTGGTCTCTGCGACCGATACGCCATCGGACGGGCCGCATAGCTACACGTTCAGATTCACCCCGAGCGACACCACGACGTACGCCGCAACGACCTCAGCGGCAGCCAGCTACACGGTGAATGCCCCCACGACCACGACAACCGCGCTGTCGCCGTCTCCGGTCAGCCCCAGCACGGTTGGTCAGGCCGTGACGTTGAACGCGACAGTCACCCCGAGTTCGGCTACCGGAACAGTCCAGTTCCTCGACGGCTCAACGAACATCGGAGCCGCGGTAACTGTCAGCGGCGGAACCGCCAGCACCACCACCTCGGCCCTGACCGTCAACACTCACTCGTTGACCGCCAAGTTCATACCGGACAGCGGCGCCTTCGTCACCTCGACGTCGCCTCCGGTGTCCTACCAGGTCGACCCCCTTCCCGCGACTACGACAACCACCACTCTGGCGGTGAGCTCAGCAGGTCCGGTGGACTTTGGTACCTCGGTTGACTTGACTGCTACCGTGTCGCCAACCGCTGCCGCAGGCACCGTCCAGTTCTATGACGGCACGACCGCGCTGGGCGCTGCTGTCGCACTTGCCTCGGGCACCGCGACCAAATCCGTCAGCACGCTGTCCTCGGGGACGCACTCGCTGACGGCGAAGTTCCTGCCAGCCGACACCGCCGCCTACGGAACCTCGACATCGTCGGCCAGCAGCTTCACGGTCAACGCGCAGGCCACCACAACAGTTCTTACCGTCTCGCCATCCGGCACCGCCGACCACGGCTCGCCGGTGAGCTTGACCGCGACACTGACACCGAGCACCGCCATCGGCACGGTGAGCTTCTTCGACGGCAGCACCGCGATCGGATCGCCCGTCACGGTGAACAGCGGGACAGCTCAGTTCACGACCAGCGCGCTGGTCGTCGCGACGCATTCGCTCACTGCGACCTTCACCCCGACGACCGCCTCGCAGTACGTCACGTCGACTTCGCCTGCCGTCTCGCTGGTGGTACAGAACCCGCCTCCGGGGGCGAGCACCACTGCCCTGACGGTGACACCGGCTGGCCCGATCGTGGCCGGTGCCGTAGTCACGCTCAAAGCCAAGATCACCCCGACGGCCGCTGCAGGTACGGTCCAGTTCCTCGACGGCAGCAACAATCTCGGTGCCGCGGTGACGGTGAGCGGTGGGGTCGCCACCACGACGACCACGCCGGCCATCGGAACCCACTCCTATACGGCTGCCTTCACTCCCTCTGACACCACGAGCTACGTGGCCTCGACGTCACCGGCCACGACCCTCGTCGTCAATGCACCGGCCACTCCCACCACGACGACGCTCACGGTTACGCCGGCCGGACCGGTCGAGTTCGGCACCTCGGTGACGTTCGCGGCCACCGTTGCTGCGACGCACTCAGGTGATCCCGCGCCGAGCGGAGGATCCGTCCAGTTCAAGGACGGATCGACGAGCCTGGGCACCTCGTCGCTCACCTCGGGTGCTGCGGCGTTCTCGACCGGTGGCCTTGCTGGTGGACCGCATACGATCACCGCCACCTACCTCCCCGCCGACCCAACGGTGTTCGCCCAGTCGACGTCGGATACCGCGCTGCTGACCGTGAATGCCCAGCCGACCACGACGACGCTGGCGGTGACTCCGAACAGCCCTGTGACAGCAGGCGATTCGGTCACGCTCACTGCCACCGTGTCCCCGGCGTCGGCCGCGGGTGCGGTGAACTTCATCGACGGGACGACCAGCCTTGGCAGCGCCAACGTCACTTCGGGCAAGGCAGTCTTTGTGACCAAGGACCTTGCCGTCGGTGACCGCTCCCTCACTGCAGGCTTCCTACCGACCGCTGACACAGTCTTCGCACAATCCACCTCGGCCGCTGTATTGCTGACGGTTCTCAAGGCGCCGACCATCTCGGGTGTTTCGGTCAACGGCGGACCCGTGTCCTCGGGCGCCCAGCTCCATCCAGGAGACGCCGTCGCATTGGCCGGATCCGGCTTCCAGCCGGGTGAAACGGTAAGCGTGGTCCTACGGTCGACACCTGTCACGCTCACCTCGGTGACCGCAGGTCCGTCCGGCAACGCCACAGCGTCGGTGACCTTGCCGACCACCTTGTCCGCCGGTTCACACACGCTGACTCTGCATGGCTCGCTGGGCGACGCGGTGTTCCGATTCACGGTGGCAGCGGTCTCGACGCCGAGCTCGCCGCCGTCCTCACCGGCATCGGTATCGCTCTCGTCGTCCTCCGATCCGGCGGCGGGGAATGGTTCGCTCGCGAGCACGGGTGCATTCGTGCTGCGGGGTGTGGAGTTAGCGCTTCTGCTGCTCTTCGTCGGTGTAGGCATCACGGTGGGCGCTCGACGCGGACGCAGCCACTGAGCGCACCAGCAGCCTCTGAGGATGTCGGTCATGCAGCGATGTGTCGGGGCTTGCCGTGCTCCGGCCAGGCTCGTGGTGCTGATGCTGGTGGCATCGCTGGCCTTGGCCGGATGCACGCATGGATCGAGTTCGGTACCGCTGCCCGCGTCGACGCTGACCACCACGGGGCCGTTCCCAACGGTCACCGGCGGTTTCGGCGACCAGCCCAGTATCGCGTTCGCCAAAGGCACGGTGCCCTCGGCGAAGTTGCAGCGCCGGGTCGTGCATCTCGGCACTGGCTCGGCACTCGCAATCGGCGATCTGATTGCGGCCGACTACGTCGGTCAGATCTGGAACGGCAAGGTTTTCGAGAACTCCTATCGCAGCGGCCAGGCTGCCACGCTGCAGGTCGGCCTGGGCAAGCTGCTCACCGGTTTGGACTCCGGGCTCGTCGGGTTGCCGGTGGGAAGTCGGGTTGAGCTGACGGTGCCGCCATCGGACGGTTACGGCAGTGCCGGAAACAAGACGGAAGGGATCGCCGGCAGTGACACCTTGGTCTTCGTACTCGATATCGCCAAGCGCTACAACGGCAAATCGAGTGCAGATCCTGCTGGGCTGGTCACTGCGCAGCCGGCCGGTCTTCCCGTGGTGTCAGGCCCCCTCAGCGCTGCACCACTGATCATCTTTCCCAAGCACGTGGCGCTGCCGGCAAAACGATCGACGTTTCTGCTCGCTCGCGGTCATGGCGCGCCATTGAAGCAGGGCACCGCGGTCGTGCAGTACTACAGCGTCAACGGGCACGGATCGTTCGTCGGTTCCACCTGGCTCACCGGCACACCCACGTCGGTTCCGGTCGGCGACGCGGTGGATGCGACCGGCGGGGTCTTCGACGGGCTGGTGGGGGTTCCCATTGGCAGCAGAGTGCTCATCGTCGCCCCCGCCGCAGCCGGGAAGACCCAAGCGACCGACACCGCCGTCGTCGCGGTTGACATCCTGGACCAGGTAACGACCGCTAAGCGCATGGCCGACAGCTCCTGAGTTCATCACCGGTTACCAGCTTCCTCGCCACTAGCCTCAGACCCATCCCTCGGTGTGCCGATGAGATAAGGGGAATCAGGAGCTTTCGCTGGCAGGGATGCAGACATGTTCAGATCTTCAAGGGTGCTCGGGCCGATCATGGCCGGCGCGCTGGCCGGGCTGGTCGCGGTGTCGACGGCATCGATCGATGCGTCGGCGGCCGGGAATTCTGGCAGGCAGGGTCCCGCTGCAGAAGACCGCCACTCGACGCCGTCCGGGATCCGGACCAGTGCCCGAAGCTGCGAGGTTCGCAAGGCGTCGGAGCGCAACCCGGCGGGGCGGTGCATCGACATCACCGCGTGGGGGTTCGCCGCCGGCGAACGGGTTCTACTGCGCGAATATCTTCAGCCGAAATGGCAGCGTATCTTGCGCGCCGACCAGCACGGGGTGGTGACAGTCCGGTTCGAGAGTCGTCCGCAGGCTGCCGCCTCACAACAGGACGTCCTCACCTTCGTAGGTCTGGGTGCGCCCAGCGGATCCTCAGCGACACGCGGCAATGTCTCGATTCAGGTTCCTCGAATTGCGATCTACCGATTCGTGCCGCGCTCGGACGGCAGGGCCCACGGCGCACTTACGACTGAGTAATCGCAGCCGTTCGCTGCCAGATCGCACCTCATTTCTGCCGTTCGTCGAGCGGTCGTAGAGTGCATAGCTGGCGGAACCGCGCACGCTCCACTAGTCGGGAGAACACATGACTGTCGAGAAGTCCACCGGCGAACTTGCTCAGATCGGCGTGACAGGGCTGGCCGTGATGGGTCGGAACCTAGCCCGCAACCTCGCAAGACACGGATACACCGTCGCCCTGCACAACCGCAGCTACGCCAGAACTCAAAACCTGGTGAAAGAGCACGGCGACGAGGGCACCTTTATTCCGAGCGAATCGCTGCAGGACTTCGTCGCCTCGTTGGAGCGGCCACGCGCGATCATCATCATGGTCCAGGCCGGCGATGCAACCGACGCGGTGATCAACGAACTGGTGCCGCTACTGGACCAGGGTGACATCGTCATCGACTGCGGCAACGCCCATTTCGTCGACACCCGGCGTCGAGAGCAGCAACTGCGCGAGAAGGATCTGCACTTCGTCGGCAGCGGTGTCTCCGGTGGCGAAGAGGGTGCCCTCAACGGCCCGTCGATCATGCCCGGCGGCTCGGCCGAGTCCTACCAGAAGATCGGGCCGATCTTCGAGTCCATCGCTGCGAAGGTGGACGGCACGCCGTGCTGCGTGCACGTCGGGCCCGACGGCGCCGGGCACTTCGTGAAGATGGTGCACAACGGCATCGAGTACGCCGACATGCAGCTCATCGCCGAGGCCTACGACCTGCTGCGGAGTGGTCTCGGCGCGTCACCGGCGGAGATCTCGAGCATCTTCACGGAATGGAACTCCGGCGATCTGGAGTCGTACCTGATCGAGATCACCGCCGACGTGCTCGGCCATGTCGATGCCCAGACCGGCCGGCCGTTCCTCGACATCGTCAAGGACCAGGCTGAGCAGAAGGGTACCGGCCGTTGGACAGTGCAAAGCGCACTCGACCTCGGCGTGCCGATCACCGGAATCGCCGAAGCCACGTTCGCGCGATCGCTGTCCGGGCATGCCGATCAGCGTGCGGCAGCTGCCGAAACGTTTTCCACGCCACCCGCTGAGGGGTTCGCGGCGGATCGGGGTCAGTTCGTCGATGATGTCCGCAAGGCGCTCTACGCGTCCAAGGTGATTGCATACGCGCAAGGGTTCGATCACATCGCGGCGGGCAGCACCGAGTTCGGCTGGAACATCGACCGCGGTGCGATGGCGACCATCTGGCGTGGCGGTTGCATCATTCGAGCCCGATTCCTGAACCGGATCCGGGAGTCCTACGACAGCGACCCCGACCTGCTCAGCCTGTTGGTCGCGCCCTATTTCGCCGAGGCGGTGTCCGAAGGACTGGAAAGCTGGCGCCGAGTTGTGGTCGCAGCGGCCGAGGCCGGAATTCCCACGCCGGCCTTCTCGTCTTCGTTGGCCTACTTCGACGGCCTGCGCCGTGAGCGACTACCCGCCGCGCTGATCCAGGGACTGCGGGACTACTTCGGAGCCCACACCTATCAGCGAGTCGACCGGGAAGGCGCGTTCCATACCCAGTGGGCAGGCGACCGCTCCGAGTCGCCGGCCTGACTCGTCGGCCGGGTTCGTCGGCCGGGTTCGTCGGCCGGGTTCGTCGGCCCAGTCAGGCAGTTCGATGCTGCCCGTGTCGATGACCTCGAGAGCGACCGCCCGCAACTTGCGGTGTCCGTTCTGACTGGCCATCCGCAGGACATCGAACGCATCCTGCTTGGTGATCCGGTATCGATTCATCAGGATGCCCATGGCCACCCCGATGTCGCGGTTGGATTCCAGGGCAGCCTGCAGGTTTCGGCTCTGTTCGCTTTCGGTCACCCGCGCCAGCGCAATCGCACAATGGGTTGCGTACACGTTGAGCAGGACGAGCGAATCGTCGTTGAACGCCGCGGGCTTGGTTGAATACAGATTGAGCGAGCCCATCGTGGTGTCGTCCTCGAGAAAGAGCCGATGGGCCAAAATGCTCAACACGTCGGTCTCCGCCGCAGCCCGGCGCGTGAACAGTGGCCAGCGTTGCTCCGTGCGAAGGTCATCGGACACCGACACGTGATGATCGCTGATCGAGGCGAGGCTTGGCCCCTCGCCCGTCTCGTACTGGATGTTGTCCACGGTGAGCGGCAGATCGCTGGTGGCGGCGATCGTCAGGTACCGGCCGTCCGTGCGCTGGACCGTCAAGCTGGCATCTTCCGCGCCGGGAATGGCGCCGACAGCGGAATGTACTACGGCTGCGAGAGCTTCCTCGCGGGTCTTGTGAGTGGCAAGTTCGCGAGCAAGAACGGCAAAGCTTCCGGCAACTCTCGAGGCGCTGCTCTCAAGCATGGTCAACCGAATGAGTGGTGAGCATTGGTGACTGGCTTCCCTGGTGCGTAGACGCCGCGAGGCCAGGGGCTGTTTCCGTGGATGGCACGACGAGCCGCGAACGACCGCGTAGCGCAGGGATACGCCATACCACCCGCAGTGCCGTCAGTTGGACGGATTCCCGCGCCGCGTGAACGCGCCCATTGACGAGCTGCACTGTGCCCATCTCCGGCGCGATGAAGGGTGCTTCAGCGGCGTGCGCGGCGCGCGGCGGCGGACTCGGTTCGGCTGCCGGCCGTGGCCAGCTGGCCGCTGGGGTTCTCCAGGTGCGCGCGGACGAACCAGTGGAACTGTTCAAGCGCCGCTGACTGCTCGATGAGCATGTCCTGGGTGACCGGGTCTGGCTCCTCGGTCGCTTCGATCGCCTCGCGATGGGCCTGGATGAGGCCTTGATAGACGACGTCCAAGGCCCCCATGTGGGCGATGGCATCATCTCGTCCCAGGTCGTAGTCGTCCCAGTTTCGGGTGGCCACCAACGCACCGGGTGTCCCGGTGGGGGAGCCGCCGAGGGTCGCGATTCGTTCTGCTGTGGTGTCGGCCATCAACCGGACCGCGTCGACCTGCGGGTCGAGCATGGTGTGGACAGCGATGAATTGCGGGCCGACCACATTCCAATGAATGTGTTTGAGCGTGAGCGCCAGATCATTGAGCGCGTTGAGGCGGTCCTGCAGGGTGGCGATCACGTCAGCGGCTGTGTTCGCTGACATTCCGGGCACCGTGTAGGCGGGCTTGGATTTGGTGCTTGAACGGCGACTGCGGCTCGTGGCGGCCATGATGGTTTCCCCTTACATTGTCGGGTCTTTCGCCTGCGGTGATGTGACTGGCGGTCTCGGCTGACGCGCATAACCGGATACTGTCGGGCTTGTTCCAACGATGCCGCGGATGCGTCCTGCAGCAGCTGGGCTCGCTACGGCCAGGCGCGCTGAGACCTCCGGGTTCGGGTAGGTACGCGCGCTGCTCGGCGTATCGACCTTACCGCGCGCGTGATCAACTGCTCGGGCCACCGTCGTTGCGCGACAACCTGGTTTCTTGCCGCCCGAACATGCGCGTGGGTAGGTTGAAGGAAGGCTCAGAACGGCAGCCGACCACAGTGGGCGGCTGGATCCGCTCAGATGACGATGCCTTGGGGTGCGCCCTGATGACGGAGCGCTTGTACGAAGGGTCGGCGGGTCGTCGGGAAGCAGACGTTCCCGCGGCAGCCGACGCGAAGGTCCGTGCGGTTGGCGTAATCGTGCCTGCACACAACGAGGAAACGCTTCTCCCACAGTGCTTGGAGAGCATCCTCCGGGCGTGCGAACCGCTGGATGTGGATGCCACCATCGCTGTCGTGCTCGACCGGTGCTCGGATCGAACGATCACGGTTGTCGAGAACCTGATCGGCCGGGCGAGCCCGATCCTTGCTTTGTCAGCTCGCCAGCCAGGAGTCGGAGCCGCCCGAGCAGCCGGCGCGGATGCCCTGGTGCGGATGTTCGGCAGCGACGAACTCTGGCTGTGTACGACCGACGCCGACTCTGTCGTTCCCGCGGACTGGATAGTGCGCCAACTCGCGCACGCCGCCGACGGCGCCCGTGCGGTGGTCGGGACGGTTCGGGTCCTCGACTGGTCGGAGCATCCGCCGCCGGTCGCGCAACGCTATGCATCGCGATACCGGCATGAGGTCGGCCACCGCCACATGCACGGAGCGAATCTGTCCTTTCACGCGGCTGCCTACCTGGCCGCAGGGGGTTTCGGTCACGAACTGCACGACGAGGACGTCGCCCTCATCACGCGATTGGAAAGCTTGGGCTACTCGCTGACCTGGGCAGCCGATCTTGCGGTCACCACCAGCGCCCGTCGCGTCGGGCGCGCGCCTGCAGGCTTCGCCACGTACCTGGCCGGACTGCACCCGCATACGGAGATGAGTGAGTCCAACGATGCCTTCTGTTGAACAGCGACTGTTCGAGCTGATCGCCGCCGGACAGGGCGACATTGCCGTGCCAGGCCGCGGTTCGACGCTGTCACGCTGGCAGACGCTTGCCCGGGTGGCATCGGAGGATCTGGCGCTGGTGAAGCTGTTCGAAGGACACACCGATGCCATCGCGATACTCGACGAACTGGGTTCGACCTGGCTGGGCTCGACCGGAGTATGGGGAACCTGGGCCGCAGAACCGCCTCAGGCCAAATTGCGTTTGCACCGACGGGGTGATCGAGTACGCCTGTCCGGACGCAAAGCATGGTGTTCCGGCGCTGACATCGTGACGCATTCGTTGGTGACCTGTTGGGACGAGCAGGACCGCCAATGCCTGGCCGCGGTCGATATGACTGATCCGGGCGTGATGGTGACCAAGCAGGGCTGGAACGCGATCGGCATGGGGCTGGTCGCCAGCCCGGACGTCCTGTTCGATGACGCCGAGGCAGTCACGGTCGGCCTTGCCGATGACTACGTGACCCGGCCCGGATTCTGGCACGGCGGATGCGGCATCGCAGCTTGCTGGTACGGGGGTGCGTTGCCGTTGGCGCAGGCACTGGTCGAGGCTGTCCAGCGTCGCGCCGAGCCGCACGCCGAGGCCCATCTGGGCGCGGTTGATGTTGCGCTGCGCTCGCTACGTGCGCTGTTGATCGAGGGGGCGACATGGATCGACGAAAATCCTCATGAGTCGGCCCAAGGGCTTGCACTGCGACTGCGTGCTGCCGCCGACGAAACCGCAACGTTGGTGCACACCCGAGTCGGGCGCGGCCTCGGCGCCGGACCGCTGTGCCGCGACCCTGACATCGCGCAGCGATTTGCTGACCTGCCGGTATTCATCCGGCAGACCCACGCCGAACGGGATCTGGCTGAACTCGGTCGACTGGTTGCCCGCGG
Organism: Jatrophihabitans sp.; assembly: GCA_036488285.1. Taxonomy (GTDB): domain Bacteria; phylum Actinomycetota; class Actinomycetes; order Mycobacteriales; family Jatrophihabitantaceae; genus Jatrophihabitans_A. Next base: position 8,786 of record DASXHV010000095.1, on the reverse strand, counting down.
CAGCGGCGGTTGGTCATTGTGAGCGTGTCCTCAGCCGAGCGCGATGTGAGCGAGGCCGCCCGAGCTGATCGGAGCATTCGCGGTCAAGGTACGGCTGAAAGGGATTGGGCTCGGTGGGCCGGCTGGACGGCCGGGGTGACCTGCGCCCTTCACGACATCATCGCGGTGGGTCAGCGGCTCGTGGTGGTGGCGCCGCACCCGGACGACGAAACGATCGGACCTGGCGGTCTGATCCACGACGCGGTTCGCGCTGGGCGCGACGTGCTGGTCGTGGGGGTTACTGATGGCCGCGCCAGCCACCCTGGTTCCCAGTCGTGGCCCGTGCTTGGATTGATCGAACAACGCCGGTTCGAGCGGTCGGATGCGTTGCATTGCCTCGGCGTTGCAACCGCTGACGTGCGTGAGCTCGGTATCGCCGACGGTGGGGTAAGGGCCGCCATCGACGACGTGTTCGGTCAACTGCGGGTTCTGCTCGAGCCCGAAGACGTCGTCGTTTCGCCGTGGCGTTACGACGGTCACCCCGACCACGAGGCGACGGCCGTGGCGTCCGAACGCGCGGCGGCCGCGGTGGGTGCCCGTCATCTCCAAGTTCCGATCTGGGGTTGGCATTGGGCCGATCCGGACAGCTCCGAACTCCCTATTGCAAACGTCCTGATCTATCCGCTGGATGACGATGCGCATGCGGCCAAGACCTGTGCGGTTGACTGCTTCACGAGCCAACTGACACCCGATGCGTCGACCCACGCCGGGCCGATCCTGCCCGACTGGGCCCTGCGGCGAATGCTACGTCGGCAGGAGGTGCTGCTGAGATGAGCGAGGAGCAGGTAGTCCGATGACTGAGCGTCCCGACACCGCGTACCTCGACGGCCTGTACGCCACCAGTTCCGATCCTTGGCGGCTCGCCGACAGCTTCTACGAGCAGCGAAAGCGCGCTGTGGTGCTGAGCTGTCTGACCAGGCAGCGGTACCGCAGCGTGTTCGAACCGGCCTGCGGGAGTGGCGAGCTCACCATCGAACTGGCGCCCCGCTGCGAAACGCTGCTTGCCAGCGACTACCACCAGCGAGCGGTGGACGCGGCAGGTATGCGATTGGCGGGACGGTCGTCGGTGAGCCTTGTGCGCATGCTGGTGCCCGAGGAGTGGCCGAATACCGGGCCGTTCGACCTGATCGTGCTCAGCGAGTTCGGCTATTACCTCGCCCCTGATCGTTGGCGCTCGCTGTGCGCTGCCGTTGCGGGCTCACTGACCGAGGACGGCAGTGTGCTTGCCTGCCATTGGCGCCACCCCTTCCAGGAACGGCTCGCTGACACCGCGTCGTTGCATGCCGAGTTGGACCGCGCGCTGGATGCTGAGCGTGTCGTGCAACTGATCGATGAGGACTTCGTACTGGACCTGTGGTCACGAGGCGGACAGAGCACAGCACAACGCGAGGGGCGTCGATGACGAGCGTCTCGTATCGGCTGAACACGTTCCTCGAGCGGATCGTCGACAAGGTCGAACGATCCGAACGGCTGGATCCTGTTGCCGACCGTGCCGCGTCGATCGCCGCCATGCCGTTGTCATCGGCCAGACTCAGAACCGCTCTGAGCGGAACGGCTGCCGGCCATCCAATCCATCCGGTCCTGGTCACGGTTCCGATCGGCTCGTGGCTTGCTGCGCTCTACCTTGACGCCCGGGGCGGCAGCCAGAGTCGGGACGCCGCACGGCAACTGGTCGGTCTCGGGATCATGACCGCCGTTCCAGCCGCGATGACCGGTGCCAGCGACTGGGCCTACACGACCGGTGCCGAGCGCAGGGTCGGTTTCGTTCACGCTGCGACCAACTACCTGGGCATCGGGCTGTTCGGGATGAGTTGGCTCGTGCGTGGCAAGGACCGTCGAGGAGCCGGCGTGGTTACGGCCGGAGCCGGAGCGGTGGCACTGGGACTGGCCGGCTGGCTGGGCGGACACCTCAGCTATGCGCGCGGTGTCGGCGTGGACACCACCGCGTTCCAGGTCGCTCCCGAGGACTGGACCGACGTGCTCGCCGAAGAGGAGTTGCCGGCCGAGACGCCCACCCTCGTGCACGCCGGGGGAGTCCCGGTGTTGTTGGTCCGGCAGCACGGGCAACTACATGCCATCGCTGACCGATGCACCCATCGGGGTGGCCCGCTCCACGAGGGCACCGTGTCTGACGGAGGCATCGTTTGCCCTTGGCACGCAAGCCGATTCTGCATCCGGGACGGAGGCGTCCTGGTCGGTCCCGCACCCGGCCGCAGCCAGTTTATGAGGTACGCACCCGCTACGGATCAATCCAGGTTCGTCGCAGCGATGAGCCTGGCTCGCTACGAGCGAATCCGGTGAGTTGAGTAGCCGATGTCACGGAGGTGGTCAGTGACTCAGGACGACGGGAGCGAAGCGCTGGAGGTGGTCGAGCAGGCCCGCGGCGTGCTCTTCGATGCCTGACGATGTCGAGCGGAGCAAGCCGCATCCTGACATCGTCGCGGCGGGATCCTGCGGCCTTGCTCGCTGATTTCGCGTCCAGCCGTCTGGGTCGGGGCTGAGGAGAGCGACGCCCTGATGACGAATCACTCGAGTCCGTAGGAAGAAAGGCTCTTTGATCGCCATGGCGGGTAGCGCCCAGACCGGACTCAAACCTGCTCGGTGCTGCATGACCACGTCGTGCGACCGCCGATTCGGGCGAACTGCATGGGTGAATGGCATCTCGGGCAGTAGCCGCCCGGGTGCCTGAAGGGTATGACGTGCCCGGCGTGAGAACCGCCGTGGTCGAACGCGAAGCGCAGCGCAGCTCGCATGCAACGGTGCAACGCGGAAGTCTCGCCAGGCGTCAGATCAGCTGTGCGACGCGAGGGATTGATCCGTGCTCGCCACAGCGTCTCATCGGCGATCAAGTTGCCCACGCCGGCAATCACGGACTGATCGAGTAACCGGGCCTTGATAGCGACAACGCTGGACCCGAGGCGCTGGCGAAACTCCGGTAGCCGCACCTGCAAGGCATCCGGACCCAAACCGGAGAGGTCAGGGTTGAGAACGGCTCGCCCCAAGCGTCGCTTGTCGACCAGCCGCAAGGACCGGCCATCCTCGAAATGAACCGTGAATCGATCCCACTTGTCGCGATACTCGCCGGCCAGCCCATGCGTCGAATCGCCGCCGACGACCAGCTGGCCGGTGTCGTCGGCAACGATCACCCGGCCGCCCATCCCAAGATGCAGGCCCAACTCGGGCGCATCCTCGGCACCGTTTGAGGTTTCCAGCCAAAGGGTTTTGCCGTGGCGGTGCGCGGCGGCAAAGCGACGGCCGTGCAGCGCGTGGTTGAAGTCGTCGGTGCGAAATGGACGACACACGTACTCGTCGACGTCATCGATCGCGACCACGGCGCGATTGAGTGCGTGCTGTTCGATCACGACCCTCGCCGACTCGACCTCAGGCAGCTCTGGCATAACCCAGCACGCTACCTTCGCCGCGCGGGATGTCAGTTATCCGCACCCGGTGTGACCGCTCGGGGAAGAGGCAGCCGGGCAGGCTCACCTAACCGGAGCCCATCCTGCTTTAATGTGGCCAGGTCAAAAAGAGGCCGGCGCATTCGCGAAGGATGTAGATGGCTGACCCGGTCTCGTTCGACAGTGCGCATCTCTTCGCGCGAATAGCCCGTGACCTTGCCGAGCAGGGGACAATCGATAACACCATCAGTCGCATCGTCGAGTTGGCGAAGGTGACCGTGGGTTGCGATGTTGCCCTTGCTTGTGAACTGCGGCACGGGACGAGGGTGCGAGTCCGAGCTGCCACCGACTCAGTAGCACGCGACGAGCTTGCCGCGATCCTGGCTGAGGTCGACGAGGGTGTGGCTCATGAAGCATTGCTCACACGATCGACGGTCCGGGTCGAGGACATCCGTACGGACAACCGCTGGCCGAATTACCGCCGCCTGATTGGGCAACGTGCCCTGGCGCTGCGATCGGCGCTGGCGTTCCCGCTGGACCTGGGCCGACAAGATCTCGGTGCACTGGTCCTGTATTCGAACGAGCCGCGCTACTTCAGCGATGAATTGCTCGACACCGGCGGGGTCTTCGCCGATCACGCCGCCATCAGCCTGGACGCCGCGACCGCCGTCGACAAGGCCGAGAACATGCAACTGGCCGTGGAGTCCAATCGGCGGATCGGCATGGCGATGGGCATTCTGATGGCCCAGCACCGGATAGCCGAGGAACAAGCCTTCACGCTCTTGCGGGTGGCGTCGCAGAACAATCGCGTCAAGCTCAGAGACATCGCCGAGGATGTGATCCTGACCGGGGCAGTACCGGAGTGGCCCAGCCGACGCCCGCCGCGCCCGGGACCGTCGACCCCTCCGCAGCTACCGCTCCCGTTGCCACCGAATACCTGAGCCGGACCTCACGCATCGAGCGCTTCGAGCGCGGTCGTGAGGTCGTCGACGAGTCCGTCGAATGTCTCGGACCTGTCCACGGCTCGTAGCACTGCCGAGGGATGGATGCTGGCGAACAGGAGCCCGTCCGGTGGCCGTTCGTCGAGGCCGCCTGGCCATTCCAACGGGCGACCACGGCTGTCGGAGACGCGAAATCCCGCGCCGAACAGGGACTGCCCCGCGATGGCACCGAGCAGGATCACCAGCTTCGGCGAGACGGTGGCCAGTTCGGCGCGCAGCCACGGATTGCAGGCACCGACCTGCGCACCGGTCGGAGTCTGATGCAGTCTCCGTTTGCTGTCTTTCGCCGGCCGCCAACGGAAGTGCTTGACCGCGTTCGTCAGGTACAACGTTTCGCTGGCCAGGCCCGAGCGCTCGATCGCGTCCCGCAGAACCCGCCCCGCCGGGCCGACGAACGGCTTACCGGCGCGATCCTCGGCATCGCCGGGCTGTTCTCCGACGAGCATCACCCGGGCTCGCGCCCGTCCTGCTCCGAAGACGGCCCGGCTCGCTCCGGCATACAGGTCGCAGCCGCGACAACGCTGCACGGCGTCGGTCATGCTCGTGACAGACCGGCGCTCGGGTATCCAGCGCCAAGCGCTCGCAAACGGATCAGCCATGTCGGTCGACAGCTCGGCTGCGAAGAATTCGCTGATGGCTCAAGGAATGTGCGCATCTCGCGGGGACAGCCATAACCGTGGTCCACTCTGATGAAGCGACCCCGACCGGGTCAGTTTTACCGTTCGGGGTCTCGGCGGAAGTGTCGGGCCCTGACACAGCGCGCCTTGGAACCAACGTTACCGACAGCGTATTCGTTTGTCTCGGCCACCTTGCTCGGGGTGGACACCGCGCTGTCGCAACGAAGCGCGACTAGAGCAGGTTGGCGCTCTGTCGCGCAGCCGTCGCGTTGCACTGCTCGCGTTCGTAGAGGATGCCGAAGGTAAAGCCGTTTTCCCCGGGGATGGTTCCCGCCTTGGCTGCGAGCCTGCGGAGCAGATCGGCACTGACCAGGCTGTCTTGATGCTCACCGAGCAGATCTTGAAGCCGCTGGTACCGCTTGGCTGTCTTCGCCGCGGCCTTTCTGCCGACAACCGGTTCGGCTGCCTCTGCCGCGTAGCGGGCGCGCTTGGCGGCCTTGCGGGCGCCGTGCAGCAGGTGAAAATCGCCGGTCGCATTCGCGTTGTGCAGCCTGCGACGGACTTTGCGTACGGGGCCACGAACAAGCTTTTCGATGACCTTGGTAGCCGCCCGGGCTTTGGGAGCCTCCGGAGGTAGCGCGATCCACTCGTCGATCTTCTCCAGCAGCTCCAGGTATCGCGGGGCGATCATCTCCTGCTCCAGCTTGCGCCGGTGTTCGTCCTGCTCCTGGCGCAGCTCCGTGTTGATGCGGGCAGCGACGGGACCGAGTTGCAGGCTGTCATCAAGGGTGCCGAGCATGCCGTTGAGACGTCGAGTCAGAACCTGCCGGTCGCGGACCTGACCCAGCAGAGCTGCGAACCACCGCAGTTCGGCATCTAGGTTGGCGGCGCTTCCGGGCTGGAACAGCGTGGCGAAGGTACGTAACGTGCTGCGAAGTCGGCGGGTTGCCACCCGGGTCCTGTGGATCGCGGAGTCATCGCCGCTGCGTAGCGCAAGGTCACCGGCAAGGATGACCCGCTGCTGCTCTGCGATGTACGCCCCGACAATCCCGCCGGCATCCTGATCTCGCTTTCCCGTCGGCACATCATCGCCAGGAGCTGACATGGCACGCGAGAGCGTGGGCCGCGCGACAGCCGGTCGGGCTCCAGCGCGGCGCAGCATCTTCGCGATGGCTTGCAGCAGCTCCGGGTCAGCGTCGCCAAGCTCAACCCGGACTTCGCGCCAACTGCTCGCGGTGACCACGTAACCGGAGGCCGAGGAGTGCATGGTGTCGTCGTGAATCTCGGCGAGCCGGCGTCCCTCGGCATCCAACAGCCTCGCAACCGTCCGATCAGTAATCACGGTCGCGACCTGCACCAACGGCCGGCCTCGGGCCACACCGAGCAACAGATCGCGCAACTCGCCGGGCACCGTAACGTCCGTCGATGCAACGTGAATCTCTCTGCGAAACGGGGCGTGGCGCACCTTCAGCTGCCAGCCGAGATCGGTCACGCCGGTACGGCGGCGCAGCGTCATCTGCGCGCGAAGCAACGCGCGCTCTGCTGTGTCGAGGTAGGCGCTCCGCAGTCCGACAGTGCTGCGCTCCACACGAGCCTCGCCAGCAAGCGCAGCCGCGACGTCGGGCATTGCGAAATCCGCCTCGACGTCGAAGATCAGGTCATGCACCACAGCTGAACGTGTCATTGCACCATTGTGCGCACGCGGGGAGTCGTTACGCTCCAGCCATGTCTGCCGTCATGCACGTCCGCGTCGATGACTAGCCCCGCGCTGCCGTGGTGGGGTGACGGTCCTGAGCCGGCCTCGGACTGGTCGGATCCGACCGGCATCAAATCCGCTCAACGCGGCCACTACCAGCGACTGTCTGACTATGCGCACCGCTGGCCGGCGCAGCCTGGTGAGGACGAGCTCGCGCTCAGCGAGCATTCGGTGACCTCCCAGAACGGCGAGGACGGCGTGCTGGCAGAGGTCTTCAGCCGCATCGGTATCACCCGCCGAGCGTTCATCGAGTTCGGCGTGGAGAACGGCGACGAGGGCAATTGTGTCTGTTTGGCCGATCATCGCGGCTGGTCCGGGTGGTTCCTTGAGGCCGACGCCGAACAGTACCGACAGTTGTCCGCCAAGTACGCCTGGAACGATCGGGTGCAGACGGCCCGGAGCATGGTCACCGCGAGCAATGTCAACACCTTGTTCGGCGAGCTCGGCGTGCCCGACACGGTGGATGTGGCATCAATCGATATCGACGGGGCCGACTTTCAGGTGTGGCGGGCGCTGACAATCACTCGACCGCGCGTGGTGGTTGTCGAATACAACTCGGCTCTCGATCCATCGCTTGCCCTGGTGCCACGCGATCCTGGCGCGAGCTGGGACGGAACTCAGAACTACGGCTCCTCGCTGGGCGCGATGATTTCGGTCGGCGACGAAAAGGGCTATGACCTGATCTACCTGGAATCTTGCGGCGTCAACGCGTTCTTCCTGGACCGCGCTGTGGATTGGAGCGGCGCCAAGAACGACGACGTCATCCGGCGCACCCCTAATTACTTCCTGACTCGCAAACACCACCCTGGCTTTGACCCCACCTTGGAATCCTTCGTGCCGCTGCCGTCGCCGGGGGCCCGTACGCCAGGGACTGACCCTTCCGAGAAGGAGGCGTAGTGACGTACACCGCGGATCCACGGGTCGACGCCTACATCAACGGCCTTCCCGGTTGGCAGCAGTCCATCTGCCATGAGGTCCGCGACCTGGTCCACGCTGCCGATCCAGAAGTCACCGAAACGATCAAACGCACTACACAGCCGTACTTCGTGCTGCAAGGCAACGTGTGCGCCCTGCTGGCCGCGAAAGACCACGTCAACGTGTTTCTCTACGACGGGGCCATGGTTGAGGATCCCGAGGGAATCATCACCGCCGGGCACGACAACAAGACCGCCCGCACAGTCGCGTTTCGAGAGGGCGAAACCATCAACGCGCCGGCTCTGACCGCCATGTTCCGGCAAATCATCGCCCACAACCGGGCCGGCGGCTGGCGCAAGTTGAAACGCGAAAGCTGATTCGCCTGCTCCGGATTCCTGCGTCCTAGGGCATGCCATCGTGTCGGTCGCTACACCCAGCAACACCAGTCAAAGCTCAGTCCGGGGTCTGGGTGGATGCGCGCTTCGTCTCCGCGGGATGCTCCGTGCGCTCGTCGGAATCCTCCAGGATGATTTCGGCCTGTCGGTGCGGATCGTCGCTGCCTGCTGCGATCTCTTCCGGATTGAGGTCGTGAGCTCGGTGAGTTATGCGTTCTTCGTCCGGGTGCTCAGTCATAGCGACGACGTTAGTCGGGTTGGCGGACCAGGGGATGGCTCAACGCGGTGATCAGCTGCGGCTGGCGATTGCGAGCTTCGACACTAGGGCCCGGTGGATGGCGTAGGGCTCGTTGACACCGCTGTGGCGCCAGGAACTGGGGTGGAACTAGCCGTGGTCGTCGGCGCAGCGCTGGTGGACGGCGGGGCACTGCTCGTGGCGACGCTCGTGCTCGGCGCCGGGCTACTCGCCGGCGTCCTGCTCGACGGCCTGGTGCTGGGTGTCGTGTGAGTGGTGGAGGGCGCGGTGGGGTTCGAGAGCGCGATCGATTCATTCGTAGCCGCCGCGGAGGGGGTGTGGGTAGCGGGCGAGCTCGTGGCGTGCTTCGAAGTCACGGGCAAGGGCTGCCTCGGACCGTTGGAACGCGTTGGCTGCAACAGCAGCAGAC
>DASXHV010000165.1:0-4093 GCA_036488285.1 Jatrophihabitans sp. | reverse complement strand
AGCCACTCACGACCCTCAGGTGCCTACCGGGCTCGGGCTGTCCTGCTCGGTGCCGAGGCGGCCGCCGAACTCGATGCCCCGGGCCTCCTTGCCGATCAGCGACAACACGATCACCGCGACGAATACCGGGATGATCGTGGCCGCCAGCGCGAACTGGTAGCTGTGCGAGGCGGCGAGTGCCTGCTGGATCGGCAGGTTGAACGCGGCGAGGCAGTTGCCGAGCTGGTAGGTCACGCCGGGGTAGAAGCCGCGGATGGTGTCCGGCGACATCTCGCTCAGGTGCGCGGGGATGACGCCCCAGGCGCCCTGGACGACCACCTGCATCAGGAACGAGCCCAGGCAGAGCATGCCGACGGTGTGCGAGTAGGCGAACAGCGGCACGATCGGCAGGCCGAGCACCGAGCAGAACACGAGGGTGTAGCGGCGCCCGTACTTCGAGGACAGCGCGCCGAAGGTGATGCCGCCGATCGTCGCGCCGATCGTGTAGACGACGGCGATCCAGGAGGCGGTGGCGCCGGAGACGCCGATGCCGCCGTGCTCGGTGGCCTTCAGGAACGTCGGGTAGATGTCCTGGGTGCCGTGGCTCATCCAGTTGAACGCGGTCATCAGCAGGATGAGGTAGCCGAACCGGCGCAGGATGGCCGGGTTGAACGCGATGTCACGGAACGACGACTGCGTCATCTTCATCCGCTTCTGGGTTTCCTCCCAGACCTCGGACTCCTTGACCCGGCTCCGGATCAACAGGCTGATCAGTGCGGGGAAGATGCTCAACGCGAACAGCCAGCGCCAGGACAGCCCGGCCCAGTTGATCACCACCAGTGAGGCCAGCGAGGCGACCAGGTAGCCCAGCGAGTAACCCTGCTGCAGGATCCCGGAGAACAGCCCGCGCCGCTTCGCCGGGATCTTCTCCATGGCCAGCGCCGCACCGAGGCCCCACTCGCCGCCCATGCCGATGCCGTAGAGCAACCGCAGGATGAGCAGCACCGTGAAGTTCGGCGCGAAGGCGCACAGGAACCCGATGACCGAGTAGAAGCTGACGTCGACCAGCAGTGGGATCCGCCGGCCCTTGCGGTCCGCCCACAGTCCGAAGATGATCGCGCCGACCGGCCGCATGATCAGCGTGGCGGTGGTCAGGAAGGCCACCTCGGCCAGCGAGATGTGGAAGTCCTTGGCGATGTCCGCGTAGACGAACACGACGATGAAGTAGTCGAACGCGTCCATCATCCAGCCGAGCAGCGCGGCGATGAACGAGTTGCGCTGATCCGGGGTGAGGTGCGTTGACACCTCACTGGTCGATCCGGGCTGTCCCGATGTCATCGCACCGCCCCTTGCTACGCGACAGATGATTTCGGCGGACGTTACGCCCGGAATCGGAGATCGCGCGCGCTGTGTGGCGTGTTCGGGGCGACTCCGCGCTGATCTTTCTCAGTGCGTTCTCAGCTGTGCCGACTGGCGGGCGGCCGGGCTCAGGCGCCCACCGCCCGCCGTGGCGATTCCGTCAGTCAGTTGCGGTGGTGACCGAAGCCCTCTTGGCGGATCCGGGCGACGTTGCCTCGAACCGCCAGCCAGCCGAGCACCAGCACGATGACGATCGGCACGATACCGATGATCACGATCTTTCCGGTTGTGCCGTCGAACCAGGTCATCGCCAGCACGATGAGCAGGAAGGCCAGCGTGACGACGTTGGTGTACGGAGCGCCGGGCAGTCGGAACTCCTGTCGCTCCAGCAGCCCGCGCTGAGTGGCCCGCCACATCGCCCAGTGCGAGATCATGATCATCGACCACATGCCGATGATGCCGACCGCGGAGAACTCGAGGGCGATGTCGAACGCGGACTTCGGCACGAAGAGGTTGAGAATGACGCCGAGCAGGTAGATGAAGGCGGTCAGCAGGACGCCGGCGTACGGCACCCCGCCCCTGCTCATCCTGGACAGCAGCGTCGGGGCCGAACCGTTGAACGCCAGTGACCGCAGCACCCGACCGGTCGTGTAGAGCCCGGAGTTCACGCTGGACAGCGCGGCAGTGATCAACACGATGTTCATGATGCCGGCGGATCCCGGGATGCCGATCTTGTCCAGTGCTGTGACGAACGGGCTCTCCCCGGACTTGTACACCGACGAGGGCAGCAGCATGGTCAGCAGCAGCACCGAGCCGACGTAGAAGATTGCGATCCGCCAGCCGACCGAGTTGACCGCCTTCGGGATGATCCTGCGTGGGTTGTCGGTCTCACCGGCGGCCACACCGACCATCTCGACGCCGGCATAGGCGAACACCACGCCTTGCATGATGAGCAGTGCCGCGAGGAAGCCGTTGGGGAAGAGGCCGCCATTGTCGAAGATCACCTGGGGCCCGGTGGCTCCGCCGGCGACCGGGTGGCGCAGGACGAGCACCACGATCGCGATCACCATGAAGGCAACCAGGGCGAGGACCTTGATCGCGGCGAACCAGAACTCCAGCTCGCCGAAGTACTTCACGGACACCAGGTTGACGGCCAGCACCACGGCGAGAGCGATCAGCGCCGGGATCCACTGCGCGACGTCCGGGAAGAAGAGCTTGGCGTAGATCGCGCACGCCGTCACGTCCGCAATGCCACTGCAGGCCCAGTTCAGGAAGTACATCCACCCGGCGAAGAAGGCCGCCTTCTCGCCGATGAACTCCCGCGAGTAGGAGACGAACGATCCGGATGTCGGCCTGTGCATCACCATCTCGCCCATGGCCCGAACCACCAGGAAGGCGAATACGCCGGCCAGCGCGTAGACGATCATCAGTGATGGTCCGGCGGAGTGCAGGCGGGCGCCGGCGCCGAGGAACAGTCCGCTGCCGATGGCGCCGCCGATCGCGATCATCTGGACTTGGCGATTGCCCAGCGCCTTCTGATAGCCTTGGTCCTCGAAGACGGTGATATCTGTGCGAGATTCGTACTTGCTCGGGTCTTCTTCCTCAACCCCATGTGTCACGCTGGCTCCCCCTGCGAGTGGCGCCGGTTGCCCGACTTGTCGAATCGCGTCCAGGTGTACGAGTGGTACTCAAGAGCGGGCACCGCCGAGACGATCAGTTGGCCTGAAAGTTTAAGTAGGCTTAGACGAATCGTCCAGTGACCTTGATGCAGACTTGAGGAAGTAACCCGCCGGTTACCATCCTGAGGCGATCCGAGGGCTCGGAAGTTCGCCTGGGAACTGGTCAGGAAGCAGGACCCTGCAGGTCAGGCGGGGGTCAGGAGCGCCGGCGCGGCCAGCGGGTGCCCGGAGCGGGGAGTTGACCCGGGCTTCGGTGCTGAGAATTACTCAGTCGTTGTTGTCGTCCCAGAGCAGTGACTGGAAAGTGGGAACCCGGTTCTGCGTCGAATTATCGTCGATCGTTGTAATGCGATTCGCGTCGGTGCAGTCGGGCGTCTTGTAGAGGGTGACGCTGGCGTCGGTGTTATTCTTGACCGGCCCGCTTCCGACTACCTTGAGACAATCGCCGGACGGCGGATTCGCGCTCGTCTTCACCTTGCCGTCGCCGCCGGTGTAGGTGAATGTCCCGTCTGCGGCGAATGCCATCGGGACGTGCAGCGGAAGTAGGACGACGGCGCCGGCCGCGGCCACGGCGGCTGCCAGGGACCCGACCCTCATGCCACGCAGCACGTCATTTCCTCCTCATTGCCGGAAGGCGGCTCGGCGGCGCCGGTCGGCCAGCTGTACCGCGTGGACTATACCGACGTCCGGATCTGTCCGAACCGCTGCGGTCCGGTTAGCTGAGAAATGTCGCGGTGAACGTGTGCATTCGCGCGAGTTGCCCGGCGCGGGAATGCCGTCGCGACATTGCTGGAGCTGCCACCCCGGTGCAGGCCACGGCACCGGACCGCCGGGGCGCGATCCACCCGGGCGGGCGGTGGGGTCGTCGATCGACGCCGGGGTTGGTCCCGCTGCCCGGCGCCCGGCCGGCAAACGGACGCATGCGGTGCCGGCGATTGGCTGTGATTGACCGATATGAATAGCCGGTCGATCCACTTCGATTCGCACCGGAGTGGGTGCCGGAATTGTATCCACTGATATCCCAGGTGCTGGGGTGTCCGGCGTGACGTGACGAAGTAGTTGCTTCGGCAATTTCT
>DASXHV010000097.1:0-2490 GCA_036488285.1 Jatrophihabitans sp. | reverse complement strand
CGCGCTCCAGCCGCCGACAACCGGTCGGCGAACAGCAAGGCGAGAACGAGCGCTGTGGCGGTAAGGGTGAGCTGTGTGATCGCCAGGGCCTCCGCGCCGAAGCGCGGCTGCCACGGCCCCCGTAGCGTGAGTGCCGCGCGCATGCCGTCGACGTAGCGGTGCAGTGCCACCACGAATGCGACGATGCCGATCCCACCGGTTGCGATCATGAAGATCGCGGACAGCGTCCATTCCAGGGCCTTCGGCAGCCACTTTGCTTCGCTGAGAGCTACTGCCGCAACTAGCGGAATGCCGACGGTCAACGGCAGTGAGTAGCGACCCTGCCAGAGCGGGCCGGTCCGGTTCCACGATTCCGCCTCGGCGACGACCGGCAGTCCAACAGCCAGCACGGTGACGGCGCATAGCGCGATCCGGTCGCGCCATCGGATCAACAGCAGTGCCGCAACTGCTCCGACACCGCCAACGGCCGCCCAGATCAGGTAGTACACGTTCGGCATTCGGGTGTCCAGCCAGCCGAAGATACCGATCTCCTGTTTCCAGTCCAGCCGCTGATGATTCCAGGCGTCGCCCAGGCGCTGGCCAAGGCCGTGGTGCAGCTGCCGGCTCGAGGACACGCTGAGCGACTTGGACAGTACGATCCAGGCCACCGCCGCCACCCCGGCCAGGAACACCAAGATGGCCCACGGCACAACGTCGCGGCGCAGCAAGCGCTGCCTCAAGCCGGAGCGGGCAGCGAGCAGCGCGCCGATCGCGATGACGACGAACCACACCGGTGACAGGGTGCGTTCCACCACTAACAGACACGCTGCAATAGCGGTGCGTCTGAGCAGTAGCGAACGAAGCTCGGGGCGGTCGCTGCGCACCAGAATCAGGCCGTTGACCCAGACTGCAATGGCTGCCGATATCTCCAGACCGTTCGGGTTGACCGAGCCGGCCAGGAACAACGTCATCGGGGTCACCGCGAACAGCACCGTGGCAACCGCTATCCGTGGGCGCTTGAGCGTCGCCGCGCTCGTCACCGCCCAGGCCAGCATCCAAGCCGTAAGCGCGGCGCTGACGATGCGCATGAAAAAGACCACTTGTTGGCTTCGGGCCGCCAGGCTGGGCAGGCCGACGAAGAAGTAGTAAAGCGGGTCGTATCTGGCTGCACCGGAAAACACCGACACGGTCCCGCCTGCAACTGCCCGGTTACGCACGCATGCTGCCGTTATGTTCGGCTTGAAGGCAAAGCAACCAGGATTGGAAACAGTGAGCCAGCGGGGTACATCAATTCGGCCGCCGCCCCGGGCCGAACGCGAAGCCACATAGACCTGGCCGTGCGCGACACCGTAGGCACGAAACACATGCGCAGGTTCGTCGGGCGAAGCAAACCTCGGGGTCGCGAGTGACCACAAAGCGATGATGAACAGGAAACCGACGAAAACGCCGATGGTCGCACGCAGCCCTGGACCACGAGCGTCCGGGCGGTCAGCTACGACGGATTCCGTTACGCCAGCAGGCGCGACGCCGTCGGTCGACATCAAGCCGTCACCTCGTTGCGGTGTGCCAGCAGGCACGCCACCGTGACTCGACATCAAACCTCCCTCGTTCCGTGACCGGGCCGGCAGTTAGGCTATCGGCTGCGCACGGGCCGACTGGGACTGGGAGCCACGCGGTGCTTCCGCGCCGCCGCGTCCGCATGACCCCTGCCTCGGGCGATCGAGCTGTCCGGCGGCGGGCTGTCCGGCGATATAGCCTTTCGCGGTGACAGGACCAGATTCCCCAAGCCCAGATTCGGATTCCCGACGCCCGGACTCGGCCGAGGCCCGGCAACTACTGGCCCGCAGCGTGCTCGGACAGGGTCTGGAAATCGGTCCCGGCGACAACCCCTTCCCCTTACCGCCGGGCGCCACAGCGCAATCGGTGGATCAATGGGCACCGCAGGACAACGCCAAGCTCTTCCGTGAGATCGAGGCAACACGGTTCCAGCGAGCTGACTTTCTGATCGATCTGAACACCGAGCGGCTCTCGGCATTCGCGGATCAGAGTCAAGATTTCATCATCGCCAGCCACGTTCTGGAACACCTCGTCGAACCGGTAGGGCAGTTGGCCGACATCTATCGGGTCCTGCGACCAGGGGGGACCCTGCTGCTATTGCTGCCCGATCGGCGTCGAACCTTTGACCGCGACCGCCGCCCGACACCGCTGCTGCATCTGGTGGATGAGTACCAGCGTGGCGTCACCGAACTCGATGACGCCCACCTGATCGAATTCACCAGCCACGTGGCCGAGGACTGGGGCCCCGCGCGGCCACCGAAAGACCAGGCCGAGCGGTTTGACAGGCATCGACGACGGTCCATCCACGTGCACTGCTGGTATGACGACGAATTCGCCGAGGTGCTGCTGTATCTGATCGAGAACCTGGGGATCCAGTGGGAACTGATCGACCGCCTGGGCGTCGACGACGTCCCGGACGGCATGGAATTCGGCATTGCGCTGCGCCGTTCGACG
>DASXHV010000144.1:0-3453 GCA_036488285.1 Jatrophihabitans sp. | reverse complement strand
CACTCCTTTGAAGCCACCAACGACAAGCAGACATCAGCCACACCCCGTTGCCCTGGGCATCTGAGACAACGGCCCAGACAACCACAACCTTATGGAGCACACATGACGATCATCACCCAGGTACGCAACTACACCGACTCCACCGTGGAGCAGGGCAAGTCGACTTTCGCCGCTGCCACGGACCTCCTGCTTTCACTCCCGACTGGCACCAAGGAACTCGCAACCGGTGCCGTGACGGCGGTGCGTCGACAGGCCTATGTCACCCTCGGCGCCAGCGACGCGATGCTGGCCGCCATCACCAAGCGTGGCGAGGAACTTCCCGGTCAGGCCAAGCAGACAGCCGTCCGGCTCCTCGGCACAACGCTGGATCGACTTGCCCAGGCCAAGGATCTGGCAGCCAGCACGCAAGACAAGGTTGCCTCGGCGGCCGGCGGCCTGACCGAGCTGGGCAGCGACGCGGCCCAGGCTGCGCGCAGCATCAACGTCGGCGCCACCACCGATGGTGCCAAGGACGAGCTGGAAGGCCGAGTCGGGCAGATCAAGAACGCAATCGACAAGCTCGCCGACCGCGGCGAGCAGATCGCTACCGACCTGCGACATGACCCGATCCTGGTGCGCCTCATCAGCGACGCCGACACGGGCGTGGAGAAGGCAGCCAACCAACTCACCTCGACCGCCCAGAAGCTGCGCGCCCGAACCGCGGCCCAGGCCAAACGGGAAGCGGCGGGCACCACCTCGACGCCTGTCCGCTTGACTCCGCCAGCCAAGGTTCCGACCCACAAGACGACTGTCCGCAACACCCCCGCCGGTGAAGCACCGATCGGCACAACCCCGACGCACCGCGCCGCGGCCGAAGAGACCGCTACTCGCAACGAAGCCGCCCGCAAGGCTGCCGCGACTCGCAAGGCTGCCGCCGAGTCGGCCGCCGCGACCCGCAAGGCCGCAGCGGAGAAGGCTGCCGCGACTCGCGAGGAAAAGGCAGTGGCACGTGCTCGGGCCACTGAGGTCCGCAAAGCGGCCGCAGTCAAGGCCGCAACGACACGCAAGCGCACAGCTACCAAGACGACGACCCGCTCAGCAACGGCGAAGAAGGCCTCCGCGACCACAGGCAGGGCTCGAAAGCGCACCGCGAACTAGGTCCAGACGGTTCGGCAAGAGTGGGCGGCGTCCGTCAGGCCGGACGCCGCCGCTCGTTCATTGGCGTGTGGCGAGTGGGTCAGCTGGGGCGCGCGGGAGGCAGTCCAATGAGATCCCAGGATTAGCTGAGTTTGGGTCGCCAGGCGGCCGGCGCAACCCCATGAGCAGTGGGGCTGGTCAGTCGCCGCCCCTTACCCCGACGATCAAGGAGAAATGGCCGCTAGTTGATCTTCAACAGCGGCCATTTCTCCTTGATCCTTGAGCCGGTGACCTCTCGATGGACTCGCCCGCATACGCCGCATTCCGCGCGACGACCCGCCCCCCGGTCACGCCGCGAGCGGGAGTGCACGCTGGGCACCTACCCGTGACAGCTGGCGCAGGGTGGTCGCAATGCAGGCGACTGGAGCCAGCTGGTCGCCGAGCTGGTGGTGTTCTCGATCGACTTCGCACGACGGCGGGAGCGTCCGAGGCGGCCTCGTGCAGCACCGTCAGCGCTCGCGCCCGGGTTCCGTTGCGTGACCAGCGGCGGGACTGCGACCACACCCGCGTCCAGGGTCCGAAGGACTCGGGCAGTTAGCGCCATTGGCAGCCGGTGTGGGAGACGTACAGCATCGCGTCCACCACCCGCCCGAGGTCCGGTACGTGATTGGGTCCGCGCTTGCCGGCGCGTTGAACACCGACTTCAGCAGCGCCCACTGCTCGTCGGTCAGGTCACTGGAGTACGACATGCCGCACACGGTGCCGACCAAGCCGGCGACGGCAGTCACCACCAAATGGGACACACCCAGTAAGACGCCGGCAACGAGCGGCGATTGGGCAGCAATTGGAGGGTCAGTGTCGCCGCGAGATCCTGACGTGCTGTGGGCTTGGTTTAGTACCAGTGCCGGCGGCCGCCGATTTCACGACCGGCCATGCCGAGCAATGCAAGTGCGGCACCTACGACGACCAGGATGATCCCGATCGTCCACAAGATCGGGATCTTGGCGACTAGGCCGATGATCAGCAGGATGAGACCGAGAACGATCATGATGTACTCCTCCGGATCGATGAGGTCGCGGCGGAATTCCAACCGCAGCTCATAGGGACCATGAAACCACCGCTAGGGCAGCACGGACTGCTTGATCGCAGCTGAACATCTCCGCTACGCGCGGCAAAACGGGGAACACCCAGCCCGTCGGACCGCACGCACGGATCGAGACCTCTGTCGTCAAGAGGTCCATGGGTGCCGTTTCGCAGCGGGAAAGCGTGTGAAGTCGTGTTGCCTCGAGTGACACATGGGGTTTCCGTGCGTAGTTACGTTGACGAGCCTCGCCGTCGGATGACGGCTTTCCCTCGAACGGCGCGAGGTGAACGATGATGTTTTGCCGGCGAGGACCGCAGTCTCGTAGCTGTTCGTGCAAGAGCGCGGGATCAGCTGAGCGGGGCGTCGAGTTGCGGGCGTTGCACTAGCGCACCGGGGCCGTCGAAGTGCCACCACTCGCCCCAGTAGACGCTGATGCCACCGGAGTTCATCGCTGTGCGGAGCCGCGATCGGTTCGACTGTGCCTGTGAGCTGACACCGTCGGTGGCGAAGGCGTGCGCGCGGGCGGAGAAGTCGTCGAAGCCGGTGCCCATGTCCAGCAGACAATGGCCTTGGACGCGCTGGGCGGCGGCACAACCTGCGGAGGTTGCCGCGTGCGCGAGGGTGACGTCGACGGAGCGGGCCGCTTCGTGGCTGGTGGCGAAAGGTCCGGGCCGGGCGACCCAATTGGGGTCGGGGACGATGTTGAACATGTGTACCTGAACGGCGTGCGGGCGATAGCAGTCCCAGAAGACCAGGACGTCGCCCTCGCGCCTGAGCCGATCGGCGGCCGTGGTGAGACCTGTCGCCATCGACTCGTGCACCAGACAGCGGGCGTCCGGCGGGTACAGGGTCACGCCGACGAAATTGTTGCTCGTTGCGTATCGCAGATCGACGATCGCGTCGGGAACGATCGTCCGGATGTCGATCAGGCCGGCCGCGCGCGCCTTGGCCGAGACGGGCGGTATCCGCCGGACGGCGCTCGGTGGCCTGCTCGATACTGCCGGGCGCGGTCGCGACGCACTAACCGCAACGGGTGCGCTGGACGAGGCGCGGGGCGGCGTCGGACCGGAAGACGCGGCGGCATCGCGAGTTGGTCCCGGAACAGGAGCGCGTGTGCAGCCGGCGCTGGCCGCGATCAACAGCAGTGCGAGCATCCGCCATCCGAACGAGACCATCGGGTCATCTTCCACGATCGATCGACTGGCCGAGCAGCAGGCAGCCAGATGAGCTCAGCAGACAGGGGACCAAGCGCC
>DASXHV010000093.1:0-8722 GCA_036488285.1 Jatrophihabitans sp. | reverse complement strand
CTGACGGGCGGAGTCGGTTGCCCGTCGGTCGACGAATTCGCAGGCTCACCGCTCACAACCTGGACGGTACGCTCTCGGCCCCGGGATCTGGGACCCCGGCAGTGTGCCCCCGGCAGTGTGCCCCCGGCAGTGTGCCCCCGGCAGTGTGCCCCCGGCAGTGTGCCCCCGGCAGGGATCGAACCTGCGACCGACCGCTTAGAAGGCGGTTGCTCTATCCACTGAGCTACGGGGGCATCGCATTACTGCAGCGCAATGCTGCAGCGCAATGTTATCGGCGCCCACCGAGCTCAATTCGTCAGTGCCGCGATCCGATCCCGTCGATCCCGTCGATGCCTGCGTCCCGGCCCGACGTCGGCCACAGCGAATAGCGCGAATCGCGAGTGTCCGTGCCCAGGCCGGTGAGGCCAGCAATGGCCAGCCCGATGATGAAAAGAACCAATAGGATGCTCATGGCAGAAAGTCTCCGCTCATTCATATCCGGCCACGAGTGGCAGAAATGTCGATGACCGTTGATTTTCTGCCAAGGATGAGCGAGGATCGAAGCCATGGCATTGCAGAAGGTCGTCCAACTGATCTCTGATGGCATCCACCCGTTCGAATTCGGCGTCGCCTGCGAGGCGTTCGGCCTCGATCGGTCCGACCAGGGGCTGCCGGTCTACGACTTCTTCGTGGCATCGCCGAGTCCGGCGCCGGTTCGGTCCTACAACGGATTCAGCATTACGACCGAGCACCGCTTCACCGAAGCCCTCGACGCCGATCTGGTGATCGTCTCGCCCTCTCATCACAGCACCACCGACGCCGACTCCTTCGACATCTCACCCTTGGTCGTCGAGACCCTGATCCGCGCCTACGACAACGGTGCCGCGATCATGGGCCTGTGTTCGGGCGCCTTCGCGATGGGCGCAGCGGGATTGCTCGATGGGCGGCGGTGCACCACCCACTGGCGTCTGGCCGGGGCGTTGGCAGCGAAATACCCGCGGGCCGAGGTGGACCCGAACGTCCTCTACGTATGTGACGACCGGATCTACACCTCGGCCGGAACCGCAGCCGGCCTCGATCTCTGCCTGCACCTGATGCGTACCGAGCACGGCGCCGAGGTTGCCAACGCGGTAGCGCGACGGATGGTGGTGCCGCCGCATCGGGCTGGGGGTCAGGCGCAATACATCGACGTGCCACTGCCGCCGCGGGGTTCTGACGGCCTGGCGGAATTGATGGACGATCTGCTGCTGGAACTGGAAGCAGACCACACGGTCAACACGATGGCCGCGCGAGTGAACATGAGCCCGCGCACCTTCGCGCGCAAGTTCAATGAGGCCACCGGGACGACTCCGCACGCCTGGTTGCTGCGCCAACGGGTGCTCTATGCGCGTCGCCAATTAGAGGCCACCCAAGAGCCGATCGAACTCATCGCACAGCGCTCCGGGTTCCGCACCGCCGCGCTGCTGCGGCACCACTTTCAGCGTCACACCGGTGTCGCGCCAACGGCGTACCGGCGTTCGTTCTGTGCCATCAGCACAAACGTCTGACAATCCCGCCTCTCGTCATCCCCAGGGCTATCGGTCATCCACATTCTGCTGCTCGGCCCGCTGTGCCTGGCCTTCTCGGGGTCTAGTGGTTTCAGCCCGCAAGGGGCTCCGGGTCCACCGGAACACGAGAAGGAGAACCACCAATGTACGGAACACCGATCACCATCGTCGGCAACGTCGTCGACGAGATCCGAATCAAGTCGACCGAATCCGGGTTGCCGAGACTGTCGTTCCGCGTCGCGAGTACTCAGCGGCGCAAGGACCGCGACACCGGACAATGGGTCGATGGGCACAAGCTCTTCGTGAGCGTGACCTGCTGGCGCGACTTCGCCGAGAATGTGGCCGAGTCGCTGCAGAAGGGTGATCCGGTTGTGGTGCATGGCCGGATCTACAGCCGGCAGTACATCAAGGACGAGAGCAACCGGGTCAGCTATGAGATCGAGCCGGAGTCCATCGGCCCGGACCTGGCGCGTGGGGTGTCCAGCTTCACCAAGCGCCGGCGCGGCTTCGCCACGGCGGTCGAGGTCGACGAGGACGGCATCCCCAAGTCGGTGGACGACACCAGCTATGTGTTGACCGACGACGCGATCGACTCTGCCCGCGAGCTGCTGGCGCGTCCGCTGGCGGCCACCGGCTGAGCAGAGTGATCCCTCGGTAGGTCCCGGGGCGGGGGAGGGCGTCGGCGGGAATGGCTGAGCTGGGACACTGGAGGGCACACCGAAACAACAAAGCTCTCTCAATTGCGGCAAGGACTCCCAGTGGCTCAGTACATCTACTCCATGCACAAGGTTCGCAAGGCCCATGGAGACAAGGTCATCCTCGACGACGTCACCCTCGCCTTCCTACCCGGGGCGAAGATCGGCGTGGTCGGCCCGAATGGCGCAGGTAAATCCACCGTCCTGAAGATCATGGCGGGGCTGGACCAGGCGTCCAACGGTGACGCCCTGCTTGCTCCGGGGGCGAGTGTGGGCCTGCTGCAGCAGGAACCGCCTCTCGAGGAAGACAAGACCGTCCGCGAGAACGTCGAGGACGCGGTCAGCGAACTGCGAGGCTGGCTGGCTCGCTTCGACGAGGTCTCGGCAGCGATGGGCGAGCCGGACGCCGACTTCGACTCACTGCTGGCCGAACAGGGCGATCTGATGGAGAAGATCGAGCACGCCAACGGCTGGGAACTGGACTCCCGCATCGAGCAGGCTATGGACGCGTTGCGTTGCCCGCCCGGTGACGAGCCGGTGACGCACCTGTCCGGAGGCGAGCGACGGCGGGTGGCGTTGTGCAAGTTGCTCCTGGAGCAGCCCGATCTGCTGCTGCTCGATGAACCCACCAACCACCTCGACGCGGAGAGCGTGCAGTGGCTGGAACAGCATCTGGCCAAGTACCCAGGCACGATCCTTGCCGTCACCCACGACCGGTACTTCCTGGACAATGTCGCGGAATGGATCCTCGAGATCGACCGCGGCCGGACCCACCCGTACGAGGGCAACTACTCCACGTACCTGGAAAAGAAGTCCGAACGACTCGCTGTGCAGGGCAAGAAGGATCAGAAACTGCAGAAGCGACTCAGGGACGAACTCGACTGGGTGCGCCAGAACGCCAAGGGGCGGCAAGCCAAATCCAAGGCTCGCCTGCAGCGGTATGAGGAGATGGCTGCCGAGGCGGAGAAGACCCGCAAGCTCGACTTCGAGGAGATCCAGATTCCGCCCGGCCCGCGGTTGGGTGGCCTCGTCGTCGAGGCGAGCCATCTCGACAAGGGTTTTGCCAGCCGGATGCTGATAAAGGACCTGTCCTTCACGCTGCCTCGCGGAGGCATAGTCGGCGTGATCGGTCCTAACGGTGTCGGTAAGACGACGCTGTTCAAGACGATCGTCGGACTGGAGCCGCCAGATTCCGGCGAGGTCCGGGTCGGCGAGACGGTCAAGATCAGCTACGTGGACCAGAATCGCGGCGGCATCGACCCCACCAAGAACGTGTGGGAGGTCGTCTCCGACGGCCTTGACCACATCAATGTCGGCCAGGTGGAGATGCCAAGCAGGGCCTACGTTTCGGCGTTCGGGTTCAAGGGACCCGACCAGCAGAAGCCGGCCGGCGTGCTCTCCGGTGGGGAGCGCAACCGGCTGAATCTCGCGCTCACCCTGAAGGAAGGCGGCAACCTGCTGCTGCTCGACGAGCCCACCAACGACCTGGATGTGGAAACCCTCGGCTCGTTGGAAAACGCGCTGCTGGAGTTCCCTGGTTGCGCGGTGGTCATCAGCCACGACCGGTGGTTCCTTGATCGGGTTGCGACCCACATCCTCGCCTGGGAGGGTTCGGACTCCAACCCTGCCGCCTGGTTCTGGTTCGAGGGCAACTTCGACTCCTACGAGAAGAACAAGGTCGAACGACTTGGTGCCGAGGCGGCCCGTCCGCATGCGGTCACGTACCGCAAGCTGACCCGCGACTGACACAAGCAAGACAGGGAGGTGTGATGGGCCGGTTCCTCGCTCGCTGTGCCATGCGTTGGTCGGACATGGATGCCTACGGGCATGTCAACAACACCGCCTACCTTGCCTACCTCGAGCAGGCGAGGGTGTCGATGTTCTTCGACCGATACGACTCCTCATTCGCCAAGGGAACCGTTGTCGCCCACCATGCGATCACCTACCTGCGTCCGGTCGTCTATCACCCCGAACCACTGCGACTGGAACTATGGATCGAGCAGGTGCGAGCGGCCTCGTTCAAGGTCAGATACGAGGTGTTCGACAGCGACCTGCTGGTAGCCAAAGCAGTGACCGAACTCGTCACCTTCGACTTTGAAACCGATCGACCACGACGCCTCACGGAGGAAGAACGCACATTGTTGGCCACGTTCACCGACGTCCCGGCGGAGCGATGATGTCCACAGCCCTCAGCTTTGGCACCGCGGATCAGGTCGCCGACTTCGCGCCGATGGCCGAGCGCGCCGTATCCATCGACGAGGCAGCCATGATCCGGTTCCGGACCGGAACGGATCAGCTGTCCGGTTTCGTGAGACTGCCCTACGACGTCCTGGCCGGCCGATCGATCGCGGTTGCCGGCATAGCTTCGTGCGACGTCACAGTATCGGCCGCGGAGTTCCTCGCCTGGCTGGATTCCGGCGCACCGTTTCCGCAACCTCGCGATGCCCATTGGCTCGCCGCGCTCCCGCCCCGCGACGGTTGGCAGCGCATCGAGATGGTGCCCGACGGCGTGGTGCGCGACGTCGTTCGCTCGGGTGCGTCGTTGGCCAAACAGACCGACACCCGCTCAGCGCAGCAGGCCCTGGTCACGTCCGTTGTGCTCACCGCACGCTCCGAGGACACCAGCGTCGACGTCCCGCTCGGAGCACTGAGCGGCCTGACCCGGATGGGTTTCCTGCCACACGGAGCGTCGGCCGCCGTGGACGTCGCCACCGGGTGGACGAGAGTGACTGCGCCGTTCGGCTCCACGTTCATCAGCACCGGATCGCCGACGCTCGGACTACTGAACCTGAACTGAGCCTCACGCACCGACGCGCACCGGTATGCCGTGATCGGCGACCGTAGCGAGCACCTCGGTATCAACGGGGTTGCCCGGACTGTGCACGGACACGCTGAGCTCGGCTGCCCTGGCTGACTCCGCAACCGGGTACTCCATAGCCACATGCGCAAGGGGCATCCGTTGCCCGGCCGCCGCGATCAAGCCGCCGACCCGGGTCGTCTCCTCAGCAGGCCAGTACACCCGGGTGACGGAATGCCACACCACGGTAAGCACATCCGGCGCAGGTGCCACGCTGAGCTGACCAGCAAGCCAGGACGACGCATCGGCTCGATCGACAATCGGCACACCCTCGCTTACCGCGATCTGCAACGCGGCCCGCAACCGGTCATGTCGCTGCACCTGATACGGCCATACGAACGATGTCAGCCGGATCCGTCCGGCGTCCGTCGAGGCATCGACCGGCTCGAGGTCACAGCCCCGCCGCTCGACGACGGTGAAAGGCATCGGGGTGACCGGTCCCTGCACCGCATCGCCCATCACCAGCACCGATTCGGCCGGTCCGGACCACCAGGATTGTGGGTCCGCACCTCCGATCCGGTACCGGTCGACCAGCAGGTTCAGGCCCGCACTCGCGCCAGGTTCGAACAGGCGCACCTTGCTCAATCCGGATCGCCGAACCGCCTCGAACAGGCCCACCAGCAGAGCAGCCGCGCGACCTGGCTCGTTGGTCTGCGGCGCTACCGTCAGCGCCGCCTGCAGATCAGCAACATGCGCGGCCAGCACCGGCTGGAACAGCGGCCATGCAGCGGCCGGATCCGCCGTACCGCCCAGGTTCGGATAGAACGGTACGAGCTCGGGCGCCTGACCGGTCAGCACCAGCCGATGGATTCCAGCCAGCAACCGCAATTGGACGAACGCTCCGGGCGGCGCGTCCTCCCACGCTTGGCAAATCGTTCGCACCACGCCGCCGGCATCCCAGTCGTCGGCCATCGCAGTGAGCAGCGCCGCGTACAGACCCCGCGACACCCGTGCGTGTCTGCGGAATCGCTGTCCGAGACTCAGCCGCCTGAAATCGGAGTCAGCCGAACCCGGCCGCGATGCAGACACGGCTCCACGCTATCGGCCGCATCGACCGCATCGGCCACTCGGAGCCGCCGCCCGCGGCAGAAGTGAACGACGATGCCTAGACCTTCAACCAGACCGCGGTGTTCCCCGGCAGCTCGTCAGCGCTCAGCGGCCCGGAGGACAGGATGACCTCGCCGGCCGGCATCGGAGCCGCGAAGTCGCCCGCGTTCAACACCACGATCATGTTCGGTCCACGACGATAGGCCAGGCAGCCCTGCGGGGCGTCCTGCCATTCGAAGTCGACCCCGTGCAGCTCCGGCAACCCATGGCGCAATTCCAGCGCACGTTGATACAGCGCCAACGTCGAATCCGGGTCGGCGAGCTGCGCCTGCACGGTCAACGACGCCCACTCGGCCGGCATCGGCAGCCAACTCGCATCCGAGGAACCGAAGCCGAACGGCGGCTGGCTACCGTCCCACGGCATCGGGACTCGCTCGCCATCCCGGCCGCGTTCGGTGTGACCGCTGCGTTCCCAGGTCGGATCCTGCAACGCCTCGTCCGGCAGGTCGATGTTCTGCAGCCCGAGCTCGTCGCCGTTATAGACATAGACCGCGCCGGGCAGCGACAAAGTCACCAGCGCCGCGGCCCGACCGCGGGCAACGCCGACCTCGCCGCCGCCATAGCGGGTGCTGTGCCGAACCACGTCGTGGTTGGACAACACCCAGGTGCACGGTGCGCCCACGCCGGCCATCGCGTTCATGGACAGGTCGATCGCCTCGGTGAATTCCTTGGCCGACCACTCGGCCTTGATCAGCCGGAAGTTGAACGTCAGATGCAGCTCGTCGCCGCGCACGTAATGCGCCAGCCGCTCGTCGTCGGGAACCCACGCCTCACCGACCGCCATCCGGGCCGGGTAGCTGTCGATCACCCGGCGGAACATACGCAAATGCTCGTGCACACCGTCGTTGTCGAACCGGTAGTCGGGGTCGAGCTGGGTGTGCGGACCGGTGTAGCCGGACAGATCCATGTCCGGCAGGCCCGCCGGCTTGGCCATCGAATGCGCGACGTCGACCCGGAACCCGTCCGTGCCCCGCTCCATCCAGAACCGGAGAATCCGCTCGAACTCTGCCGAGACCTCGGGGTTGTTCCAGTTCAGGTCCGGCTGCTCCTTGGCGAAGATGTGCAGGTACCACTGGCCATCAGAAACCTGGGTCCACGCCGGCCCACCGAACATCGACGGCCAATTGTTCGGTGGCTCGGAGCCGTTCGGGCCCTGCCCGTCCATGAAGATGAACCGCTCGCGCTCGCGCGATCTGGGCGCTGCGACAAGTGCCTGCTGGAACCAGACATGCTGGTCGGACAGGTGATTGGGCACGATGTCGACGGTCACCTTGATGTCGCGCTCATGCGCGCCCGCAACGAGTGCGTCGAAGTCGGCCAGACTGCCGAACATCGGGTCGACATCGGTGGGATCGGCCACGTCGTAGCCACCGTCGGCCATTGGCGAGGTGTAGAACGGGCTAAGCCACAACGCGTCGATGCCGAGCGCCTTGAGGTAGTCCAGGCGGTCCCGGACACCGATCAAATCCCCGATGCCGTCGCCGTTTCCGTCGGCGAAGCTCTTCGGATAGACCTGGTAGAAAACCGCATCGCGCCACCAGTCGCCGGCCTGAGCTTCGTGGCTGGCCTGAGCTTCGGTGATGTCATGGTCGGACAACAAGATCCTCCGAGATCGGACGCGCCGGGCCGAACCGTTCCGTCGGTGCCGGCGGTAGCCGTTGTAATGCAAGAAACCTTGCAATACCTCATTCTGTATCGATCAAGAAGACCAGTCAAGTAGCTTGTCCCAAGGCCGGCTAGACCGGGGCGTTACGCATCGAGTCGGCCGCCATCGTGAGGTAATCCCAGATCCGGGTGGCTACCTCCGGCTCCAGGTCCAATGAATCCAGCGCGTCCCTCATGTGCCGGAGCCAGGCATCCCGCTCGGCCACCCCGATCACGAAGGGTGCGTGCCGCATCCGCAGTCGAGGATGGCCGCGGGTCGCGGAATAGGTGTTCGCGCCGCCCCAGTACTGGATCAGGAACAGGGTTAGGCGCTCGGCTGCCGGTCCCAGATCCTCTTCCGGGTACAGCGGACGAAGCAGCGGATCCATGGCGACACCGGCGTAGAACCGCTCGACGAGCAATCGGAAGGTCTGCTCGCCCCCGGCCTGGGCGAAGAATGCTTCGTTCACCACCGGCAGTCACCGGCAGGAAACGGCCGGACACCGGCGGGCAGGAATGACGAATCACGAACAACGGGCACCACTCCATTGTGTCGTGCCCGGATTCGCCTACCGTGACCCCCATGCCTTCTGATACCTCCGACGAACTGCGCGACAGCTACGACGTGATCGTGTTGGGCCTCGGGCCGGGCGGTGGGGAGGTCGCCGAGCGGCTGTCCGAAGCCGGCCTGTCCGTCCTCGGCGTCGACCCGCACCTGGTAGGCGGGGAGTGCCCGTACTACGGCTGCATCCCCTCGAAGATGATGGTGCGGGCGGCCGAGACGCTGGCGGAGTCCAGGCGCGTCAACCTACTGGCCGGACACGCGAGCACCGAGCCGGACTTTTCCCCTGTCGCGCAACGGATTCGTGACGAAGCCACCGACGACTGGAACG
>DASXHV010000115.1:0-10188 GCA_036488285.1 Jatrophihabitans sp. | reverse complement strand
TGAACGGCCTCGTAACCGGCGAGCAACCCGCGTTCGCTGAGGTCGGTGAACAGGGTCGACAGATCGGTCGCGATCGCATCGGTGTCGGCCAATGCCGACGCTGTCAGGACGCTCAGCCCGTAGTCGATGTATTCCATGTCAGGTCGCGGATCGCGCTTGTCGTAGCGCATCACGCGGCCCTGGCGGTAGTCGACGTTGCTGGTGTCCCACCGGCCGTGGTTGCGAAGCACCGTCATCAGGGCGGGCAGTCCCGAGTCCAGCGCTGCTCGGTCCACCTCGCCGAAGTCGATCCGCAGGTAGGTGTCGCCGTACAGCACGAGGAATCGCTCGCCGAGCAATGGCTGGGCTTTGCGGACCGCGCCGGCGGTCCCGATCGGGCTCGGTCCGTCCTCGCTGTATTCGACGTGAATGCCGAACGCGGAGCCGTCACCGACGGCGGCACGAATCTGCTCGCCCAGGTAGCCGATGCTCAGCACGACCAACTCGACACCGCAGGCGGCCAGTTGCCGCAGCTGATGGAACACGAAGGGCTCGCCGGCTACCGGCAGCAGCGGCTTGGGTGTGCTGGCGACCGCGTCGCCGAGTCTCGAACCGACGCCGCCGGCGAGGATGCACACCGGAGAGAGGCCGGCCATCAGGTCGGCTTCTGAACCACGACGAGCTCCCGGATCCCGACCGGCAGCCGGATGTGGCGCGATACCAACGCGCGTTCCATCCGGCAGGCGAGCGCACCCAGCGAAGAGTTGGTGGTGCCGGCGATGTCCTTCTCGACCTGAGCTCGAAGCGCGTCGTCGGCCAGGTCGTTGCGGCGCAGGCGATTACGCTTCTTGACTGCCCAGAACGGCGCGTACAGCAGCTGACCCAGATGGTCGACGTCGATCACGCTGAAGCCGGCTCGCTGCGCCTTGGCCGCCAACTCGCCTCTGCCGTAACGGCGTTCGTGTCCGAGGAATCGGTCGTAGTAGTCGAACAGGCGTCGACCGTAGGGCACCACGAAAGCAGCGATCCCGCCGGGAACCAGGATCCGCCGGATCTCGGCGAGCGCCTGCTCGTCATCTGCTACGTGCTCGAGCATGTTCGCTGACACTGCGGCGTCGACTGTTGCGTCCCCGATCGGCAGGTCGCAGACGTCGGCGAGCAGCAACGCGGCCTGCGGAGTCTGGGCATGCGCTTTGCGCAGGCCGGCTGCGACTACATCGACGCCCACCAGTTGAGTGCGCGGATGGGCTCGCGCCAGGTCTTCCAGCAGGTAGCCCGTCGAGCAGCCGAGGTCAGCAACCACGCCGTCGGACGGCAACGCCGAGGCGATCGGCGCCAGCAGCGAGTTGCGGGTCAGCACGTCCATGAAGTGGTCGCGGCTGGATTCCTCGTGGATCTCCTCGAGATCGTCCGACCACGACGTTCCGGTGAAGTCGACGTAGCTCAGGTACGGCGCGACCTCGGAGCCTTCGGCTGTCTGGCCGTGCCATCCGTGGTCGAAAGCCGGGGCGGTGGAGTGACCCTGGGGTGCCCGCAGGTTCGCGAAGAACCGGCGCTGCTCAACCATGGTTCGGACCGCTGCGCCGTTCGCCGGCCTCAGCCGGATGATGCTGGTCCGTGCCGGCTTCCATCTCCAGATGGCGGCTCGCTTCGATCGCACCCGCCGCCGAGGTGGTCGGCACTGGTGATGTGAAGCCCACTCGCGATTCGACGATGTACTTCGGCCGGTTCTTGACCTCGTCGTAGATCCGTCCGACGTACTCGCCCATCACGCCCAGCGACAGCAGCTGGATGCCGGCGAAGAACGCGATCATGATGACGATCGCGCCGCCGGCCGGAAAACCGAGACCGAGCGTGCGAAGCACGCCGTAGACCACCGCACCGACGATGGCAAGCGCCGAGAACAGCAGCCCCAGGATCGAGATCACCTGCAATGGATAACGGGAAAAGCCGATGATGCCGTTCAGGCCGATCCGAAGCGATCCGAAGGTCTGGTTGTACTTGGATGCCCCCGACACTCGCGGGTCACGGTCGTACATCACCGCCGTTTGGCGGAACCCGACCAGGCCGACGAGGCCCCTGAGGAATCCGTGTGATTCATCCAGTGCGACGACGTTGTCCACGACCCGCCGGCTCATCAGCCGGAAGTCACCGACGTTCGGCGGAATCTCGACCTCGGCGATTCGGCGGATCACGCGGTAGCCCAACCAGGACACCAGGCGCTTCGCCAACGTCTCGCCCTTGCGCGAACGCCGTTGTGCGTAGACGACGTCGAATCCGTCGCGCCAGCTGGCAACCATCTCGACAATGAGTTCGGGCGGATCCTGCAGATCGGAGTCGATCACCACGACCGCGTCACCGGAGGACGCCGCCATGCCTGCGATCGTCGCTGCCGGCTGACCGAATCGGCGTGACATCCGCAGCATGTGGACTCGCGGATCACGGGCGTTCAGTTCGATGATCTTGCGCTCGGTGGCGTCGGTGGACGGATCCACCGCGAAGATCAGCTCCCACTCCAGCTTGTCGATACCGGCGAGGACATCGGCGACTCTGCGATAGACCGTGTCGACCGAGGATTCCTCGTTGTACGCGGGAATGACGATGGACAGCAGTTGATTGCCCGAATCCAGTGACACGGTCACCCATCTCCTCGAGATCCGGACCGCCCCGGCCCGACCAGAACCAGTCCGTGCTGCACGACACTATTGCTGGCCAACGCGTTGGGGCCGTCGAGCACCAGATTGCCCTTCATGGCCTTGGCCATCCGTCCCCAATCAAGAGCCAGGTATTCCGGCCACGGCGTCAGCACGATGACGGCGTCGCAGCCTTCGGCGGCCTGGTAGGGATCATCAGCCCGATCGATCTCCAACGGTTCTTGCAGACCGGACAGGTCGGCCTCGGGATCGTGCGCGGCCACTGTCGCCCCGGCACGCACCAGCTCTGTGATCAGCGGGACCGACTGAGAACGGCGCAAGGTCGACGTGCCGACGGTGTAGGTGAGGCCGAGGATGCAAATCCGCGCGCCCGCAGGAGAGACGAAGTCAGCGAGCCGATCGACAGGCCAACTCATGTGACGGTGGTTGGACGCCAAGACGGCATCGGCGAGCAGCGCCGGTCTGCCGGTCTCGCGTCCGATGCCGGCCAACGTGGTCACGTCGCGAGCCAGAGTGCCGCCCGCGAACCCGAGTCCTGGACCGATCCGAGCCTTTGCGCCGATCCGCTCGTCGAGCCGCATCGCCTTGGCAACGGTGATGGCGTCGGCGTCCACCGCGTCGGCGATGGCGGCGAGTTCGTTCGCGAACGCGATGGAGGTGGCGAGGAATGAGTTGATGCCGTGCTTGACCAGCTCGGCTGTGCGGACGTCGGTACGTACGACGGGTGCGCCGGTGAACGCGAGCAGTTGCTCGATCGCATCGCCGGCGGCGTCGTGAGTGCTGCCGATGACCACCATGTCCGGTCGGCGAAAGCGCCCCAGCGCTGCACCCAGCCGAAGGTTCTCGGGGACGTACGCGAGGCCGGTGAGCTGACTCGACGACAGTTCAGCGCCGTCGCGAATGACCTGGCACCAACGGTCGCAGGTTCGGACCGGGACCTGGCTGGAGACCGCCACCGTGGTGCCGTTGGCGAGCATCCCCCCAAGTCCGGACACGAGGGTCTCCAGATCGCTGAGGTCCACGCTGTCGTCATCGTTGACGTGGGTGTCCTGCGTGATCCAGACCAGTTCTGCGTCCCGAACTGCCGTACCGAGTTCGGCTTCCACGTGCAGCCGTCCCGCTGCTCGGCCGGCCTGCAGCAAATCGTCCAACCCGGGCTCGGCCACTGGCGCCCGATCGTTGGCCAAGGCGTCGATCCGGACCGGGTCAGCGTCCCAGACCGTCACGTCGTGCCCGGCCTCGGCAAGGCATGCAGCGGTCACCGAGCCGAGATGCCATGCCCCGAGTACAGCTACGCGTGTCATCGCTGATCTCCCACTGCACTGAACATCGTGCCGTCGACCCGACGCATCGTCAGCGAATCGCGTTGCTGCAGCTGGGCACTGCGCCAAGCGTCGTCGCGCCAGTCGTCCCAGCGCGCCGACAAGAACTTCCCGGTTACGGAAGTACCCGCATCCGACAGCAAGAAAGCCACCAACTCGCCGGCTTCTTCAGCAGGGAAGCCACCATCTGCAAGAGCCTTCACGGTCCGGGCATGAAAGTCCGCGCCCGAGCGGTCCGGTCCAGCTTCGAGCGTGGCGCGATGAATGTCTGTTGCGACGAAACCCGGGGCGATGGCGTTGACCCGCACACCGTCGGCAGCGAGCTCGGCTGCAAGGTTCTCGGCGAGCCGAACGAGGGCCGATTTGGACGTGACGTATGCGTCGTAGCCTGGCAACGGTTCGGAGCCGCCGCCACCGAACAGCACTATCGATCCGCCGTGCTCAATCATTCGTCGCAGGCATGAGCGCACTGCAAGGATCGTCCCGAAGAAGTTGACCTCGAAGGCGTCACGAAACGCGGCCAGGTCGACGGTATGCAGGCGGCCGATAGGCCCGTAGATACCTGCGGCGGCGACCAGCCCATCGATCCGGTCGGCGCTGTCGGAGAGTTTCTGCCAGCCGTCCTCGTCCCGAACGTCGAGCTCGATGGCCCGATGTCCGGTGCCGTCGAGTTCGCGCAGCAGGTCGTGCAGCAGCGCTTCGTTACGTGCCACCGCGAGGACGGTTGCTCCTTGCGAAGCCAGCGTCTTAGCAGTCGCTCGCCCGATGCCTCGCGAGGCGCCCGTTACGACAACCGTCCGCCCGGACAGCGCGCTCGTCATGTGCGGAGACTTTCGGCCTGCGCGGTTTGCTCGTCGGCGTAAGCCTTTTCCACCTGTTGCCAGGCGTAGCGGGCCGAAGCCAGATCGCCGGTGAGCGGGTAGTCGCGGTCACCGGAGGCAACCGCATCGCGAAGCTGTTGCCACTCTTGCGACCACGACACGTCCTCGGCGGGGAACTCGATGCGCTCGACCGCGGGTGGCCCCATCTCTGGCCCCATCGTGTAGATGTGCAGCACCTGCGGTCCGTACGAGCGAGCCAGACCGTCCACCTGAAGCTTGCCGGTGCGGCACATGATCTCCAGCGAGAACAGGTTCTTCCACTCCGTCCAGGTCACATGCAGCTGTGCCCACGGTGCCGACCGATCATGCGGCACGCCGAGCAGCAGCGCAGCGTTGTCCTCGACCGGAGCGCTCCAGAATTGGTTACGCAGCAAGGCCGAATGCAGCGGAACGTCGCCGAGGATTGCATATGACAGGTCGAGCAGGTGCATGCCCTGATCGACCAGCTCGCCCCCACCGGAAATCTCTGGTTTGAGGCGCCATTCCTGTTCGTAACCGAGTCGACCACCGTGGCCGTAGCGGGCTCGTACGAACATCACCTCACCGAATTTGCCCGAGCGGGCCTCGGCGATGGCTCGTGCCGTGCCGGGGTGGAAGCGGTGGTTGAAGCCGACCTTGACCACCCGATCCGCCTCGGCTGCTGCCTTGCTGATCCGCTCGACGTCGGCGCCACTGATCCCCGCGGGCTTCTCCACCAGCACGTGAGCGCCGGCCGCCAGCGCCTGGCAGGTCAGCTCAGCCAGCTGATCATGTGCGGTGGACACGATCACGACGTCGGGACGATGTGCCAACACCGCGTCGGCGTCGCCGACAGCCTCGCCCTCGCCGCGTTCGGCCACCAGCGCTGCTGACAGCCTCGGATCGAGATCAGTCGCTGCGACCAACACATCCGGGCCGAGGGCTGCCGTGCGGGTGCGTCCCATCAGGCCGCATCCGATCACGCCCACCCGTAGCGTTCCGGACGCGGCCATCACAGGAAGGCCTGCCCGCGGGCGCCCTGTGAATCGAAATCGAAGACCAGCTCCGTGACGCCCGCGGCGGACATCGCCTGCCTGGTGTCGTCGGGGCGACGCGCGTAGACGAGCAGAAAACCGCCACCGCCGGCGCCGACGAGCTTGCCGCCGACCACTCCCGAGCGGCGCGCCAGGGTGTACAGGTCGTCGATGTGCTCATCGGTCATGCCGGGGGACCGTCGGCGCTTGATCTGCCAGTGCTCGTGCATCAGTTCGGCGTAGCCGAACAGGTCGCCGCTGCTCAGCAGCCGGGCGGACTCGTAGCCCATGTCCTTGATGCGCTTGAGGTTGTCGAGCATGTCGTCGTCGCCCTGACGGGTCTTCTCGACTTGGTCGGCGAGGATTCCGGACGCTGACCGCGATGCGCCGGTGTAGAACAGCAGCAGGTTGTTACGCAGTTCCCCGAGGGTCGCTTCCGGGAGTTCGAGCGGCTCCACCGTCACGGTGTCGTCCTGGTGGAAGGTGTAGGTACAGATGCCGCCGTGCGCTGCGACGTACTGATCCTGCTTGCCGACCGGCTCGCCGAGGATGTCGATCTCGATTTCGCAGGCCTGCTCTGCAAGGGTTTGTGGGGTGACGGAAACCCGTCGAGCCAATGCCAAGGCCTGGAGCAGTGCCACTGTGAACGAGCCGGAGGACCCGAGCCCGGTGCCGGCCGGCACATCGGCCAGGGAGGCGATCTCCAGCGGAGCGCCACGCCAATGACGCGTGATGCACTCACGTAACAGAGGGTGCTTGATGTCCTTGGCTTCGGCGACCTCTTCGAACTCGGAGTACTTCATCCGATACCGCTGCTGGAAGACGGTGTGCGCCATCATGTACACGTATTTGTCGATGGCGCCCGCAACGAGGAATCCCCCGTGTTCGCGGTAGAAAGAGGGCAGGTCGGTTCCCCCGCCGCCGAGCGAGATCCGCAGCGGGGCGCGAGTGGTGATGACGCTCAAGACTTCTCGATTCCCTCAAGGACGTAGGGGTTGGCCGACAGCCAGCTCACGGTCCGGCTGATGCCTTCCTTGATGCTGAGCTGGGGTTGCCAGCCGAGACCGCGGATCTTGCCGCAGTCCAGGTGGATGAGGGGCGAGTCGCCGGTCCAGCCGCGACGCCCGCCGGTGTGTTCGATCGCTGGTGACACGCCTAGCTCGCTACAGATATGCGCGACAGAGTCGTCCACGACAACCGTCTCGGTGTGCCCGAGGTTGTAGATGAAGGCACCAGTCTGTTCCTGGTGTTCCTCCAGTCCGCGGAAGATGCCTGCGACACAGTCCCCGATGTACAGGTAGGACTTCTCCTGCTTGCCGTCGCCGAGCACCCGCAGCGTGTGCGCGTCGTCGCGCAACGAACGCCAGAAGTCGAAGACGTGGCCGTGGGTGTAGCGCTCGCCGAGAATGGACACGAAGCGGAAGATCACCGCACTGAGGCCGAACCCGGTGGCGTAGGCGGCGATCATGCCTTCGCCGGCCAGCTTGGACGCTGCGTAGAGCGACGTCTGCACCGGGAAGGGCGCATCCTCGGGCGTGGGGAAGACCTCGGGCTCGCCGTACACCGACCCGGTCGAGGAGAACGCGATCCGGCCGACCCCGGCAGCCCGCATCGCCTCCAGCACGTTCGACGTGGCGATGGTGTTCTGCTCCAGGTCACGGCGAGGGTGCTCGAGACCGTGCCGGACGTCGGCGTTGGCGGCCAGGTGGATGACCGCGTCGCAGCCTGACATCGCAGCGGTAAGGGAGTCCAGATCCAGGACATCCCCTTCGACGAACTTGGCGTTGCGCTCCAGCGCATCGGCTATGAACTCGCGCCGCCCGGTACGCAAGTTGTCGTAGATGACGACGTCGTCGCCGCGGGCGAGCAGGGCATCGGCGACGTTGGAGCCGATGAAGCCGGCGCCGCCGGTGATGAGTACGCGCCCGAGGCTCATCCGAGGCTCATAGGGTGAAACCAGCGTTGGTGGCGTCGCGGTGGAACATCCGCACAGTGTCCAACGAGAAGTCGTCGAGGTCACGGCCGAGCCCGGGAAGTTTGGCGAGGATGTCCTTGGTCACGGTGATGACATGGCAGCCGATGTCGTTGGCCTGCACCACGTTGTAGACCTCCCGCGGGCTGGCCCAGATCAGCTCAGCGTGCGGAGCGTCTCGCATGATCTCGAGGGATTCCTGCATGATCGGCAGCGGGTCGACCCCGGCATCGGCGATCCGGCCGGCGAAGACCGAGATGAAACAGGGCGCTCCGTTGGCGACCGCCTCGGTGACGACCTTCACCTGACTCGGCGTCATCAGAGCCGTCACGTTGAGCTGGACACCCTCTTCGGACAGCACCTGGACGAGGTTGGCGGTGGAATTGCCGCGGGTGTCTGTCACCGGGATCTTGATGAACACATTGCTGCCCCAGGACGCGATCACCTCGGCTTGGCGCCGCATCTCAGGCTCGTCGTCGGCAAAGATCTCGAACGAGATCGGACGGTCAGGAACCACTTCGAGGAGCCGATGGGCGAATTCGGTGTAGTCGGTGAGGCCGGCTTTCCACATCAGCGTCGGGTTCGTAGTGAACCCGGTGATGAGCGGATCCGCCGCGAGTCGCACGATTTCGGCTATTTCGGCGCCATCAGCGAATATCTTGGTTTTCAGGGGGTCCGGCACGGCCGGTACTTTAACCGATTTTTGTAACGGCGCGTCGCAAGGCCCCAACCATGGCCCAATCACTCGAATCTCGTCAAAACGCTTTCAACCGCGGCCTTGATGGTGCTTGCGGTGATATCGGCGGCGTCGCTGGCCTCGCCGCGTCGGTGTGCTGTAGCCAAATGGCCGACAACGGCCACGCCGGCAAGGCCCGCTTGCCGAGCGGCACCTGCATCTGCGTCGGTGTCACCGATGAGCCACGAACGCCCCAGGTCCAGCTCCAGGTCTGCTGCGGCCTGCAGCAGCAGGCCGGGCGCCGGCTTCCGGCAGTCACAGACCCGGGCCAACTCGGCAACGGTGCCGGCCGGGTGGTGAAAGCACAGATAGCTGGCCTGGACCGTTGCGCCTTCGGCGGCCAGCAGTTCCAATACCCGCTTGTGTACGGCGTGCAGGGTGCTGAGATTCACGATGCCCTTGGCGGCTGACGGCTGGTTCGAAACCAAGACAACCGGCAGGCCCGCCGCCGCGGCCCGCCGGACGGCGGCTGCGGCGCCGGGAACCAGAACGACGTCGGCCACCGCCAGTGGCGATTCGGCGGATTGGGTGTGCGGATCCCACACGGGCTCGTTGAGGACGCCATCCCGGTCGAGAAACAGCGCGGGACGGCCGCCGGTGGTGGTCAGCTCTGCGTTCCCGATTCGACTTCCTCCCACTTGCCGGGCTGAGCTTCGAGCAGTGGATGAAAGACCAGGCCGTGCCAGAGAACTGCCTGGAACCCCTCCACGATGCCTGTTCGCAACGCGGCGACAGTGTCCACGACGATGCAGACGTCGGCCAGCTGGGCGGTGACGCCGTCGGGCTTACCCACGATGCCGTAGATCTTCGCGCCCACCCGGTTGGCATGCTCGACTGCGAGCACGATGTTCATCGAGATGCTGTGCTCCCGCGAGCCGCCACCTACTGAGAAGACGAGCATCGCGTCACGATCGCCGATCCGCGACGTGGCCAACCACGCTTCGAAGGTCGTATCCCAGCCATCGTCATTGACCCGGGCGGTCAGCTCGGAGACATTGTCGGTGGGCGTGTAGGACTCCAGATGGCAGATTTTTCGGAAGTCGTTGACAGCGTGCGACGCGTGCCCGGCGCCGCCTCCGACGCCGATGATGAACAGCCGCCCGCCGCCCTCTCGCACCCGCGCCAGGCCAGCGGCCATCTGTTCGAGTTGGATCGGATCGATTGAGCTGGCTACCCGAACGACCTCATCGAGATACGTCGCGGACGGTGTTGGCGTCGTCATGCGCGGACCATATCGGTTCGATGACGGCTCCCGGACACGCGGCTCGGGCTGGACAGTCAGGCGAGCTTGGCCTGATAGACCGTGAACACCCGGCTTGACATCGGGCCGTGTGGAATCGGCCAGGTACGTGCGCGCAGGACGTCGTCGCGAAACACGTACCGAATCATTTGATCGAGGCCCCAGCCGTGATTGATGTGTTCACGGGCGATCATCAGGTCGAATCCTTGGAAACCGGCACGCCGGGCTGCGCGCCGTGTGGTGATGGCCCTACCTGCGCGAGTGATGAGGGTGGGCTCGTTCGGCACATAGATACTGGCGACGCCTCCCGGTCGAAGTATTCGGCGCCATTCTTGCAACGCCTGCTCGGGCCGGGGCAGGTGCAGCAGAACGCAGGTGGCGATGACTCGATCAACGGAGGCATCCGCGAAAG
>DASXHV010000092.1:0-10174 GCA_036488285.1 Jatrophihabitans sp. | reverse complement strand
GTCATCCTCACCGGACGTTCCACCGCCGGCATCAGCGCGAGCAGGAACCTCACTGACCAGCTCCGCACCGCTGCGGCCGGCTCGCCGTCTGGCAACGTCGGGCTCTTCGTGGCCTGCGACCAGGAGGGCGGCATGGTTCAGGTGCTACGCGGACCGGGATTCAGCGACATGCCTTCCGCGGTCGAGCAGGCACAGTGGCCGACCGAGCAGTTGCGTGCGTCGGCTCGGATCTGGGGCCAACAGCTGACGGCCGCGGGCGTGAACGTCGACCTCGGGCCGGTGCTGGACACGGTGCCACCCGACTTCGTCGGCCGGAACCCCCCGATCGACGCACTACACCGCCAGTACGGCAGCACGCCGCTGGCAGTCGCCCAGCAGGGAACCGCGGTAGCGCAAGGCCTGACGGACGCCCATGTCATCCCCACCGTCAAGCATTTTCCGGGGCTCGGGCGAGTAACCCGCAACACCGACTTCTCAGCCGGCGTAATCGACACCAGCACCGTGCGGCATGATCCGTTTTTCGCTCCGTTCGGGGCCGCGCTCAAGGCCACTGATCCGTTCGTCATGGTCTCGTCGGCGATCTATCGCAACATCGACGCCCGGCAGCCGGCGGCGTTTTCTCCAACGGTGATAGGGCAATTACTACGCGGCGATCTCGGCTTCGGCGGGGTGGTGATCTCTGACGACCTCGGCAAGAGCGTCCAGGTCAAGGCGCTGACGCCGAGCCAGCGCGCCGTGCGCTTCTTTGGTGCCGGTGGTGATCTCTTGCTGGACGTCTTCCCGTTTCAGATCCCGCAGATGATCGACGCCGTTACTCTGCGGGCACAGCAGGACAGGGCTTTCTACAACACCGTGAATGCCGCGGCCCTGACCGTGCTTCGGGCCAAGCAGGCGGCCGGCCTGATTCGCCGCTAGGCCGTGCCCAAACGTTGCCGTCTCAGGCCGTAGGCTGACAATCGTGGAACTGACGCATCTGGATTCTTCCGGCGCTGCACGGATGGTTGACGTCTCCGGTAAGGACGTAACCGTGCGCGAGGCGATCGCGACGGGGCAGTTCCGTACCACACCGGAGGTGATCGGCCTGCTGTTGGCCGACGGCCTGCCCAAGGGAGACGCGCTGGCGGTCGCACGGATCGCAGGCATCGCTGCCGCGAAGCGGACGCCCGACCTGATCCCGCTCTGCCACCCCGTTGCGCTGCACGGCGTGACGGTGGACCTCGACGTCGGACCGGATAGCGTCTGCATCACCGCAACCGTTCGGACTGCAGATCGCACCGGGGTCGAGATGGAAGCGCTGACCTGCGTCGCGGTAGCAGGTTTGGCCTTGTACGACATGGTGAAAGCGGTTGATCGGGCCGCGGTTCTCGACGAGATCCGGCTGCTGCACAAGCATGGCGGACGCCGCGGTGAATGGAATCGGGGGGAGTGACGAGTGACTGGCGCTGCGGTGATCACCTGCTCAACGCGATCAGCGTCCGGGCAGCGGCCTGACACCTCCGGACTCCTGCTCGCAGACACCTTGCGGGACTGGGGATTCGATGTCGTGGCCCATCTGGTGGTGCCCGATGACGTCGATGAGATCCAGCAGGCATTTCGTAAGGTGCTCGCCGAGCGTGTCCGATTGATCATCACGACCGGCGGCACCGGACCGACCCCGATGGACGTCACGCCCGAGGCAGTGTCGCCGATGCTGCAGCGGCAAATCCCCGGCATTGCCGAACGGATCCGTGCCGCGAACGTGGACAAGGTCCCGACAGCGATCCTGTCCCGCGGGGTCGCCGGCATCATCGGCGACACGTTGGTGATTACATTGCCCGGTTCGACGGGCGGGGTGAAGGACGGCCTAGCCGTCTTACAGCCGATCATCGACCACATCATCGACCAGATCGGCGGCGGCGACCATCGTCGCGGAGGTGGCGTATGAGCGGATCTCTTGCGGTGACAGGAAAGGTGCGGATTGCGGCCGTTGTCGAGCAATCCCTCGACGTAGCAGCACATTCGGCTGCGGTGCGCGATGCCGGAGCCGGGGCCGATGTCACGTTCTGCGGCGTGGTACGCGATCACGATCACGGACGCGAGGTTCGCGAACTCGAGTACTCCTCCTACCCGACGGCAGTCAACACGATTCGTCAGGTCGCTGAAGAGGTTGCCGCGCACCCTGAGGTCATCGCCGTTGCGGTGAGCCACCGCATCGGTCAGCTGGCCATCGGCGACCTCGCAATAGTTGCCGCGGTCAGCGCCGCCCATCGCGCGCAGGCCTTCGAAAACTGCGAGCTGTTGGTGAATGAGGTGAAGGCGCGGCTGCCGATCTGGAAACGCCAGCTGTTCGCCGACGGCACCGACGAATGGGTCAACTGCCCCTGACCGGCCGCCGTCCCGGCTTCAGGATGCCTTGATCATGAGCCCGTTTTCGGCACCCGAGTCGGGTAAAGCGACTCATGATCATGGGGGCTGAACCGGCTACCCCCCTGCGAAGGGGGGCAGCACATCAACGACAGCTCCGGCGTCCAACGGGGTTTCATCCGTACTGGCCAGGCTGTCCACGAGGATCGAGCTGGCCACCACCACCGCCGCCAGACCGGGACGGGCCGACAGGAGGCCCCGCAGTTCCCCGACGCTGGTGGCTTCGATCTGTTCGGATTCCCGGCCGGCCGCCCGGCGGGCGCCAGCCCAATACCGGACGGTGACCAGCGAACCCATTGTCAGCCGTTCAACTTGTCGTCCGCTGCGTGGGTTGGGTCGGCGGCCTCGGACTGCGCAGCGGCGGCGGCGGCTGCCTTGGACTGCGCGGCAGCGGCGGCGGCGGCTGCCTGTGACTGCGCGGCGGCGGCGGCGGCTGCCTGGGATTGCGCGGCGGCGGCGTCTGCTGCCTTGGACTGCGCCGCTTGCCCCGCCTTGGTGTCATTGGATTCCACGACCCGGTCCGCTGCGTCGTGCACCTTCTCCTGAACGGTGTCGATCTTGTCGCTGAACCGGCCACCGGTTGCCTTGTCGATGCTCTCGGCCGCCTTATCCATCCCGGACGCCACGGCCGGCGCTGCCTTGCTTGCCAGATCGGATGCCTTTTCCATCGCTTGTTCGGCCAGCGGCGTGGCTTTCTCCTTGGCCTGCTCTGCCAGTTCGGTCGCCTTCTTGGCGGCCTGGGATGCGACCGGTCCGGCCTTTTCCTTCGCCTGTTCGGCCAGCGGAGTTGCCTTGTCCTTGGCTTGTCCGAGCATGTTCTTGAGCTTGTCGAATACCACCGGAAACAGCCTCCTCGTCGTCTGTCGCTGATTGCTGGCGTGTGTGTTGCGCATTCAGTTTCTTCAGATACCGGTCATACGCCGTGCACACTGAACAGATGGCCGACGAATCTGTCGAGAATCCGCGCAATGACACCGAGCAGGACCCGGACGCCGCCGACCAATCCGGCGAGGGGCCCGCTCAGGATCCATCATTGTCGCCGCACCCTCGCCGCCGCTACTCAGCGGGACCGGTCTTGCCACAGTCATCGAAGGACGACAGCGATCTGGGCTGGGGTGACGAGCCGTCCCGGCGCACCGATGACTGGTACGAACGGGAACGCCCACCCCACCACGGCTAGCCGGTTAGGCGTTCGGGTGTTGGGGGGTGGCGCCGGCGGTTTCACCCGGCGGCCGCGCACCGAGGGCGTCGCGAATCTCGCGCAGTAATTGGATGTCTTCCGGAACGGCAGCGGGCGCGGGTTCAAGTCCTCGGGTTCGACGCTCCTGCACCCGCGCCATGGGCACCACGAAGATGAAGTAGACGACAGCTGCCGTCAAGACGAACACGATGAGCGCGTTGATGATCGTGGAGAAGTTGATCGTGGTCTTGGCTGCCAGCGCGCCACCTCTGAGGTGGAATCCGAGTCCGTTGACAGACGCGCCGGGCAGGGCGTTCAAGATCGGCGTGACGATCGCGGATACGAAGGTGTCCACCACCTTCGCGAACGCGGCGCCGATCACGAACGCGACGGCAAGGTCGATCAAGTTGCCTCGCATGACGAATTCCTTGAACCCTTTGATCATCGTTACCTTTCAGGTCCATGGCCCAGGCGGCCATCCAGCAGGCTCGCGTCACGTGGATCATGACGGCGGCCTTAGCGTAGCGACGAACGGACCCGAAGGATGGTTTGACAGTTGTGAGGCGATGGCCTCGCTCACCGCGACCACGAGCGTCAGACCGGCGTCACCGACACCGCTATCGCCGACGTGAGGCTGCACAGCGATGACTCGAACATCCGAGGCGATCGGTTTGACGGTGACCGCGCGGGCAGTTTTCCCATCGGTCAACGGGATTCCGTCGCTGAGCACAGCGTCGGTCGAACCTGCGGCGAGGTAGACATCGATGGCGGCGCCGGCATGCACGATGGCCGCCTGCCCTTGGTCGGACAGCGTAATCGTCGCCGCTACCTGCGTTGAACTCAGCGATTCGGTGATGCTCGTGTCGAGCAGTCGCGCGGCTGTGAGCGGTTCGCCACGCGCCATCGCCGCCCCGATAGGACGTCCGACAACACTGCTGCGATTGTGGATTGCAGTGTGGGGCACGGAGTGATTCGGCAGGGACGCGCTCGCAATATCTCGATCGGTCAGAACGCTTCCGGCGGGCAGGTCCCTCGAAACGACAAGCACGATCGAGCTGGGCACGTCTGAGGTTGCGGTACGGGGACGGACGGCGCTGACGATGGCAATCGCCAGGCATAGCAGCGCCGCTACCCGGCGCGGCCAGCCACCGAGCGCGCTGTGCAGTCGGGTCGCGCGGCTGCGCGAGGTCGAAGTCGGCATACCCCGATCATCGGGTCAGTTCCGAGCGAGTAGTCCGAGCAAAACAGATCTGTGGACGACGAGCCGGTCATCCACAGGCAGGAAAGAGGGGGCCTTAGCCGGCTGCGGCTGCCGCCGTTTTCGAAGAAGTCGACGAGGACTCTTTCGACGAGTCCGACTTCGATTTTGCTGAGGAACCGTCCGACGACTTCGCTGCCGAGTCGGACTTACCGGAGTCCGAGGCGGCCGAGGAGCCATCCGATGAGCCGTGGGACGAACCGTTTGATGGAGCCGGTGCCGTTGCCGAGACCTTGGCGTCGCGGCTGTCGTTGCGGTAGAAGCCAGAGCCCTTGAAGACGACGCCGACCGAGCCGTAGACCTTTCGCAGCCGCTCCGAGCACACCGGGCACACGGTCAGGGCAGCGTCGCTGAAGGATTGAACCTGCTCGAAGCGGTTCCCGCACTCGGCATTGGTACAGGCATATTGGTAGGTCGGCATTGCTGTCGTACTCCTTCAAAGTCGTGCTGAGACGCTGCATCTTCCGGCTGTCGCGGCCACCCCAAACTGGCACTCGACATCTAGGACTGCTAACAATGGTGCGGTATCAGGTGTTCCCTCGTCCAATCGCACTCCAAAACGGGCGATTTCCGGTAGGCAACCATGTGTCAGGCGGCCCCGACAGCCCGCCACCCGGCCGGCGTAACCACTGCGGACACCGGCCGGTCCCAGTCGGCCACCGGGACTTCGTCGACCAGCTCGTCCGCGAAGAGCAGCGCAGCCACCGGAACGCCTTCGGCGAGCCGAGCCAGCGCGCGGTCGTAGGATCCGCCACCCCGGCCGAGCCGATTGCCAGCCGGGTCCACCGCGAATGCCGGCACCAGCACCAGCCCCGCCTGCCCTACCGCGGCCGGTCCGAGCGGTGATCGCTCGCCCCGCCAAGGCCGCCAGTCCAGATCATTGTCGGCGAGTGTGATCGGCACGATGACCTGGTAGCCGGCAGCACTCAGCTCCGCCAGCAATTCCACCGAACCAGGTTCGGTTCGCAGCGGCTCGTACCCAGCGATCCAGGTGCCGGCCGGCAGGGCCAACTGTTGGCATCGATCGAGTACCACGCGCCGGATCGCCGCCCGGGCCTGCTCCCGGGCATCGTCGGACAGTCCGCGTCGGGCTGTGGAGATCTGAGTACGCAGGGCGTCCTTGGTGGGCACCTGACTAGTCTGCCGTTCATGACCAAACCAGCGAGTACCGGTCGGCCGGCCGACACCAGACGGGCCCGCAAGGCCGTCATCCCGGCGGCCGGACTGGGCACCAGGTTCGCGCCGGCAACCAAGGCAATCCCCAAGGAGTTGCTGCCGGTGGTGGACGTGCCGGCCCTGGAGTACATCGTCGCCGAGGCGTCTCGCGAAGAACTCCGCGACATCCTGATCATCACCGGGCGGGGCAAGGGCGCTATCGAGGATCACTTCGATGCCGCGCCCGACATCGAGGCCGCTTTGGAGAA
This sequence comes from Jatrophihabitans sp., assembly GCA_036488285.1. Classification (GTDB taxonomy): domain Bacteria; phylum Actinomycetota; class Actinomycetes; order Mycobacteriales; family Jatrophihabitantaceae; genus Jatrophihabitans_A. The sequence goes on along the minus strand of DASXHV010000092.1, from coordinate 3,909 downwards.
GAAGGGTGACGTTGCCCGGCTGGAACGGATCCGGCGCTCCACCGAGCTGGGCAGGATCCACTTCACCCGGCAGCGTGAGGCGCGCGGGCTCGGCGATGCGGTCGCCCACGCCGAGGCGTTCACCGGCAACGAGTCATTCGCGGTGCTGCTCGGCGACGACATCATCGACGAACGCGACGTGTTGCTGTCGAAGATGCTCGACGTGCAGGCCGAAACCGGCGGCATCGTGGTCGGCCTGATCGAGGTCGAGGGTGCGGCGATATCCCTGTACGGAAGCATCAAACCGGCCGGCGACGTCATCGACGGGGTAATCGAGATCGAGACCCTGATCGAGAAGCCGAAGCCGGAAGAGGCCCTGTCCAACCTGGCCGTCATCGGTCGGTACGTCCTGCCGCCGGGCATCTACGATGCGCTGCGCCGCACCGAACTCGGTGCGCGTGGCGAGCTTGAGCTCACCGATGCGATGCGGGTACTGGGGCAAGATGGTGTAGCTATCCACGGAGTGGTCTTCACCGGACGCCGTTACGACACGGGGGACCGCCAGGACTACCTCCGGGCCGTCGTCCGGTTAGCGTGTGAACATCCTGAGTTGGGATCCGACTTCACCGCCTGGCTGGTCGAGTTCACTCGCACGATCGGGTAGGAGATCAGTTGTGACCGACGAGAGCACCGAGCCGACCGAGGTCGTGCCCGACGTCTCCGAGCCGGAGGGGGCCAAACCATTCCCGACCGGCCAGGCGCCATTACGTCCAGTCAAGGATCAGCTGGCGAAGGTGCTGGGCTCGATCGGCTCGCTGGACCCGATCGAACTGACCCTGCTCGACGCGCAGGGATTGTTGCTGGCCGAGCAGGTAGTTGCCGATCGGCCGCTACCCGGTTTCGACAACTCGGCGATGGACGGTTACGCGGTGCGGGCCGTCGACATCACCCAGGCCAGTGCGGAAAGGCCGGTGAGGCTTCCCGTCGTCGGCGATGTGGTTGCTGGTGCCCGTTCGGTGTCCGGGATGGGACCCGGACTGTGCATGCGGATCATGACCGGGGCTCCGATCCCGCCGGGTGCCGATGCGGTCATTCCGTTGGAGGACACCGATCGAGGGGTGGCGCAGGTAGCCATTCGGCGTCCGGTGCACAGCGGCGAATGTGTTCGCCGCGCAGGTGAGGATCTGCCGTCCGGCTCCATCGCGCTCGGCCCCGGTGCAGCCCTTGGCCCCCAGCAGATAGCGTTGCTGGCCGCCGTGGGGCACGACCGCGTGCTCGTCCAGCCCAGGCCACGGGTGGTCGTCATCTCGACCGGTTCGGAACTGGTCGAAGTCGGCCACACGCTCGGGTTCGGTGAGTTGAACGACTCCAACTCCTACATGCTTGCTGCCGCCGCCAGCGATGCCGGGGCGGATGCATACCGGGTGGGGATCGTTCCCGACGACCACGACCGGCTGCTCGACGTGCTCGACTCGCAGCTGCTGCGCGCCGACGTCATCATCACCTCCGGCGGCGTCAGTATGGGTGCCTACGACGTGGTCAAGGAAGCACTGAGCCAATTGGGCACTGTTGAATTCACCCGGGTCGCGATGCAGCCAGGTATGCCTCAGGGTTTCGGGCACCTGGGCCGGGACAAGACGCCGATTTTCTGCCTGCCCGGCAACCCCGTGTCGTCACTGGTGTCCTTCGAGGTGTTCGTCCGTCCGGCCATCCGCAAACTGCTGGGCAAGCGCAACCTGCATCGGCAGACCCTGCAAGCGATCGCCTTGGAACGCATGACCAGTCCGGACGGCCGCAAGCAGTTCCGTCGCGGCCTCCTGCAACGTGAGCCGGACGGCCGGTACTCGGTGTCCACGGTCGGTGGTCATGCGTCGCACCTGATCGCTTCGATGGCCGCTGCGAACTGCCTGATCGTGATCGATGAAGACGTGACGGAGGTTGTGCCTGGGTCACGCGTGACCGTGCTGCCGTTGATGCTTGCCCAACGCTGAGATGTCCGAACTGCATCCGGGGTGGCCGGCCGTGCTCAAGGCGGGTCCGGTGACCCTTCGTCCGCCGCAACGAGGCGATGCCGCTGCGTGGAGCCGGATCCGGCTGGCAAACGAGGAGTGGTTGGCCAGGTGGGAGCCGACCTCGCCCAAGTCCTGGATGGAGCGCAATTCTCGTTCGGAGTACCGGCGCAATCTGTCCCGGCTGCGGGCTGCCGCTCGGCTGGGTTCGATGTTGCCTTTCATGATTTGTTACGGCGACCGGATCGTGGGGCAGATCAACGTGTCCAACGTGGTGCGGGGGGCGTTGCGCTCCTGCACGGTTGGCTATTGGGTGGATTCCGCGGTCGCAGGCCGCGGTGTGACACCGACGGCGCTCGCGCTGGTGATCGACCACTGCCTGACCGAGGTCGGGTTGCACCGGGTCGAGGTCGACATCCGCCCGGACAACGAGGCCAGCCTGCGCGTCGTCGAGAAGTTGGGTCTGCGCAAGGAGGGCTACTACGAGCGGTTCCTCGACATCGGAGGTACCTGGCGCGACCATCTCGGTTTCGCCATCACGCTCGAGGAACTTCAGGGCGCCACCGTGCTGTCCCGGTTGCCGTCATTGCCGGTGCCGCGGGGTTGACCCCATCGCTTGATCCCGATTGCTAGATCCCGCAGCTGGCACCATCAGCCGCTAGTTGAGGTTGACACCCGGCGCGCCTGCGTCCATCCATTGATCATCGCCCTTAACGTGATGGTGAGGTTGTGACGGATGTGACGGGAGATGCGATGTTGTCGCCGATGATGACGGTGGTCGTGCTGGCCGTCCTCTGGCTGATTGTCGTGATTCCGATGCTCGTCAAACGTAAAGACGACCGGGCCGGCGAACGGTCAGTTGCACGTTTTGGCGGCGCCATGCGGGCGTTGTCCGTTGGTAAGTCGCTCGGCGCCCTGGCTCGTCCGGTGCGCCTGGTCGAGGATGTCGACGATGCCCGCCCTGCACGTGGCCGGGCTGCGGCGTCTCGTCCCCAAGTCTTTGTCCCGGGCGGATCGGCCAGCGTGCCATCCGCCGCCCGCCGGCCCGTGCCGGCCGCCATGGAGGCTGTTATGTACCCCGATCGGATCGACAAGGCCGATATGTCTGACGCGCGCCGGCAGATGATGGCGCGGCGGCGGCGATCGTTGACGTTGCTCGCACTCGGAACGGCGATCGGCTTGCTGTGGGGCCTCATGTCGGGCGGCATGCTGTCCTGGACGGTGGGAGTGGCGTTCACTGGAGGGCTTAGCGGATACCTGCTGTTCTTGCGCAACCAGGCCTTGCGGGACCGCGAGCGTCGGGCTTCGCGGATGGAGCGGTCCGGACTGGATCAGCACTACTCCTATGACGTCACCGAGACCATCCCGCGCTATGTCGACGATGAGACCGTGGTCCGAATCGACGACGAGGATGCCCAGCTGCACGGCATGGCGGACACCGTGGACCTGACGGGGCTGTACACCGACGAGCAGTTCGACGAGCGGCCAATGCGTCGGGCAGTGTGACGACGCCATCGAAATCGCGTCGGGCAGTGTGACGACGTCATCGACATCGCGTCGGGCAGTGTGACGACGTCATCGACATCGCGTCGGGCAGTGTGACGACGCCATCGGTTGTAAGTTGCTCGTAGCCGGCTGGTAATCTCGACTGCTGGTTGGGGGCTGTGGCGCAGTCCGGTAGCGCACCTCGTTCGCATCGAGGGGGCCAGGGGTTCGAATCCCCTCAGCTCCACCCAATGTCAGAGGCCCCGCCGAGATCATCGGCGGGGCCTCTGTCGTGCTGTCACCGTGTACCGGCGAAGACCGGCGCTACTGGATGTCGTGCGCGGTGGGCAGGTCCGGGCAGGTGAAGCAGCCGAACACGGTCAGCCGCTGCATGCGGCCGAAGCGGATCCGGGTCTCCGGGTCGGCGAGTGAGGCG
>DASXHV010000090.1:0-12465 GCA_036488285.1 Jatrophihabitans sp. | reverse complement strand
GCCATCTGTGTGTCTGGGCGCTTGATGCGAAAGCTGGTCCCTCACCCCTCGCAGCGCTTCTGTCACTCATTGTGGATAAAGATCACGAGATCCTTCACGCGGAGCTAACCAGCGGACTACGGTATGCACACGCTTCCCAGTGAGGAGAAAGATGATGGGTTTTTTATCGCGCATGTTCATACCGCGAGGCGTCCGGAGAGCGATGCACCCAACCCGAGCGGTGAAGCGCGCAGTCACACCGAAATCGGTAAAGAGGCTCCGACGTGCGGCTCACCCGTTGAGCAACGCGATCTACGGTGTCGAGCGTTCGTTGAATACGAAGCCGAGACGGCGGTCAGGTTCTCGGAGGCATGTCTACCGGCACGGCACCTGCCAGGTGCGGCATAGGACGCCGGAGGCTGCTCAGAAGTGCAGGAACCGCTAGCGCTGTCGTCGACTTTGATGGCCCACACAATGAGGTCCAGTGCAGTGCGGATGATAAGAACGCCCCGCCCCTGCCCGGGGCAACAGAACCGAAACCTCACGACGCTGGGAGATTCTGCGCAACTGACGTGCGCCTAATGGCCGACAGGCAACGCACAGTAGATAGTTCCATCTGACCGATCGGTGAAGGCATTGGAGTAGCCAGCGCTGTCGCAGTCTGTCGCAGCGGCTACTTGCATCATGATCCGGAAGCTTGCTGACGAATCCGAACATGGGACCGGCAGGCCAGGGGCTGACAGGCAAGTGCCAATGGGGCTCGACCTGGCTACGGCTGGCGCTGGAAGGGTCCCGCCGACAGGCTGAGGATGGATCCTGGCCCATTCACTGCTCGCAAGGCTCGCCAGCACCACCGCAGCCACGATCGTGGCAAGGATCGGCAGAGGACGCAGGTACGTTCGATACCTCAGCGGCTCGCTGATTGGTGATACGACCTCAGGCGCTCTCATCCCTGTTGCACCGATCGCACGCCTATGCATAGTCACCGCAAGCTTGTTTCGGACTAGGTTCACGACGTTCGCAAGCGGAGCAATGATCCCCCACCAGCCACGAACCAGCGATGTCGCTTGAGCGTCGGCGTACACCCTGTCGGCACAACCACGGCAAGCGTGGATCGTCATCCTTCGCCACCGCCAGAGCAACACGAGCCCCGTAGTGACTCGGACGGTGAGATCTCGTGCTGGTGCGCAACCGCACAACGCGCACTCACCATCATTAGGCAGTCGCATCGGAGGCTGTTGGACGGTCTCCGCAGCGGTAGTAGGCATTCGTTTCCGGACAGTCGCCCACGCCTCGTTGAGCGTTGCCATCGCTTGCTCAGCGGTATCCCGTAACTCTTCACTGGAGCGGTCAGGATGCAGCAATCGAGCGCGGCTACGGTACGAGCGCCGGGCGTCATCCAGTGACGCCTCGGCACCTATGCCGAGCACGGCATGTGCTGTGTCCAGATCCATCACAGACCCGCCCGACCAAGCCAGAGGCACGGATTCGGTTTTCTGATTGTGCCGGTGTTAAGTGCGCATAAATATAGCTGCCACACAGCTTCAGGTCCAGCGATCTGCCAGCTCGCGATGCCGGTTGAGCTTTGCTCGGGCAACGCTGGGGCAACGCCAGGTCGCCAAGCGACCGTGATTAACCATCGACAACATGCAAGTGCACACGCCTGCGTCCCAGCAATCACGGGGACTGTCCACTGCACTCCACTCAAGCCAACGCTGCTCAACCCCCGCTCGAAAGCCCTCCGGAGGCGGTGGCGCAGGTTCGAATCCTGCCGGGGGCACCAGCAAATACGGGGACCGTAGCCACCTCGGTTGTCATTCGCGTCTGGCATGCAATGCAGTTCCGTGCGATGGCGAACGAGTATTCCAGGAGATTGAGCATATCGGCGGTTGTCCTTGGCTGATCCGAGCAGTGGCGTCCAGTCCATGACGGGCACCCATGAGTCATCGCGTGCTATCAGGCGATGGTGCCGCGGCGAGAGCCCTTGGCGGTCGTCCGGGCGGCGTGGCGGACCACAGCCAATGGCACGCCCGCAGGGTAGTAATCGGCGCGGCGGCGTTCGATGGCCTTGATCTGCCAGTTGAAGGGGATGCTGGCGCGCTTAGCTCGGTTGTGGCTTCGGCACAGGACTTGACCGTTCACGATCGAGGTCTGGCCGCCTCTGCTGTGCGGATGGATGTGATCGGCTTCGAGTTTCTCGGTCTGCCGGCATCGTCCCGTGAGCCAGCCGTGGCGCTCGCAGCGGCCGCCGGCCCAGGCCATGAGAATCCTCTTGTCCTCGCGTGAGAATCGGCGCACAGGATCATTCTGATCGCCGGGGTGGGCGATCGCGTGCACCAGTCCGACCATCGCCATCAGCAGGCACAGCGCTAGGAAGAGAGCGATCCACGGAGAAGACGTCGCCGTCACCCACATGCCCTTCCAGACAGCATGCAGCACGGTGAACGCCGATTGGGTCGCGGGCGTTCTCGGCGGGGTCGATGACGGACTAGGCACACCACTCAAGATCGGCAGACTTCGTGCCGTCTAGAGATACTCGGGCCACAGAGTCGGTGTGCGGTCAAACGGCTTGTCGTCGATCACCGGGAACAGACGACGTCCCGCAAGGTGCGAACCGGCAACCAACACGGGTGCCTCGGCCACCCCGTTGGCCGAGGCACCGCCGCGCGGGCGGGTCAGACTTCGGCGATGGGACCGTCGTATTCGCCGGACATCAGTCTCTTGAGCGTTGATCTGGCGCTGGACTTGTCGTCGTACCCCTGGCTTCCATCCGTGGCGACGACCTGTCCGTTGCTCGCCTTAACTCGGAACGCGTATTTGCCATCCGCACGCTTGTAGATCTCTCCTGATCCAGCCACAGCGAATCTCCTTTCCTCTGCCGGGCACGGTTGCCCGGTAGAGGAAAGGAGACCCAGCAGGTTGGGTTGATACGTGGCGATGCTGCCCAACCTTGTAGGGAAGTTCCAAGGACATAGACGTCGGCTGACGAGGTTCGGCGCCTTTCGCACAGGCACGTTCACCCCGCCCAAGCACGCCCGCGACGCGGCATTGGGTATCGATCGCGCCGTCAGGTGCCAGCTCGACGAGGCAGCTGTCCGAGGATGTTGGATATCAGTGGGTGGTGTCACGCTGCGTGGTATGCCTGAGGTGTCGGTTGATCCGATCTTGGGTGTGGTTGAGGGCGTACGTCGAGGCCCTCGGCGGTCGCCTTGAGGTCGTTGCGCGGTTCGGGGACCAGTCGATCCGGGTCAAATAGCGAGTCCAAGTTTCTGAACGGATTCTTGGTCGCTGCTTCCGCTCACGCGAGGAATATCGGCACGCCGTTGGGGCCACCGCGAACGCCTAACTCGACCGCCCACTCCCTCGTTGGATTTCCCGCTCGAACTCTGCGGCGGCCCGTCGCAAACAGTCGGGCGGATCATCGAAGTGGTAAGGGTGTTCGTCGCTTTCGATCTCGTCGAGGAGCCGTTGGAAAGTGATCGCTCCGCACAGTGCGGCTATGGGTCTGAAGAGTTTCGCGGCGCGGTCGGGCGCGCAACCGGGTACGACCGATGCCCACAGCGCGCACCATTCCGCCTCGACAGCAATCCGGTCGGCCTCCGACAGCCGGGAGCAGAACGTCAACAGGTCGCGCGCCGGATGGCCCACGCCACTGTCGCCCCAGTCGATCAGCGCAAACCGTCCCGGAACGCCTCGGACATTGCCTGGGTGAAAGTCTCCGTGGACCAGGGTGTGCGGTATTCCGCAGCTGTCGAGGGCGTCGAATCGCTGCGGCAACCCGGCCAGCAATCGCCTGAGCGTCGATCGAGTCGGCGCGTCCAGCCGTGAGGCTGTTCGATCGATGACAGCCGCGGCGGCCTCGACTATGACCGCCGGGCGCCAGTCCGGCACGCCGATATCGAGCAGCTCAGCAGTTCGCCCGAGCCACTCCCCCTGCAGTCGGAGCAATAGCCGCACCATTTCCAGCAGCGGCTCGCCGGTCGCTCCGTACTGGTCCTGTCCAGGGACGTCGCCGAGCAGTATCCGTTCGCATGACGTGGCAATGATCGGCGGCACCACGGCCGGGTTCAGCTTGACCAGCAACGGTCCTTCATGGCCGAAGAACGATGGCACGACCTTCAACCACGCGCCGCCGTCGGTGGTGGGGATCCGCCAGATGCTGGAGAGGTTCCAGGTGCGGATCTGCACTGCGTGGCCGCGTCGAGATGCGCCAGCCGCGTCAAGGGATCGGTAGGCCCAGACGAGATCGGCTTGTGGTCCGCCCGGCCGGGCATATGACGCACGGCGCGGGTCATCCACCAGCGGGTCCACTACCACCGGGTCCACTACCACCGGGTCCGCTACCACCGGGTCCGCTACCACCGGGTCCGCCGGCCACCGGGCAAGCGTGACGTCTGGGCGAGCATCCACTTCCGCCAGGTAGGTGACGGGTCCGCCGTCGAAGGTCGTGGACAGGTCGGCGTGCAGCATTCGCAAGACAGTGATCTCGATGCCGAATTTCTGCTGGGCTCCTGCTACCACCTCTGCGACTGACTGCCAGTGCGGAGTGGGGACGTCGAAGCAGGGCAATGAGCCCAGCAGCCCATCGCCCTCCTTGCACAGCACCAGCGTCACGCGGCGGCCTGGCGAAGATGACATCAGGAGCGATTGTGCAACATCATCCGTCCCCAGGCCGGAGCAAGTTGCACAATCGCGGGGTTGGGTGGTGCGCGCGGAACCTGACGCGTGAGCGGCTATCCCGTTGGGCTGCCGCCACCCGTCGAGGCGTGGATCGGGGGCCCTTCGACGCCGCAGTAGCTGCGCCGGTCGGGCAACGCGCGGCGAGGGCCAGGCTTCGGGTTGCGGATCGATACGGCCGAGATGAGTCCACCCACCACCAGCAGCGCCGCACTGATGCTGATCGCGATCCGGAAGCCGTGACCGAACGTGTCCGGCCGTTGATAATCATCGCCGGAGATACCCGCGACTACCGGCAGCACTGCCACCGCCAACAGACCCGCAGCGCGGGCAACCGCATTGTTGACCCCAGAGGCGACGCCGGCGTGCCGGGTCTCGGCCGCAGCCAGCACCGTCGTGGTGAGCGGCGCAACGATGAGTGACAGGCCGAGGCCAAAGACAGTGGCGGCGGGCAACACGTCGGTGAGGTAGCTGGCATTGCGGCCGATTCGCAGTAGTAGCAGCAGGCCGGCGGCTGCGACCAGCGGACCGACCGTCATCGGCAGCCGGGGCCCGATCCGTCCGGCCAGCGCACCGGCCCGCGCCGACAACATGAGCATGATCACGGTGACGGGCAACAACGCCGTCCCCGCCAGCAGCGGCGAGAACCCTGCAACGACCTGCAGGTCGACCACAAGTAGGAAGAACACCCCGCCCAACGCGGCATAAACCACGAAGGTCACCAGGTTTGCTGCCGTGAACTGCCGATTGGCGAAGATGTCCGGCGGCAGCATCGGGTGCCGGCTGCGCAACTCGGTTGCGATGAATCCGGCGAGGCCCGCAATGCCCAGCACCGCAGAGACGATCACACCCAACGACCAGCCGCCGCCTGCGTCGATCAGCGCGTACGTGACACCGCCCAGTCCGACCGCCCCGAGAACGGCACCCAGCACATCCAGATGCGCAACCGCGTCCGGGTCCAGGGTCTCGGGCACGTGACGCCGGGCGATCAGCACGACGACGACAGCCAGGGGCACGTTGATGAGGAAGATCCACCGCCAGCCCGGACCGGCGACGAGATAGCCGCCGATGAACGGCCCAATCGCGCTGGCGATGCCACCGAAACCCGACCAGGCACCGATCGCCTTGGCCCGGTCATCGGGTACGAAGGACGCGGAGATCATCGCCAGGCTGCCGGGTGTGAGCAGGGCACCGCCGACACCTTGCAGGGCTCTGGCGGCGATCAGGACCCCGATGGACGGAGCAATCGCGCACAACGCCGAGGCGGTTGCGAACCAGACCACGCCGAGGACGAACACCCGGCGCCGGCCGAAGCGATCGCCAAGCGAACCACCGAGCAGGATGAGCGCCGCCAAGGTGAGGGTGTAGCCGTTTATCGTCCACTGCAGCCCGGAGAAGCTCGCATGCAGATCGCGGCCCAGCGCTGGCAGCGCGACGTTGACGACGGTCGCGTCGATGCCCGCCAAGCCCGATCCGAGAACGGCCGCGACCAACACCCATCGGCCGGCGGCCTGGTCCAACCTGACCTGCCGGGACGCCGCCTCGTCAACAACCATCACAACACCGCAACAGTTGGCGTGGAACGAACATCGAAGCACCTCTCTGCCACACCTCGACGACGATTCGCAGCACATTACTGGTTTCAGAGCGTCGTGATGAGACCACCATCGATGACGAAGTCCGCGCCGGTGATATTCCCGGCCAGGGTCCGACCCCCTTGGACCGCGACTTGCGTTTCGGTCAGAGTCCGTTGACCTTCAGCCAGTCCAGCACCGCGTCGGCAACTTCTTTCCAGCCGCTGTCGACGGTCAGCGAGTGGCCCCGCCCCTCGAACTGCTTAAGTTCGGTGACGGCCGTCGAGTGGCGGTACTGCTTCAGCGTCGACCGCGTCGTCAGGTCGGGAACGGTGTGATCCTCGGTGCCCGAGATGAGCAGCAACGGGCCACGCGTCTCGTTACCGGTGTCGACCTTCACCTCGGAATGCAGCGCGAAGTTCGCAGCCGCGGCTTGGAACAGCGGCCGGGCCGGCGAGGGAATGCTCCACTTGTCGAACAGCTCGTTCGACTCTTCCTCTGTCACGGCGTTGCCGAAGCCGAACCGGAATTCTTTCTGGGTCAGTGAGATTGCCCGGTGAATGTTGGCCGGGTTGCCCAGCCCCGGCAGCGCCGCCCTCAGCTGGGCCAGCGGCAGCGGCAGTACTCCCTTGATCTGGGCCGGGTCGATGGCCACGCCAGCGGCACCGAGTCCCTGGCCTAGGAGTTTCTCGGCGATCAGTCCGCCGAAGGAATGGCCGATGATGATGGGATTTGCCTCGAGTGAGTCGATGACGTTGGCGAAATGGTTCGTGGCGTCGTCGATTCCGACGTTTGCGACGAGATCCGGCTGCTGGCGGGAGTCCTCGACGGTCGCCGGTTCGCCTGGCCATCCCGGGGCGATGGGTTCGTAGCCGGCGTCACGGAACAGGGCGATCCAAGGACCCCAGCTCGTTGCGTGCAGCCATAGCCCATGGACGAAGACGACGGGCATGCGTGGTTTGGTCATGAAGAAACCTCTCAATTCTCGACGGGGATGCGCAGGCTCACCGTGCCGGTGAGATCCAGCCACGCAGAATGAGGACCGCGGACCAGCCGCATCACGACCGCATCGCAGGCCGGGCAGCGCGCCACCATGCCGGGCGCCCGTGCGTACACCCGCAATTGCGCCACCGGCCCGGCGAGTCCGCAGTTGACGCACTGCCCGATCGCGGCCGTGACATCGACCGCGAAGATCTCTCGCAAGGGACCGGCCAAGGCGTTGCCGTCCTCGTAGTCCTGTGTCATGTCAGCCTCCCGTTGGACCGAAGCGTTCGGTCTTGATCCGGCGCGCGTCGTGGCCCAGCGCCACCAGGATGTCGGCGGCCGCCTCAACGAATCCGGTCGGGCCGCATACGAAGCAACTCGGCTCGAACTCTGGTGGCCAGCCACCGGTGTTGACGTCGGCGATGCCGAGCCGCTGGGGCGGTCTGGAGAACCCTTCAGGTGGTTTACGGGTGAACACGAGAGTGGTGTCCAGACCACCATCGCCCGGTTGCGGCACGCGCAGTTCGTCGGCGTAGCAAAACTCCTCCGAGCTGCGCAGCGAGTAGATCAACCGGAACGGCACCCGGCTGGCGGCAGCTCGACGGGCGCGAACCATGGCCATCAGCGGCACGATCCCCGCGCCGCCCGCTATCAGCAGCACCGGCTCGGCATCGCTCGGACGCCATACGAACCAGCCACCCGCCGGGCCCCGAACCTCGATAGCGTCCCCGACCGAGAACACCTCGGTGAGGTAAGGCGAAACTTCACCGCCCGCCACCCGTTGCACCATCAGCTCGACGTGATTGGCAGCCGCCGGGGCAGCGAGAGAGTAGCTGCGCACTGCCTGGTAGCCGTCCTCGGCGGTGAGCCGGACATCGACGTGCTGACCGGCCAGATGCCCAGGCCAGTCCGCAACCTCCAATTGCAGGGTGCGCGCAGTGGCGGTCTCGTCCCGGTACCCGACCAGCCTCGCTGTGTGCCAGGTCAGCCGAGCACCTACCGGCGGCACGCTAGTCGCCTTGATATCGCTGCTCACGCCACGGATCGCCGTAATCGTGATAGCCGGCCGTTTCCCAGAAACCTGGTTCGTCCTGCAGCATCAGTTGAATCCCGCGCGCCCACTTGGCCGATTTCCAGAAGTACAGATGCGGTACCAGCAGGCGAGCCGGACCACCGTGCTCTGCGGGCAGTTCCTCGCCTTCGAACCGGTGCACGACCCAGGCCTGCCCGTCGAGCAGATCCTGCAGCGGCACGTTGGTGGTATAGCCGCCGAACGAATGGACCATCGCATAGTCCGCCGCCGTTTCAACCTCGGCCAGCAGTACGTCGAGCGAAACGCCCTGCCACGACGTCGCGAGTTTCGACCAGCGCGTCACGCAATGGATATCCACAGTCGGATTCTCGGCCGGCAGCGCCAATAATTGTTCCCACGACCATCGATACGCTCGGCCGACTTCGGTCGTGACTACGAACTCCCAACGATCCAAAGGGATTCGTGGGGTAGGGCCGGCCGACAGAACCGGAAAGTCTTCGGTCAGATACTGGCCTGGCGGCAACTGCACGTCGGTGTCGGCTCTGCGGCCTCGGAATCCAGGGGAAAAGTGCGCCATGAATGACCCCCGCGGATTGCCGTAGGACTTGCGCCCACGCGGCACCCGGCAGCTCGGAATGGATGGAGCCATAAATCTACAACCGATCCAGCTATCAGGTCAGGCCGGTGAACCGCCCATCCGACCGATGCGACCCGGGTTCAGTTTCCCAACGGGGCGAGCATCCACTGGGCCAGAGCAGCCATCAGAGCCGCCGCGGGCAGCGTGAGGATCCAGGCTGCAACGATGTTTCCGGCTACGCCCCAGCGCACCGCCGACAACCGGCGGGTGGCACCGACGCCCATGATCGAGGTGCTGATGACGTGCGTCGTCGACACCGGCAGGCCAAGCTGCGAGGTGCCCAGCATCACCGCGCTGGCCACTGTCTGCGCGGCAAATCCGCTTACCGGCGACAACGAGTAGATCCGTCGTCCGACCGTGCGCATGATCCGCCAGCCGCCGGAGTACGTCCCGAGCGAGATCGCGGCCGCCGATGACAAGATGACCCAGAGTGGAATTCCCTCATTGCTGCCGAGATGCCCGGAAACCGTAAGGGTCAGTGCTATGACGCCCATGGTCTTCTGGGCGTCCTGCGTGCCGTGCCCGAACGCCATCGCTGCGGCAGAGACTGTCTGTGCGGACCTGAATCGGCCGTTCATCCGGTGTTGATTGGCATTCCGGAAGATCCAGAGCACCGCCAGCATGAACGCGAAACCCAGGACGAGGCCGATCACCGGTGAGACCACCATCGGAATCACGACTTTGTCGAGGACGCCACTCCACTTGACGCCTCCGGATCCAGCAAGCGCCGCGCCGACCAGACCGCCGATCAGGGCATGGGACGAGGAGGACGGCAGGCCGAACCACCAGGTGCCGAGGTTCCAGACGATCGCACCGATCAACGCCGCAAGCACGACGATCAGTCCCGACTTACCGTGCGGGGTGTTGATGATTCCCTTGCCGACGGTGGCCGCAACCTTCGTGGAGATGAGCGCACCGAGCACGTTGGCGATCGCGGCCATCGCCAACGCCACCCGGGGAGTAAGCGCCCGGGTCGAAACGCTCGTCGCGATGGCGTTCGCCGAGTCGTGGAAGCCATTCGTGTAATCGAACGCGAGCGCGACAACCACGATGATGATGACCAGCGCGATCACAGGACCACCTCGGTGCACTCCTTGGGCCGTGGTCGGTTGCCCAGGGAGAACGGCATCGTCACGATTCCTTGACGGCGATGGTTTCGACAGCGTGCGCTACGTGCTCCAGGGCGTCTGCGGCACGTTCGAACGTCTCGGCCACCTCGCGCAATTTCAGCATCGTCATGACCTCGTACTCGCCGCTGAAGAACCGGGACAACAGCTTGCGGTAGACCCGGTCCGCCTCGTTCTCCAGCCGGTTCACCTCGATCCAGTAGGGCTCGAGATCGGCGAGTGTACGCAGCCGGGACATCGCCTCAGCCGTCTCGATGGCAGCCCGATGAACCAGCCTGACCTGATCGATCATCAACCGCGGCAGCGGCCCGACGTCGGCAAGTTCGATGAAGTCGGTGGCTTCCTCCATCGCATCCACCACGTCATCGATATTTCCGGCCAGCCGGTAGATGTCCTCGCGATCGAACGGTGTCACGAAACTCTCGTTGAGCTGGCGCAGGATGCGGTGCGTAACCGCGTCGTTGCGATGCTCTACCTCACGCATCGCCTCGGCGACCTTGCGCCGGTCCGCCGCCGGCTCGAGCAGCCCGATGAGCACGTCGGCGGCCGCGGCCACATTTCGGCCTGCTTCGGACAGCAAGTCGTACAGGACGTTGTTTCGCGGTTTCAACTGCACCCTCATAGGTCACCTCGCTGGTCGAACCCTGCCCGCGCCGGACGCCCTGCACGGTGCTGTCGACCCTAGATGCCCGTGAACGCGGTCGTGGGCTAGGTCGCCGCGTGTCGTCCGGCGGCCACGCGTCAAGCCGGCTCGTCGTCCGGGAGGGGTATCAGCCGGCAGCGTGGCTCACGCCCGGCGGGCTGATGCGGAGTCTCGGTCAGTGGCGTGATCGCCGGGATCGGAAGGGTCACCGGTGCGTCCGCGCTCACCGTCATCGGGGTGCCGTGATGGCTGAGGCTGATGCTGGCTCCTGCACCGTCCTCGACGGCATACGTCGCCTCCTCATCGCCGATCGACACCCGGACCTTGCAGCCACGCCAACGGACCGCGAAGGTAAGTTTGGTGAAGGCCTGTGGCAGGCGGGGCGCGAAGCTCAATTCGCCGTTGTGATCGCGCATCCCCCCGAAGCCACACACCAGCGCGAGCCAGGATCCGGCCAGAGACGCGACGTGAACACCGTCGCTGGTGTTGTTCTCCAGGTCGCGCAGATCCATGCTGGCGGCCTCGACGAGGTATTCGTACGCGAGGTCCAGGTGCCCGACCTCAGCAGCCATCACGGACTGCGAGCAGGCCGACAGGGACGAGTCCCGAACCGTCAAGGCCTCGTAGTAGGCGAAGCCTTTTGCCTTTTCCTCAGATGTGAACGAGTCCCCGCACCAGTGCATCGCCAGGACCAGGTCGGCCTGCTTGACCACTTGCTTGCGGTAGATGTCGAAGTACGGGGCGTGCAGCAGCAACGGGTAGCCATCGTTGGCCGCGCTGGCTTCGAAGTCCCACACCTCATGTGTGGTCGCGCCACGGTCCTGTTCCGGCATGCCGAGCACGTCGTCGTACGGCACGGACACCGTGTCGGCGGCAGTTCGCCAGGTGACGAGTTCGTCGTCGGTGACATCCAGTGCAGCGGCCTGGTCCGGCCAGCGGGTTGCGGTGTCGGCGGCATAGCGCAGGTTCCGCGCGGCCATCAGATTGGTGTACGTGTTGTCGTCGACGATCGCGCTGTACTCGTCCGGCCCGGTCACCCCGTCGATGTGGAATTCTCCGTCGTCACCGTGGTATCCGAGTGACATCCACAGCCGCGCGCTATGCACGAGTAGGGCCAGCGCGCAGTCCCGGTCGAAGTCCTGGTCGCCGGTCCAGTGCACGTGCCGTGCTGCAGCGACCGCGATGTCGGCGTTCACGTGAAAAGCTGCGGTGCCGGCCGGCCAGTACGCCGAGCATTCCTGCCCTCGGATCGTCCGCCATGGAAATACTGCACCCTTGAGGTTCAAGGCGTGCGCGCGTTCCAGTGCAAGATCCAGCGTGCTGTGCCGCCAACGCAATGCGTCGGCTGCTGCTCGGGGCGCGGTCGCGCTCAGCACCGGCAGCACATAGCTCTCGCTGTCCCAGAAGGCGTGCCCGTCGTAACCGGTTCCGGTCAGGCCCTTGGCGGCAATAGCGCGCTGTTCGGCGCGCGCGCCGGCCTGCAGAACGTGGAACAGGCCGAACCGGACGGCCTGCTGCACCGCCGGATCACCTTCGACCTCGACGTCGGCACCGTCCCAGAATTCATCGACGTAGGCACGCTGTTCGGCAACCAGACCGTCCCAGCCGGTGTGCAATACGGCCGACAGCGCGGCATCCACCTGGTCCCGCAGCGCCGGCACCGACCGTTGGCTCGACCAGCCGTAGGAGACGAATTTGGTGATGCCGAGTTTCTCCCCCGGTTGGAGCCGAGTACCGACTGTGGTGCGCGCCCAATCCGGCTCGACGTAGCTGTGCGTGCTGGATTCCTCGACGCCGTGCACGATGTGGTC
>DASXHV010000050.1:0-1661 GCA_036488285.1 Jatrophihabitans sp. | reverse complement strand
GGGCTTGAGCGATTACGGCAAGCCAGACGGGTTCCTGGAACGCCAAGTGCCACGCTGGCTTTCAGAGTTGGAGTCCTACCGGGAGTTCGAAAACTACCCTGGCCCAGACATTCCCGGCGTCGACGAGGTGGCCGACTGGCTCGAAGAAGGCCGTCCGACGGCGTGGACACCGGGCATCATGCACGGGGATTACCACGCGGCCAACGTGATGTTCTCCCGCACCGGCCCTGAGGTCGTCGCGATCGTCGACTGGGAGATGTCCACGATCGGCGATCCGCTATTGGACCTCGGCTGGCTGCTGGCCACGTGGGGACAGTCCGCCGCGTTCGGCGGAACGCTTTTCGAGAAGGGCGGACTGGCCGCCCCGAGCGATCTGTCGAGCGCTACGCCCGCAACACCACCCGCGACCTGTCGCACGTCACCTGGTACACCGTGCTGGCCTGCTTCAAACTCGGCATCGTGCTGGAGGGCACGAACGCCCGGGCCAGCGCCGGCAAGGCCCCGAAGGAGGTCGGCGACCTGCTGCACGAGGCCACCGTGCGGCTGTTCGAGCAGGCGCTGACGCTGATGGAATCCGCATGATCGATTTCGAGGTACCCGCTGACATCGCGGGGTTGCGCGACGAAATCCGCGCGTTCGTCGTCGACAAGATCGTGCCCTACGAGACCGACCCTCGCCTGACCCGGCACGGTCCCGACGATGCGCTGCGCAGCGAATTGGTGGAGCTGGCCCGCGAGGCCGGGCTGCTGACATTCCAGGCGCCCAAGCGTTTTGGTGGCCGTGAGCCGTCGCACCGCGAGCAGGCCGTGCTGTTCGAGGCAGCCGGCTGGTCGACGCTGGGCCCGATCGCGCTCAACTGCGCCGCACCCGACGAGGGCAACATGTTCCTGCTGGGCAAGGTCGCCAACCCCGAGCAGGTCGACGAATTCCTGATCCCGGTGATCGACGGGGCGCAGCGGTCGGTGTTCGCGATGACCGAGCCCGGCGGCGCCGGTTCGGATCCCAACCAGCTGGCCACGATGGCGGAATTCGACGGCAGCGACTACGTCATCAACGGCCACAAGTGGTTGATCACCGGAGCCAACGGCGCCCGGACCTGGATCATCATGGCCCGCGTCGCGCCGAACGCGCACGGCGGCCCAGACTCCAGTGGGCCGACATTGTTCTTGTGCGACGGTGCGACCCCGGGCATCGAGATCGAGCGGGTGATGAACACGATGGACCGCAACTACGTCGAAGGCCATGGCGTCGTGCGGTTCAACGATCTGCGACTGCCCGCCTCGGCAGTGCTTGGGCAGGTCGGGCAGGCCTTGCGCTACGCACAGATGCGGCTGGCGCCTGCGCGGCTGACCCACTGCATGCGCTGGCTCGGGGCCGCTTCACGCGCGCAGTCGATCGCGGTGCGGCACGCCCGCGAGCGGACCGCGTTCGGCAAGACGCTCGGTGAACATCAGGGCGTCAGCTTCATGATCGCCGACAACGAAATCGCTTTGCAGCAATGCCGGCTCGGGATCTGGTGGGCATGCTGGACGCTGGACAAGGGAGATCGAGGCACCGGCAGACACGAGAGCTCGATGGTCAAGGCCTATGTGTCCGAGGAGCTGTTCAAGGTAGCCGACCGCTGCGTCCAAATCCTGGGCGGCATCGGCATTTCCGATGAG
>DASXHV010000041.1:0-15867 GCA_036488285.1 Jatrophihabitans sp. | reverse complement strand
GTCTTACTCGAAACATTGCAACAGGGGTCGTGGTTCGTGGGCATCCCGCAAGGTGTGTTAGCGATTGGAGCGCTTGGACACCAAAACGACCTCCGTTACAGAGGTCGTTAATGGTTATGAGTATCATTCCTGGTCGGGGTGGCGGGATTCGAACCCACGGCCTCTTCGTCCCGAACGAAGCGCGCTACCAAGCTGCGCCACACCCCGGTCGCAACCGGCCAAGCATAACCGACCCCTGAATCCTGCAGGACCACGGTCAGGCGATGACGGCGTCGCGCGGCAGCAGGGTCAGCAGCACCGCTTCGGGACGGCAACCGATCCGGACCGGCATGAACGGATTCGTGCCGAGCCCAGCACAGACGTTGAACCACATCCGCTCGTCCCACCGGTGCAGCCAGCGGGCCCGATGGACATCGATGCCGCAGTTGGTGACGATGGCCGGCCCGAACGGCACCCGGATCTGGCCGCCGTGGGTGTGCCCGGCCAGCACCAGGTCGTACCCGTCGCCTGCGAAGGCCGACAGCATCCGCGGTTCCGGGGAATGGGTGACGCCGATCCGTACGGCCGCGGACTGGTCAGCCGGGCCGGCGATCTTGGCGTATCGGGCCTTACCCAGGTGAGGGTCGTCCGTGCCGGCCAAGGCGACCGATGTTCCCGCCACACCGATGGTGGACCTCACGTGAGTGAGATCCTGCCAGCCCTTGGACTCCATCGCCGCCGACAGCTCCGGCCACGGCATCCGGGTGCGTCCGTCCAGTGCGCCGATCTTGTTCGGCATGAAGTAGCGCATCGGGTTCTTCGGCTTGGGGACGAAATAATCGTTGTTGCCGGGCACGAAGACGCCGGGGAAGTCGAACAGCGGCGACAGGGTCCGGATGATCGCCGGGATCGCATCCGGGTCTGAGGACGTGTCGCCGGTGTTGACCACGAGATCCGGTTGGAGCCGCGCCAGGTCAGAGATCCACGCCTGCTTGCGATGCTGCACGGCGGTCAGGTGCAGGTCGGACAGATGCAGGACCCGCAAGGCCGGACTGCCTGGATCGAGTACCGGCACCGCGAACCGTCGCAGCGTGAACAGATTGCGTTCGATGAGCGCACCGTAGGCCGCTACCGAGGCACCGAGCACGCCCAATGCGGCGGTCGTACGGAAAGCGACAGACATGGCGCCAGCCTAGACGTCGGCCGCAATTGCCAATTCGCTCGCTGGCATGAAGCCGCGCCAACTAGCGTGGTCGATATGGATGACCTGAAGAGCCAGCTGAAATCGGACCTGACGACCGCAATGAAGGCTCGTGACGAGTTGAGCACGGCGACGTTGCGGATGCTGCTCACCGCCGTGACCACCGAGGAGGTCTCCGGTTCGGCCGCGCGGGAGCTGTCCGATGACGAGGTGCTCAAGGTCATCAACCGCGAGGCCAAGAAACGCCGAGAGGCGGCCGAGGCCTTCGACGGCGGCGGCCGGACGGAGCAGGCCCAGCGCGAACGCGACGAGGAGAAGGTGCTGGCGCGCTACCTGCCGACTCAACTGTCCGACCAGGAACTCGCCGCGCTGGTACGCGCGGCGGTGGCAGAGTCGGGTGCGACCGAGCAGCGTCAGATGGGGCAGGTCATGAAGGTCGTGACACCGCAGGTCGCCGGACGGGCCGACGGCAAAAGGGTTTCCGACGAGGTCCGCCGCCAGCTGGGCTGAGTCGAGCGCCGATCAACCGGTCGCTGAGCGCAGACCAGCTAGCCGCCGCCCCCACCACCGTGGGTGCGGGTAGGACGTGGCGCAGGGCCACTCGACGGCGGCTTGGTGGTCGGCTTTTTCACTGGCGGGACGTAGACGTAGGGCCGGTAGCCGCTGGACACGCACAGCGTGATCGTCGCGCCGGGCAAGGCGATACCTGGGCTGTAGCCGGAGATCGTGCCCTGCGGGTATGGGCTGGCGCAGGTCTGGCTGGTGAGCACCTTCACCTTGAAGCCCTGGGTCTGCAGCGCCTGGGTAGCGTCCTGCACCGTGCGGCCGTCGACGTTCTGCACCGGCGTGCCCGGCGTCGAATCCACGGTGGGCCAGGTCCACTTCTGAGGCATCAGGGACGGCCCGAAGGCCTGCAGCCAGAACTTCGCCGCGTACGCACCGAAGGTGTCCGCACCGTTGTTACCGGCGGTGATACCCGGAACGTTCTGGATCGCCAGGTTCGGCCTGTCGGGGTTCACCAACGCAGCGGCTGACACGAACTTCGGTGTCACGCCGACGAACCAGAGCGCGGAGTTCAGCCCGTTGTCCTTACCGGTCACCGGATCGGCTGCGTTGTTGGTACCGGTCTTACCTGCGATCAGACTGCCACCACTTCCGTACCAGTTGCCGAAGTACTGACTGGCCGTTCCGCCCGTACCGCTCGGGTTGGTGTCGTTGGTCATGATGTTGAGCATCGTGTTGGCGACCCACGGATCGAACTGGCGACTGCAGCCGGGCTTCTTGAACGACACGGGGTTGCCGGACGGGTCGGTAACCGACTTGATCGGCGTCGGCGGGCAGAACGTGCCGCCGTTGGCCAGCGCGCTGAACGCACCGGTCAGCTGGAGCACCGACGTCGACTCCTGGCCCAGGGTGAACGTCAGGCTGTTGCCGGCGATGCGGTTCTGGGCGATGGTCTTGCCATTGGACTCGGTCGCGTTCAAGGCCGTCATGCCCAGCCCGGTGGCCGTGTTGACGATCGGCGCGATGTTGCAACCGAAGTACTGGTCCTCCATCGCGACGAAATACGTGTTCGAGGATTCTGGCAGTGCCTTGCGCAGCGGCAGGTTCGGGTCGTAGCTGCCGGCGTTGCTGGGGCTGTAAGCCGCCGCGTCAGGACTGGTGCAGACCTTGACGTGGTACGGGCTCGGTGCATTCAGAACCAGATCCGGGGTGGCCCCGGACTTGAGGGCCGCGAGCGCGGTGAAGTACTTGTACGTCGAACCGGACCCCGCGTACGGCTTGGTGAAGATCGGCCCTTCGGTATAGGACGGATCACCCTTGCGATTGCCGTACTTCTTGTCGGTGATCATGCTCGTGATCGCACCATCGCTCGGATTGACCGACGGCATGGCGAGAAGGTACGGGTTCTTGGGATCGAGTCCGCTCTGCGTCCAGATAGCGTTCTGGCCGTTGTTCTGCAGTGCGACATCCAGAGTCGTCACGATCCGCAGGCCGCCGGTGTTGACCTTCTGATCGCTCAGCCCGCCGGTGTCGTGCAGCCACTGGGTTGCGTAATCGCAGAAGAAGCCGGCGTTGAGGATCTGGGGGTTGGCGAACGCGCAGCCACGCGGCGGCAGGGTCAACCGGGCGAGCTTGACCGGTGTCGCCTGGTACGCGGTGGCCTGGGCCGGTGTGATGTCACCCTGGCTGGCCATGTTCCCGATCACCAGGTCACGCCTGGCGCGGGCGTCGGCCAGGTAGTTGTAAGGATCGAGAGTGGTCGGGCTCTTGACGAGGCCGACCAGCAGTGCGGCCTGCGGAACCGTCAGCTTGCTGACGTCCTCACCGAAGAAGGTTTGCGCGGCCGTCTGGATGCCGTAGGAGTTCTCGCCGAAGAAGGCGATGTTGAGGTACTTCTCCAGGATCTGGGCCTTCGAATACTTCTTCTCCAGTTGCAGGGCGCACTTGGCGTCGGAGATCTTGCGGTCCACGTTCTGCGCGATCGCGGCTGCACGCTCGGCGTCGGTGTTGGCGTTGTAGTACCGCACCTGCTTCACGTACTGCTCGGTGAGCGTTGAAGCGCCCTGGGTGTCACCGTTGGACGTCTTCAGCGCACCGCGGATCAGACCGCGCATATCGACGCCGTGGTGCTGATAGAAGCGCCGGTCCTCGGTGGAGATCAACGCATCGGTGACGGCCTTGGGGACCTTGTTCAGCGACACGACGGACCGGTTCTGGTCGAACAGCGTCGCGATCACAGTCTTGCCGTCGCTGGCGAGCAGGGTCGTCTTCTGCTGGACCGGCTCCTCGGTGAGGGTGCACGGGGTGTTCAGGAACTTGTCTGCCCCCGATTTCGCAGCCAGACCGACACCGCCCACATAAGGCAGGAGCAGACCGGCCGCCAGCACGCCGAGCACGACGAGAAGTCCGATCAACTGGGCCAGTTTTTTTGCGATGGTGGTTCCGGATGCACTTGCCACGATCGGAGAGTCTACGGCGAGCCCCGACCCGCTTCATCCAGCGATCTACCGATATCAGGATGACTCGGACATGATGCCTGCAAGGTCCTCGGGAAAGGGATCAATCTCGCATCGAGCCTTGCTCATGGCGTTCTCATAACCTACTGTCCGATAACACCGTAGTTGAGTTACGTGTGAAATGGCGATCGGGGGACGCATGACAGCATCACGGGTGCCAGACATACCAAGGGTCACCGGCGACCCAGAGTGGGCATCGCACGGCGCGTGCCGCGATGTCGATCCCGAATCACTTTTCGTCGTGGGCGCTGCTCAGCACAAAGCCAAGGCCATCTGCATGGGTTGTCCGGTGCGGATCGACTGCCTGGCCGAAGCGCTGGACAGCCAGGCTCAGTTCGGAGTCTGGGGCGGCATGACCGAACGCGAGCGCCGCACGCTGCTGCGCCGCCGGCCGGACGTCTCGTCCTGGCGGTCCTTCTTCCAGGCTGCCCCGGTTTCCGAGGAGTTCGTGGGCGCGGCTGTCCGGCCCCGGCTGCGGTCCGTACGGCACTGACCGAGGACTGACGTCTAACTGGTGCCGGCCAGCTTCTCACCGATCCGGCGCAGCCCGGCGAGGTCGTGCACGTCGCTGGCCAACGCCGGCACCGAACGCTGTGCGATGTCCGGATGCGCAGCGGCGAACCGCGCTGCGATGGCCTGGTCATGTGCGGCTGCCTCGGCCAGTTCGGCGTGCACCTCCAGCGCGACCAAGGCGAGCCGTTGCGCGGGTCCGGGGTCGTCGAGTTCGGCGAGCCGCTCCACAGCAGCCTCGGCCCGTTGCCTGCTCAGGCCGCTGGCGGCCGAGTGGACCCGGTTCAGCACCACGCCGGTCAGCGGCATCTGCTCGAACTGCAACCGCTCGACGAAGAATGACGCTTCGCGCAACGCATCCGGTTCCGGCGAGGCGACGACGATGAAAGCGGTGTCCTCGCCCTTGAGAAGCTCGTAGGTCTGTTCGGCGCGTTCCCGGAAACCGCCGAACATGGTTTCCAGCGAGGCCACGAATGCCGAGACGTTGCTGAGCAGGTCGTTGCCCAGAATCCTGTTGAGCACCTTGGTGAACAGGCCGAAGGATGCCGTCACCACCTTGAGGTAGGCCTTGCCGCCAGCCCGCGCGGGCGCGGTAAGCAATCGGATCATCCGTCCGTCAAGGAAGCGGCCGAGCCGTTGCGGGGCGTCGAGGAAGTCCAGCGCCGAACGGGACGGCGGCGTGTCGACCACGATCAGGTCCCAGCCACCGTGCTCGACCAGCTGGGCCCGCAACTGCGACAGCTTCTCCATGGCCATGTATTCCTGCGTGCCGGCAAAGGACGCTGACAGCGATTGGTAGAACGGATTGGCGAAGATCTGGGCCGCCTTGTCCGGGGTGGTGTGGGCGCTGACCACGTCGTCGAAGGTGCGCTTCATGTCCAGCATCATCGCCAGCAAGGCGCCGGTCTCGTCACCCGATCGTGCAACTTTGTCCGCCGTGGCGCCCGTCTTTGTTGCGCGATCGGCCGGGTTGGCTGGGGTGGCGCCGACTCCGGGGACCAGCCGTGGAGTGTTGTCCAGCTGCGTCAGCCCGAGTGACTGCGCAAGCCGGCGCGCCGGGTCGATCGTGAGTACGACCACCCGGCGTCCCTGTTCGGCAGCCCGCAATGCCAGCGCCGCAGCCGTCGTCGTCTTGCCGACTCCGCCGCTGCCGCACGTGACGATGACCTTGATGTCCGGGTCTTTGAGGAGACCGTCGATGTCCAGAGCGGGCGGGGCGGGACGGCGCTTCGCGGGAGTCATCGCGCCCAGCTCTCGATGTCGAGCGTCTCGGCAAGCTCGAAGAGACTGCCAAGATCCATCGGCGGCGCCAGTTCCGGCAGCCGCACGATGGGCCGCCCGGTCTCTTCCAGCTCGCGTGCGTTGGCAGCCTGGATCGACTGCCGTTGTGCGTAGTCGGCCACCTGGCTGACCAGCATCGGCGCCAAGCTGGAATCCAAGCCGGCCTCGGTCAATCCTTCGGCGAGCAGGCTGGTATCCGGTCCGCTGCGTCCCATCATGTCTGCGGCGACCAGGTCGGGACGTGCCCGATTGACGATCACCTGACCGACCCGGTAACCCACAGCGCTGAGTTGCTCGGCGGCGTCGAGAGTTTCCTGAACCGGCATCTCCTCGAGCAAGGTCACCAGATGCACTGCGGTCTGCGGCGAGTGCAACAGGGCGGTGACGCCGAGACTCTGCTTGTGAATGGGGCCGAACTTCGTCAGCCCGGCGACCTCATTCGTCGCGTCCAGGAACTGAGTGATCCGTCCGGTCGGCGGTGCGTCGACGACGACCGAGCCGAACACCGGCCCACCATCGACTGCCCTGGACGCGGCCTCCTTGACCTTGCCGGTGAGGATGACGTCGCGCAGGCCCGGGGCGATCGTCGTGACGAAGTCGATCGCGCCCATCTTGCGAAGCACCGAGCCGCCGCGCTTGATGTTGTAAAACATGTTGAGGTATTCCAGCATCGCTGCCTCGACGTCGATGGCCAGCCCGATGACCTCGCCACCGCGGGTGGCGGCCAGTCGCGTTTCGACATATGGCAGCGGCGGGGTGTCGAACAGTTGGGCCAGGCCCTGCCGTCCCTCCACCTCGATGAGAAGAACCCGCTGCCCCTGCCCGGCCAGAGCCAGGGCCAGGGCGCCCGCGACCGTGGTCTTACCGGTGCCGCCCTTGCCGGACACCACGTGCAGCCGCGGCAGGGTCGGAGACAGGGACATCCCGTCAGCCTACAAAGCGGGTGGTCGCCGGCGCGCCGTCGGGACGTTCCGGGTTGGCAATCTGGTGTCACAACACTCGGTCACGCCTCACGCGCCGGACGGTAGGTTGCGGGTGTGAACTCACCGACCTCAGCGCCATTGCAGCGCCTGTCCGAATTGGGCATCGAACTGCCCACCGTGCCCACTCCGCTTGCCTCGTACGTGCCTGCGGTGCGAACCGGCTCCTACGTCTATACCTCGGGACAGCTCCCGATCGTCGGCGGCGAGTTGCAGGCAACCGGCAAGGTCGGCGGCGAGGTCACCGCAGAAGAGGCCGCGGGCCTTGCCCGTACCTGCGCTCTGAACGCGCTGGCCGCCGTGCATTCGGTAGTGGACCTCGACTACGTGATCCGAGTGATCAAGGTGGTCGGCTTCGTGGCATCGACGCCCGACTTCACCGGCCAGCCAGCCGTGGTCAACGGAGCGTCGAATTTCATCGGCGAGGTCTTCGGCGAAGCCGGTGCACATGCCCGCTCGGCTGTCGGCGTCGCTTCGCTGCCGCTGGATGCCCCGGTCGAGGTCGAGATCATCGTCGAGGTCAGATGAGTCAGCATCGCAATGCACAATCAGGTCGATGACCGTGACACAATCAGGTCGATGACCGTGCCTGACCCGGCGGAGCCGGTCGCCCCTCGCGAGGCCGCCACCGTCGTGCTTTTGCGAGACGGCGCGGACGGCGCGGGCGGCGTTGAGACCTGGCTGCTCCGTCGCGTCCCGAAGATTGCGTTTGCCCCGGGAATGTCAGTGTTCCCGGGCGGCAAGGTCGAGGATTCCGACGCGCTCGGGGATGCCGGAGTGTCTGCGATGGCGGAGCAACTCGGGCTGTCCGTTGCTCACGCGGGCGCGATCGTCGCGGCTGCGATCCGCGAGACGGTCGAAGAGGTCGACGTCGTGCTGCCGCCGGACGCGTTGCGCCCGTGGGCGCGCTGGATAACACCTGCCGCCGAACCGCGCCGCTACGACACTTACTTCTTCATCGCCGGGCTACCGGAAGGGCTGAATGCCGCCGCGGTCACCTCGGAGGCCTCGCACGCCGACTGGATCGGTGTGGCGGCCGCGCTCGCCGAGTACGAGGCAGGGCAACGCCCGATGCTGCCGCCGACGATCTGCACTTTGACCGAACTCCTGCCGTTCGGCACGGTCGCCGAGGCGCTGGCGGTTGCCGGGCAACGGGTGATCACACCGGTGCAGCCGCAGATTCGCCGTGCCGCGTCCGGTGCGCTGGTCGCCGATCTCGGCAACGGCACCGTCCTGCCGCTGCCAGCCGAATTCCTTACCGCGTCGGGACGAAAGCCGTCGTGACGATGCAGTACGAGACGCTGCGCCAGGTCACCGACCGGGCCGGTGTCGTGCTCGCCGACAACCCGTCCGCGATGACGCTGGAGGGCACCAATACTTGGGTTCTGCGCGACGCCCCGGACCGGCGCAGCGCCATCGTGGTGGATCCCGGTCCTGATGACGAGCGGCACTTCGCCGCGATCAAGGATGCTGCCGGTTCGATCGAGCTGATCCTGCTCACGCATGGCCATGCCGACCATTCCGCGGGGGCCCGGCGGCTGCACGAGTTGACCGGGGCTCCGGTGCGCGCCCTCGACCCGGCCCACCGATATGGCGGTGAGGGCTTGTCAGAAGGTGCAGAGGTGTCCGGAGCCGGGGTCGCCGTGCAGATTTGGGCGACGCCCGGGCACACATCCGACTCGCTGTGCTTTGTCTTGCCTTCGGAGACGTCGGATCCGGGTTCGGCACTGGAGCTGCCGGCCGCGGTTCTTACCGGCGATACGATCCTGGGCCGCGGTACTACGGTCGTCGCGTATCCGGATGGGGTGTTGGCCGATTACCTGGCGTCGCTACACCGGCTGGCCACGCTCACCGGGGTCACGGTGCTGCCCGGGCACGGGCCGGAACTGGCTGACGCCGGCACGATTGCGCAGCAGTATCTGGCACACCGCGAACAGCGATTGGAGCAGGTTCGTCAGGCGTTGTCCGCCGGTGGCCACGCGATGTCGCCGCGAGCGGTTGTCGAGCAGGTTTACGCCGATGTCGACCGGGCGCTATGGCCGGCCGCCGAGCTGTCGGTGCGGGCTCAGCTGGCATACCTGCGCGCAGCCGATGCGAACACATAACGTGGCGCCGCACGTCGCATTGTGAACGCTGGACGAGGCTTGAAAGCCGGCGGTGTGACTCGACCGTCGCGCGGGTGACTCGAGGCTGCGGTCTGGCTGCCGCGCGTGCCCCATACGAGCGACAGCGACGCCGCTGGGTCAGCCTTTTCGGCTGATAGAGGGTTGCCGCCTTGGGTGTGGGCAGTCCCGTAGAGGGTTGCCGCCTTGGGTGTGGGCAGGCCTCTATCAGCTGTGAAACGATCTCCGGAGACGGTGCGTGCGAGACCCTCGGCGCGCCGCAAACGCGTCAGAGCGGGCTGCCAGGCACGGGCGACCGACACGGCGGGCTGACGAAGACGGCGGGCTGACAGAGACGGCGGGCTGACAGAGACGGCGGGCTGACGAAGACGGCGGGCTGACCGAAACGGCGGGCTGACGAAGACGGCGGGCTGACCGAAACGGCGAGCTGACGAATACGGCGGTTAGCGGGCGCGGCGGGCCAGGCGTTCGCGGTCGAGGATGACCACACTCTTACCCTCGAGGCGCAGCCAGCCGCGCTGAGCGAAGTCGGCCAGCGCCTTGTTCACAGTCTCGCGGGAGGCGCCCACCAACTGGGCCAGCTCCTCTTGGGTCAGGTCGTGCGTGACACGCAGCTGACCACCATCGACCGAGCCGAAGCGCTGCGCCAGTTGCAGTAGCTGCTTGGCTACGCGTCCGGGCACATCGACGAAGATGAGGTCGGCCAGCATGGTGTTCGTCCGGCGCAGTCGACGGGCGACCACCCGCAGCAACTGCATGCCGATCTGCGGTCGCTCCTGCACCCATTGCGTCAATGCCGCCTTGGGCAACCTGGCCAATCGCGCGTCGGTCACGACCACCGCGGTGGCGGTGCGCGGTCCCGGGTCGAACAGCGACAGTTCGCCGAACTGGTCGGCCGGCCCCATCACCGCGACGAGGTTCTCTCGACCGTCGGAGGACTTTCGGCCGAGCTTCACCTTGCCGCTCAGCACGATGTACAGGCTGTCGCCGGGCTCGCCCTCGTTGAACAAGGTCGTGCCGCGCGGAGCATCGAAGATTTCGAACTGGCTTCCCAACGCCTCTGTATCAGCGGGGTCGACACCTTGGAACAACCCGGCCCTGCGGAGCACCTCGTCCACGCCAGCTCCTTCTCGTCCTTCAAGCAGTACGGTCTAGAGCCGGATTCTAGGGGTGTCGCCGATTCCATGGGGCTCGGGACCCGCCACAGAGTAATGGCCAGGTCGTTCCTGCGGTCAGTCCGACCGGCTGCGACGCCCGAATGGGATCCGGGATCGGAACCGGCTCAGCGCCGAATCGGTTCCTTCACGCACGAAGGTGTCCAGCTCCTCTGGATTTGCGTGGTCCAGGAAATCCTCGACATCCCGCTCGGCGGCAGCGCGCGTCAACGGCTCTTCGATGCGCTCCATGATGAGCATGAAAGCCATCAGGAGCACCGGAAACAGCAAAACCAAAAATCCGATCATCGTGGTGTCATTGTGCCCCAATAAGCTGACGGACGTGATGAAGCCACCCGCAGCTAAGACGACTACCGGCAAGACGTCCGGCAAAACGACCGGCAAGATGACCGGCAAGATGACCGGCAAGACGTCCGTCAAGACGTCCGTCAAAACCACCGGCAGGGAGTGGACCGAGACCTCGATAGCGTTGACCCGACGTGCTCGGCGGATCAACCGCGAACTGGCAGAGCTCTACCCGCACGCACATTGCGAACTGGACTTCAGCAATGCGTTGGAGTTGTCGGTGGCCACGATCCTGTCGGCTCAGTGCACGGACAAGAAGGTCAACGAGGTCACCCCCGCCGTGTTCGCGAAATACCGCAATGCCGCCGACTACGCGGGTGCGGTCCGCGAGGAGCTGGAGGACATGATCCATGCCACCGGCTTCTTCCGCGCCAAGTCCAACACCCTCATCAAGCTCGGACAGCAATTGCTCGAGCGCTACGACGGTGAGGTTCCCTCGACGCTGAACCAACTCGTCACACTGCCCGGCTTCGGGCGTAAGACCGCCAACGTCGTGCTCGGAAATGCCTTCGACGTCCCGGGCATCACCGTCGACACCCACATGCTCCGGTTGACGAGCCGCTGGAAGTGGACCGAGAACACCGACCCGGTGAAGGTCGAGTTCGACGTCGCAGCGCTGATCCCCCGCAAGGACTGGACCCTGATGTCGCATCGGGTGATCTGGCATGGCCGACGGATGTGCCACGCCCGCAAACCAGCATGCGGGGTGTGCCCGCTAGCGAAACTCTGCCCGTCATACGGCATCGGCGAGATGAACCCGATCGCGGCGGCGAAGCTGGTCAAGAGCCCGTCCCAGATGCACCCGGAGTGGGTCGGGTGAGTCGACATGCCCAGCTCTCACCCGCGACGCCGGACTGGTTGCGGTCGCTGGTCAGCCGCGTGGGATCGATCGAAGCCAACGACCTGTCGCGGTTCGCCCCGCCCGAGGACGGCAGCGGTCGTCACTCGGCTGTCCTCATTCTGCTGGCCGGCGACGACCTCGAATCTGCGGATGTGCTGCTGCTCAGACGGTCCCCGACGATGCGCAGCCACCCAGGCCAAGTCGCGTTTCCCGGCGGTGCCACGGATCCCGAAGATTCCTCATCGACGGCAACGGCACTGCGCGAGTCCACTGAAGAAGTCGGGCTGCGCGCCGGATCGGTTGAGGTGCTCGCTGAGTTGCCTGCCCTGTTCCTCCCGCCGTCCGGCTTTGTCGTGACGCCGGTGCTGGCGCACTGGACCGAACCGCACGAGGTCGGCGTGGTCGATCAAGCTGAGGTGGCCGAGGTGCGACGGGTCAGGCTGAGCGAACTGCTCGACGCACGACACCGCTTCACCGTGCGGCACCCGTCCGGCTTCGTCGGCCCGGGCTTCGAAGCAGGCGGTCTGTTCGTCTGGGGGTTCACCGCCGGACTCCTCGACAGGCTGCTGCGACTGGCCGATTGGGAGCTGCCATGGGACCGCGAACGGATACGTGACTTGCCCTGACCGACTGTGGTCGCGACCAGCCCAGCTTCGCCAGGTACGGTCGCGGGGTGCTGATCGGTCTGACCCGCTGCGGGCTGCGTCGTCGACGGCCGGGCACGCCGTCCGGACGCGCGGCCGCGGCGGCGCTGCTGCGTACTGGGCTGGTTGCAGGCGCAGTGGCCGGTGTGGCGTTGACCGGCTGTCAGTCGAAGTCCGCGATCAACCGGGAACCGCACGACGGCGCGACCACAGCTGCCGTGGCCGCGGATGGCGTCCAGACCGTGGTCCTCGACACCGACAGCAAGTACCGGTTCACGCCGTCCACCATCACGGTTCACCCGGGCAAGGTACGGATCGAGTTGAAACACCTGGGCACGTCGGGTGCCCCGCACGACTGGCAGCTGCAGGGGTTGCCGGCCGCGTACGTCCCGCTGACCAGTGCAGGTGAAACCAAATCGGTGCAGTTCGTTGCGCCGGCTCCCGGCACCTACGCGTTCAGCTGCACCATTCACGTGGCACAGGGCATGACCGGCACCCTCGTGGTGCTCGCACAATGAGGCGGGGAGTCGCGGATGCGCGGCCCTGACGTGCTCGACCTGATCCTGGTCGTCGCCGCTATCGCTTACGCGATCGGCGGTTTCCGAAACGGCGCCCTGCTTGGCGGGCTGTCCTTCGCCGGCTTCTTCGGCGGTGCCGCGCTCGGCGCCCAGTTCGCCAAGCCGCTGGGCAAGTCGCTGGCCAACGGTTCCGCGCAGGTGCCGGTCGCGATCGTGTGTGTGCTGTTCTTCGCGATGATCGGTCAGATCGCGGCCGTCTGGATCGCCGGTCGGATCAAGGCCCGGCTCACGTCCGGCCCGGTGCGTTGGGTGGACAGCGTGGTCGGCGCGCTGTTCTCGATCCTCGCGGTGCTGCTGGTCGCGTGGATGGTTGCCGTTCCGGTCGCGTCCTCGCCGTTTCCGACGTTGGCCGGCCAGGTTCGCCGGTCGGTGGTGATCCGCAGTGTCGACGACGTGCTGCCCAACGGTGTCCGCAACCTGTACAGCGGCTTGCGCCGGTTCATCGACCGCAGCGGCTTTCCACAGGTGTTCGGCGCGTTGCAGCCGACCCGGATCGTCGACGTCCCGCCGGCCGATCCGGCACTGCTCCGCTCGCCCGCGGTGGCCCTGGTGCATCCCTCGGTGCTCAAGGTGCGTGGCGTGGCACCGTCGTGTGATCGAGCCATCGAGGGTTCGAGCTTCGTGTACGCCCCGGAGCATCTGTTGACCAATGCGCACGTGGTGGCCGGAACCAACCAGGTCCGGGTCGAGACCAGCCAAGGAGCGATGACCGCAAAGGTCGTGCTGTTCGACCCGGCGCGCGACATCGCGGTGCTGGATGTGCCCGGCCTGCAGGCCAAACCGCTGGCGCTGTCGAAGGTTCCCGCCACCAGCGGCCAGGACGCTATCGTGCTCGGCTACCCGCAGGACGGTCCGTTCGACGTGCGGCCGGCGCGTGTCCGTGATCGGGAGAAGATCTCCGGACGCGACATCTACGGCCGGGTGTCGGTGGACCGCGACATCTACACGATCAGATCGGTGGTGCGGGCCGGCAACTCGGGCGGGCCGCTCATCGATACCAGGGGTTCGGTGCTGGGCATCGTGTTCGCGTCCGCGCTTGACTCCTCCGACACCGGCTTCGTGCTCACCGCGGAGGAAGCAGCCTCCGACGCGGCCAGCGCCCGGAACGCGACTGCCGCGGTACCCACCGGCGACTGCTCGTAATTCGTCGATCAGTTTTGGAGACTTGTACACGCATATCGATGCTAAGTCTCCAAAACTTTCGGCGTCAGTCGAGTTTGGCCCACCGGATCAGTTCCTCGGACACCCGCTCGGGATCCTCCTGCTGCGGGAAGTGTCCTACGCCGGTGAGTAACCGCCACTCGTAATCTGCAATGACGTACTGCGAGGAACCTTGCGCGGTCTTGGGCAGGATGCAGCCGTCGAAGTCGCCGTGCAGTTGCAGCACCGGACGCGTGATTGGCGCCCGCATCGACTCGGCGTACGCGCGCCCGTCCGGCCTGGGCGCGGACCGGACGGCCCAGCGGAAGAATTCCAGCGAACAGTGTGCGACCGGATGGATGCGCATCGCCTCGGCATAGGTCGCGACCGCCTCGCGATAACCGGGGGTGCCGCGCCATCGCGGGCCAGACCAGGTGTCGAACAGGCTTGCCACGAACTCGGTATCGCGGGTAAGCAACCGTTCGCCGTAGCGGGGCACCTGAAACTTTCGCAGCGCGTAGGCCGACGCGTGTCGTTGGCCGCTACGCCCGCGCAGGATCGCATGCTTCAGCCGCAATGGGTGGGCCGCTCCCAGTACCGCGATCCGCCGGACCCGAGCTGGTTGGTGGGCGGCCATCGTCCAGGCGAGCACGCCGCCAAGGTCGTTGCCGACAACCATGGCATCGCGTTCGCCGAGAGCGGGAATCATCTGTGCGATGTCGGCTGCCAATGTGGTGGCGTCGTAGCCGCGCGGCGGCTTGTCCGAGGCACCGTACCCACGCAGATCCACCGCGACGGCGCGCATCCCGGCATTCGCAAGATCACGCAGTTGTTGCCGCCAGGTCCACCAGAAGGTGGGCATGCCATGCAGCAACAGCACCAGCGGCCCGGTGCCCAGTTCGGCGACGTGCAACGCGATGCCGTTCGCGCGAACGGTGCGATGAGTCCACGGTCCGTCCATCAGGACGAACGACTCGTCGGGTCTGCTCACTGGTGACTGGTTGCCTGCTTGAGTGCGTTGACGGTGTCCTTTGTGGTGGCGATGGTCTGCGTCGGCCCCTTGACCCGCTTCACCTTGCGAATTCCGATAAAAACGAGCAGTCCCGCCAGCAACACCAGGAACCCGAAGACGATCAGGTACGCCACCCAACGCCAGAGATGCAATGCAACCAGGCCCTCGGCCAGCGCGATCAGCCCGAAGGTCAGAGAGAACAGCAGCAGCACCGCTGCCGCAGCGAACATCCCCGCGCCGGTTCCGGCGTTCTTGACCGAGGACTTGACCTCGAGCTTGGCCAGCTCGATCTCGCCGTGCAGCAAGGTGGAGAAGCTGGTGTGCGCGTCGGCGACCAGGCTGCCGATGGTCGGTTCGGCACGATGACTGGGAGCCGAATTCGTCAACGACATGGGATCGGAACTCATGCGGCGACCTTACGCGGTCGGTGTGTCGTCGGTCGACTGATCGCAGCTGTCCGGCGTCCTGTTGCCGTTGAGGTCTTCGGTTTCGTGGCGATCCGTCCAGGCGTAGTGGCGGTTGCGGATCCGGAGCACGCGTGCGGCCAGCAATGCTGACAACAACGAACCAGCGAGCACCGCTATCTTCGCGTGCTCGTCGCGGTTCGAGCCGTCCCCGTAAGCCAATTCTCCGATCAGCAGCAGTGCGTCCATATCAAGCGAGACTACGAGTGCTCGGCTAGTCCTCGGTCTTGCCGGATTGCAGGCCGGTTGAGATCAGATCCATGACCGTCGAGTCAGCCAGCGTGGTGACGTCACCGATGGAGCGGTTTTCGGCTACGTCGCGCAGCAGGCGGCGCATGATCTTGCCCGAGCGGGTCTTGGGTAGTTCGGCGACCACCATGATCTGGCGTGGTTTGGCGATCGCCCCGATCTCCTTGGCCACGTGATTGCGCAACTCGGTGACCATCTCCGCACCGCCGTCGGCGGCCGAGCCGCGCAGGATCACGAAGGCCACGATCGCCTGCCCGGTCATCGCATCGCTGGCACCGACCACCGCCGCCTCGGCGACCGAGGGGTGTGAGACCAGGGCCGATTC
>DASXHV010000025.1:0-3694 GCA_036488285.1 Jatrophihabitans sp. | reverse complement strand
TGAGAAGGTCCGGAGTTCGATTCTCCGAGGCGGCTCCAGTAAATACCGGATACGTAGCCCTATCAAAGGGTCTACGGTCGCCAGCCGCGCGTTCACCTCGGCTTTTCCGTAGCCATCCGCTACTCGTATGGCTCGATTCGGGCTCTAAATTGACCGGCTGCGTGACCGCTCGTGGTTAAGCAGGACGTGAGTGAGTTCATGGGCCACACGTTCTGCAAGTTAAGTTGCGACAAGGTAAGTTGTGGTCATGGAGCCCATCATCCGCCCGCCCGCCTACCGGCACGGGTTGACCGCTGAGCAGATCCTCCACGCATTCCGCAACCCGATCGCGGCCTTCGACCAGAAAGACGAGATGACGATGCTTATCGGTGGCGACCACACGGGCGCCCTGCTTGAAATCGACAGCACCGAGGGCCCGGTCATCATCCACGCCATGAAGGCCCGAGACAAATACTTGAGGTGATCAACATGCCACGCAGTTTGAAGGACATCATCGCGCACGCCGATGAGCTCGCCGACCGGTTCGAGCAGATGGAGCCGGGCACGCCGAAGGATATCGAGCCGCTGCGGCGTCTAGCCACGGCCGTCACGGAGGAAGCTGAGGCGCGATCCCGCATCGTTGAATCGGTCGTCTATGCGCGAAGATGCCACACATCCTGGACCACTATCGGGGCGGTCCTGGGAACCTCGGGCGAGTCCGCGCGTCAGCGATACGCGGCGATAGTGTCTGAGCGCGAGAAGGACTCGGCCGACAGCTCCTAGGTCAGCTCTAGCTTGCTCGCCAGGCCGTCCATCGCCTTGCGAGCGAGCTCCTGGCTCACGTGCTGGTGGCCGCCGGCTGTTCACGATCGACGAGTGCCCGGGGATCGCCCTAACGACCTCGGCGTCGACGCCCGCACGAGCAGCAGAGTCGCCGTGATGTGCCGGGCCTCGTGCAGCTCCGGGACCGTGTGGCGACTTGGGCAGGCCAGCCTCCCGGCGCAGCTGAATGCCCTGCAGTGGCCGGACTTTGCCAGCAGGTCTTCCGTCCCACGTTTCCCGCTGCTAGCTTCGGCAGGGGGCAAACATCCGACTAATATGGCCCGGAGGCCTAAGAAATGCCAAGAAAGAGCACGTCTGAGAGCACAGAGATCCGATCACTTGACTCAGGCGTCACATCGGCGCGCAAAGCCCGGTTGACCCGTCGTGGCTTTCTCGCCGGCGCCGGTGGCGCGCTCGGCGCACTGACGATCGGCAGCCTGCCAGCCTTCGGCGCGGCGCCCGCTCCGACCCGTCCGGACAAGTCGCCGATGGTGCCGGCCGGCGGCCCCCTGACGCTCTGGTACCCGGCGCCTGCCGAGCCGGCAGCGATGATCCAGCAAGCTTTGGCGATCGGAAACGGCCGGCTCGGCGGGCTGATCAGTGGCGACCCAGGTCATGACCTGCTGATGCTGACCGATGCCACGATGTGGACAGGTGACCGCAACGCCAGCCTGGGCAGCGACGGGCAATTCCCCTACGACGCAACTAATTTCGGCACGTTCACCATGTTGGCCGACGTTGCCGTCGACATCCCGGACCACGCCTTGGCGAGCGTCAGCGACTATCGCCGAGCGTTGGATCTGAGCAATGGCCTGGTCACCGCGAGCTACCGCATCGGCTCGGCCAGCTATCTGCGAGAGGTGTATTCCAGCGAACCTGACGACGTGGTCATCATCCGGCTGACTCAGCGCGGGGGCGGTACGTACACCGGCACGATCGGCCTGACCGGCCAGCATGCCGAGCAGACCTCCAGCGATCCCGGCACCCGGCCACAGATCTCGTTCGGCGGCAGGTTCGACAACGGCTTGACTTACGCCGCGTCGGTGACCGCCACGGCGGACCGGGGCACGGTTACGGCAACCGGGACAGCGATTTCCTTCACTGATTGCTCCGCGCTGACCATCGTCATCAGTGGCGGTACGAACTACCGCCCCGACCCCTCGTCCGGCTATCTCGATTCCCGGCTGGATACCCTCGCGCTTGCCCGGAGCAAGGCCGCGTCGGCGGTCCGGGTGCCCGCGGACCGGCTGTTGCACACCCACGTCGCCGACTACCGCCGGCTGTTCGATCAGATGAGCGTGTCCCTCGGTGCTTCCAGCACATCGCAACGACAGCTCGACAGCTGGAGCCGGCTCAACGCCAGGGCGAGCACGAACACCCCGGATCCCGAACTGGAAGCCAGCTACCTGCAGTTCGGCCGGTATCTGATGATCTGCGGTTCCCGGAACCACCTGCCACTGAACCTGCAAGGATTGTGGATCGATCGGAACGACCCGGACTGGATGGGCGACTACCACACCGACATCAACGTCCAGATGAACTATTGGATGGCCGATCGGGCCGGACTCTCGCAGTCCTTCGACGCGTTCGCCGACTATCTGCTGGCCCAGGTTGGGTCCTGGACAGAGCTGACCGCGCAGTTGTTCAACGACCCTAAGAACGGCTTCCGGAACTCCTCCGGCAAGGTGGCCGGCTGGACGACGGCGATCTCGACCAACCCCTACGGTGGCCTCGGCTGGTGGTGGCACCCGGCCGGCAACGCATGGCTGTGCAACTCGCTGTGGGAGCACTACGAGTACACCCTGGACGCCGACTATCTGAGCAGGATTTACCCGTTGCTCAAAGGGGCCTGCCAGTTCTGGGAAGCTCGCCTGATCACCACCACGGTGGACGGGCGAGAGGTATTGATCGACGACGCCGACTGGTCGCCGGAGCAGGGTCCGACCAATGCCAAGGGCATCACATATGCCCAGGAACTGGTGTGGGCTCTTTTCGGTCATTACCAACAGGCGGCTGCCCTGCTGCAGCGTGACGCCGGCTACGCCAAGGCCATTGGAGGTCTGCAGGATCGGCTCTACCTGCCTCAGGTCAGCCCCACCACCGGCCGGCTCGAGGAGTGGATGACTCCGGACGATCTCGGTGATCCGACCCACCGTCATCTGTCGCCGCTCATCGGGCTGTTCCCTGGCGATCGGATCAACCCCGACACGAGCCCGGCCTGGCTCATCGACGGGGCCACCGCATTACTGGTCGCTCGCGGTATGCAGAGCTTCGGCTGGGGATGTGCATGGCGGGCGTTGTGCTGGGCGCGGTTGAAGGATGGCGAGAAAGCCTACGAACTCGTTGCCACCAACCTCAAACCGTCGATCCAGAACAGCAACGGCACAGCGCCGAACTTCTTCGATATGTACAGCTTCGGCACCAGCCGAAGCACTTTCCAGATCGAGGCCAACTTCGGGACGCCGTCGGCAATGATCGAGATGCTGGCCTACTCCCGTCCAGATGTCATCCAGCTCCTGCCTGCGCTTCCGGCGGCCTGGCGCCAGTCAGGCGCGGTAACCGGGATCGGCGCGCGCGGCGGGTTCGTCGTCGATCTGCAGTGGCGAAACGGTGAAGTGACCAGCGCGACGATCCGCAGCGTGGGTGGCCGCTCGACGACAATCAGGATGGGCTCCGCTACGCGGCACATTTCGCTGCGGCCAGGGCAGTCGGTCACGCTGCGCCCGTAGCACGAGCGCTGTAGCACCGGGGGTCAGCCGTGCTTGCCATCGTCGGGTCGTACCGCGGCTGTGAAACCTGTTCGATTGCATCGATGTGTCGAGGGAGAAGTCCATGACCGCAATGAAAAGACTGCTTGTGGCAGCACTTGACGTGATGCCAGCGCTGGCTGGCG
>DASXHV010000224.1:0-11248 GCA_036488285.1 Jatrophihabitans sp. | reverse complement strand
GATCAAGGAGAAATGGCCGCTGTTGAAGATCAACTAGCGACCATTTCTCCTTGATCGTCAGGGAAGGGTGGGGGAAGGGTGGGGGAAGGGCGGGGTGGGGGAACGGCGGGGCGGGGGAAGGGTGGGGGGCCGAATGGCGGGGGGGCCGACGGTCGTTGGTCACAGCGGCGTTCTCCTGGAGCTTCGCCCGTGCCACCCTGTGAGGCGCCGCTCTGAAAGGAATTTGCCGCATGACCAGCAGCGCCCGTCCGCCCCGTACCGCCGAGTCCGGCTTCGAGATAGCGCCGGTGTACGGGCCTGAGGACGTGAAGGACGGCCTCGCGGAGCGTCTCGCGGAACCGGGCAGCTTCCCCTACACGCGCGGCGTCTACCCGACCATGTACACCGAGCGGCCCTGGACCATGCGGCAATACGCGGGATTCGGGACGGCAACCGAGTCCAACGCCCGCTATCACCAGTTGCTCAATGCCGGCACGATGGGCCTGTCGGTCGCCTTCGACCTGCCCACCCAGATGGGCATGGATTCCGACGCGGAACTGGCGCACGGTGAGGTCGGCAAGGTCGGCGTGGCCATCGATTCCATCGACGACATGCGGATCCTGTTCGACGGCATCCCCCTGGACGAAGTGTCGACCTCGATGACGATCAACGCACCGGCAGCTGTGCTTC
This sequence comes from Jatrophihabitans sp., assembly GCA_036488285.1. Classification (GTDB taxonomy): domain Bacteria; phylum Actinomycetota; class Actinomycetes; order Mycobacteriales; family Jatrophihabitantaceae; genus Jatrophihabitans_A. The sequence continues at coordinate 10,579 of DASXHV010000224.1, read as the reverse complement.
TGCTGCTCTACCAACTGGTCGCCGAGGAACACGGGGTTGCAGGCAGCGAGCTGAACGGAACGATCCAGAACGACGTGCTGAAGGAATACATCGCGCGTGGAACCTACATCTACCCGCCGGCTGAATCGTTGCGGCTGATCACCGACATCTTCGCGTACTGCAAAGCCGAGATCCCTAGGTGGAACACCATCTCCATCTCGGGCTACCACATGGGGGAGGCGGGTGCGAATCCCGCGCAAGAGGTGGCATTCACACTCGCCGACGGCATCGCCTACGTCCGCGCCGCCATCGACGCGGGCCTCAAGGTGGACGACTTCGCGCCGCGACTGGCGTTCTTCTTCGTCTCCCGCACCACGTTCCTGGAAGAGGTCGCGAAGTTCCGCGCCGCCCGCCGGATCTGGGCCCGCATCATGCGCGACGAGTTCGGCGCGCAGAACCCGAAATCGCAGATGCTGCGTTTCCATACCCAGACCGCAGGTGTGCAACTGACCGCGCAACAGCCTGAGGTCAACATGGTTCGGGTGACCGTGCAGGCTCTGGCCGCAGTGCTCGGCGGGACCCAGTCGCTGCACACCAACTCCTTCGACGAAGCCATCGCGCTACCTACCGAGAAGGCGGCCCGTCTGGCCTTACGTACTCAGCAGGTGATCGCGTACGAATCCGATGTGACGGCCACCGTCGATCCGTTCGCCGGGTCCTACGTGGTCGAATCGATGACCGATGAACTCGAAGCTCAGATCGTCGAGCTGCTGTCGCAGGTCGAGGATCTCGGCGGTGCAGTCGCCGCGATCGAAAACGGCTTCCAGAAAAGGGAAATCGAGCAGTCGGCCTACCGAATCGCACAGCAGATCGACTCCGGCGACCGGGTCGTGGTCGGCCTCAACCGCTTCACGCTGGACGAAGAGGACCACTACGAGCCGCTCCGGGTGAATCCCGCGATCGAGGCCGAGCAGGCTGCTCGGCTGGCAAAGCTGCGTGCCGAACGGGACAACGCAGCTGTCGATGCCGCAATCACTGCGATCAAGGCCGCGGCCGCGGTCCCGTCGCAGAATGTGCTGTACCCGCTGAAGGACGCGCTGCGAGCCAGGGCGACCGTCGGCGAAGTGTGCGGCGCGCTTCGCGAGGTCTGGGGCCGCTACAAGCCGGTGGACGCGTTCTAAGCCCCTGACTCCCTTCTGCCGCCGACGCGGACCGCGGTCGGTGCCGCGCGTTAAGGTCCGGCCATGGCCATCGCGACCTTCAAGGATCTCTGCATTGACACGACCGATCTCCAACGCAGCGAGCAGTTCTGGTCACAGGCCCTCGGCCTCCAGCGAATTCACCGGGACGGCAACAGCTGGCTGGCTGGTCCGACGGCCAACCACACCATCTGGATCAACGAGGTGCCCGAACCTCGAACCGCTAAGAACCGCGTGCATCTCGATGTGCTGACCCGGTCGCTGGACGAGCTGACCGCACTGGGCGCGACGGTGGTCGAGCATTACGAGCGATGGACGATCATGACCGACCCTGAGGGTCAGGAGTTCTGCGCATTCGTCGTGCCCGATCGACCCGAGCTCACATTCAAGGATCTCGTCGTCGACTCGAACGATCCGGAGCGGATCGCGACTTGGTGGCACGGGGTGTTCGGCGGCGTGCTCGGCCATCACCCGAACAACCCGTGGTGGTGGCTGGATGAAATTCCCGGCGCGGTGTTCGAGTCGATGGATTTTGTCGAAGTACCCGAGCCGAAGACGGTCAAGAACCGCGTGCACTGGGACGTCAGTGCCGACAGCATCGAGCCGCTGATCGACGCCGGTGCGGTCCTGCTGCGCCCCAAGGGCGGCGACATCGGTTGGCATGTGATGGCCGACCCGGACGGCAATGAGTTCTGCGCCTTCACCCCGTAACGCCGACCGCTGGAATCGGGCGGATACCCTGCCACGGTGGCACCTTCGTCTCTGACAGCACCAAACGGTGCTCCGACCGGCGTCCAGTTCGGATCGGGTGCCGCGGCATGAATGACGCTCTGAACCTGCTGCAGGCCTCCGAACAGTGGCTGGCCGACAACAGCGATCGGCTGATCGAGTGGCGCCGCGATCTGCACCGGCATCCCGAAGTTGCTTTCGCCGAGCATCGCACCACGGATCGGATCCTCGAGATCCTGACGGGGCTCGGACTCAGTCCGCGGCGGATGTCGGCCGGTACCGGGGTGCTGTGTGACCTCGAGGCGGGCATCGCGTCCGGCGACTCGGGCGCCACCGGGTACCGGCCCGATGTCATCGCATTGCGGGCCGACATCGACGCGTTGCCGCTGCCCGACGCCAAGGACGTCCCGTACGCCTCCGCCACTCCGGGTGTCTGCCATGCCTGCGGACACGATGCGCACACCGCGATCCTGCTCGGGGTGGCCTCGGTGCTGGCAGGAGTGGCTTCGCTGCCGCGGCCGGTCCGGCTGATCTTCCAGCCCGCTGAGGAGCGGATGCCCGGCGGTGCCGAGGCCGCGGTCAGCGAAGGGGCGTTGACCGACGTGGCAGGGATCTACGCGCTGCACTGCGATCCCAAGCTGGACGCCGGCATGGTGGGTTTGCGGGCCGGTGCCATCACCGCTGCGTTTCACCAGATCGATCTGTACGTCGACGGTCCCGGTGGGCACACCGCGCGGCCGCATCTGACCTCGGACGTGGTGTACGCACTGGGCAAACTGATCACCGAGCTACCCGGGCTGCTGTCTCGGCGCGTCGATCCGCGCTCGGCGCTGTCCCTCGTCTGGGGTGCGGTCACGGCCGGCGCGGCGGCGAACGCGATCCCACCGACCGGCCAGCTGCGCGGCACCCTACGCATGCTCGACGGCGACCTCTGGCATCACTTGGAAGACATCGTCGGCGAGCTGGTCGATCAGATAGTGGCGCCGACCGGGGCCAAGGTCCGGATGATGTACGACAGGGGCATGCCTGCGGTGACCAACGATCCCGCCCTCGTCGCTGCACAGACCCAGGCGGCGGTGCGTGCGCTGGGCGCCCAGGCCGTCGCGGAGGCGACGCAGTCGATGGGCGGCGAGGACTTCGCCTGGTATCTGCAGACCGTGCCGGGCTCGATGGCTCGGCTCGGCGTAGGCACACCGGGGACGACCAGCGGTGACCTGCATCAGTCCTATTTCGACATCGACGAGAGCGCGCTGGCGGTCGGGGTGCGGTTCACCGCCGCCTTGCTGGACGAGGCGTTCAGACCGACCGGCGGCGAACCGCCGGCCAGCGATCACCCTGGCAGTGCCGAGCGGTGACCGACTAACCGCGCAGGGGACAGTCTGGCCGGCGCACGCCAAAGCACGCTCACGGGCCGATCGAGCGACACGGCCGGGCACGCAGTTCGGCGACGTAGTCTTCCGGAGCGCCGGCAGAGTCCGCGCCCTCAGCGATCAGGCCCAGGTACCGCGCCGACGGAAGGCCGCCCTCGTAGCCGTTGAGCACGTACGTCCAGGCCAGCACATCGCCTTCCAGCGTCGACACCCGCAGCCGGGACGTCCGGTAGAGGCCGGTGTCGGCGCTTTCCCATTTATCCAGCGCAACCTGGTCGGCGACGGTGATGTCGTACAGCGCTACGAACACCTGGCCGGCCGGCTCTTCGACGATCGTCGCCAGCGCGCCTTCCCAGCCCAGTTCCTCGCCGCCGAACGTGAGCCGCCAGTCCGTCAGCCAGCCGGTTCCGGCAAAAGGGGAATGCGGGCACCGGTTGCGCATCTGCGCCGGATCCATGTTCGAACCGTAGGCGGCGTAGAGGGGCACGGTGGGTCAGCGTACCGACTGGTGCGGTGCACCCGGTTTACCTCGCCGCCGAAGGACCGGGACAATGGGCTGCGTGACACGGATTGCGATCGTCGGCGGCGGACCGGGTGGATACGAGGCGGCGACGGTGGCAACCGAACTCGGCGCTGATGTCACCCTGATCGAGTCCGACGGGGTTGGCGGCGCGTGCGTGCTGTACGACTGCGTCCCGTCCAAGACTTTGATCGCGACCTCGGAACGGGTTACGGCATTCCGCGACGCCCCCGCCCTCGGTGTGTGCTCGTCATCGGTGAACGAGGTCGAGGTCAAGCTCGGCGTCGTCAACGGCCGGGTCCGACAGCTGGCCACCGACCAGTCGCGGGATATTCATGATCGGATGGTTCGCGACGGCGTCACGGTGCTCGCCGGTCGCGGCAGGTTTGCAGCGTCCCAGCTGGGCCGCAGCTTCGCCCTCGAGGTCCTCGGCGAGGACGGCGCGGTCAGCGAGACGGTCGAAGCGGACGTGGTGCTGCTGGCGACCGGCGGAACCCCGCGGGTGTTGCCGGGGGCCGAACCGGACGGTGACCGGATCCTGTCCTGGCGCGACCTGTACGACCTCACCGCGATTCCCGAGCACCTGATCGTGGTCGGTTCCGGCGTCACCGGTGCCGAATTCGCCTCGGCGTACAGCGAGATCGGCGTGCCTGTCACGTTGGTGTCCAGCCGGCAGAAGGTGCTCCCCGGCGAGGATCCGGACGCCGCGGACGTCATCGAGAAGGTATTCACCGAACACGGCGGCACGTTGATGAAGCAGGCCCGGGCACAGGCGGTGTCCAAGACTGCCGACGGGGTAGAGGTCACACTCGTCGACGGCCGGACCGTGACCGGATCACATGTCCTGATGTGTGTCGGCTCGGTGCCCAACACCGACGATCTCGGGCTCGAACACGTCGGCATGCGGACCGGCGAGGGTGGCTTCGTCGAGGTGGATCGGGTCTCCCGGACTGCAGTGCGGGGCGTGTACGCGGCCGGCGACTGCACCGGCGTGATGCTGCTGGCATCGGTGGCTGCGATGCAGGGTCGGATAGCGATGTGGCACGCGCTGGGCGAAGCGGTCCAGCCGCTGCGTCTGAAGACTGTCGCCGCCAACGTCTTCACGCATCCTGAGATCGCGACCGTGGGCATCGGGCATCTGGCCATCACGTCGGGCCAGGTTCCGGCTCGCACCGTCATGCTGCCGCTGGCCCGCAACGCCCGCGCGAAGATGCAGGGCCTGGCAGACGGCTTCGTGAAGCTGTACTGCCGCCCCGTCACCGGAGTGGTGATAGGCGGCTCGGTGGTCGCACCGGCCGCCTCGGAGCTGATCCAGCCGATCGCGATGGCAGTGCAACTCGGGCTGACCGTCAGCGAGCTGGCCGCCACATTCACGGTGTACCCGTCGTTGTCCGGCTCGATCACCGAAGCGGCGCGCCAGTTGACTCAACATGACGACTTGGACTAGACGAAACCGTCGAGCGACAGAACCCGACCAGAGACGACAGAAGGCACCCGGATGGACGTTTCCCCTGAGCAGATCGAGAAATCCCGGCGCACCATCCGAGCTGCTTCGGTTTTCGCCGACAATGCCGACGCGATCGTCGGCCACGTCGAGCAGCTCCCCGACGACCACGTCGTGGTCGCCATAGTCACGATCGAGTACGAGTTCGGCGGCGTTCATCATGTCTCCCGCGAGGAACTGGTCGAGCGAGTTCCCGCGCTGGAAGGCCCGGGCTGGGCGATGGTCTTTTCCACCGGTGCCGACACCGAGCACGTCGCGGCACGGACCGCGGAAATGATCGCCCTGGCCGAGAAACGCATCGAGATGCTGGAACGGATTGCCGCCCGCCGGGAAGGCTGAGGCACGCTGCACACGGAGTCTCTCAATCCGGGTCCGGTCCGTTCGGCGGTAACAGGCCATGTTGACGCAGCCGCCGGTCCCGTAGCTCGTCGCCGTAAGCCAGCCCGACGAACAGCGGCCCGATCAACACGAACAGGGCGGTGTAGACCCGGATCTCGATGGCACCGGGCAGCATCAGCAACAGTGCGATCGGCACCACGGCGAAGAGCATGATGCGAGCGGCTCCGCGGATCCGCCAGTCCCGGCCGGTCAGGTCGGCGAACACCCAGTCGTCGTAACGTTCGGGTAGTCGGCCACCCACGGCGTACTTGAGCCACAACAGCACCGGCGGGCGTTCGATCACCCTTGCAGTGTCGTCGCTATGTTCAGTTCGTGGATAGCGCGTTCTACGTCGAGACAGCACTGGCATTCCAAGGCACCGGGGCTGACGCCGAGCTGGTCGCGTCGGTACGCAGCGAGCCGGCGTGTGGTGGTCCTTGGTCGGATGACCTGCAGCACGGTGGGCCCCCTACCGCTCTACTCGTCAGAATGGCCGAACGACTGGCCCGGCAAGCAACCGATCGCGACGACCTCACAGCGCTGCGGGTGGCGGCCGAGTTCGTCGGCACGGTGCCTGTCTCCGACCTGGCGATCAGGGCTCGAATCACCAGATTTGCTCGCAGCGCGGTGCTGGTGTCGGCTGAGCTGGAAGCAGCCGGCCGGCCGTGTCTGCAGGCCCGAATTTGGCTGTTGAGCCACCCCGGGTCCGTTGACCGTGAACCGGCGGACTCGGCCTACGCCAAGAGTGACCCACCGGGATCATCGTCGGCCTTCGCGGGCTGGACGTTTCCGTACGTGCGACATCTGGACTGGCGACTCGTGAGCGGAACGGCGACCGAACCCGGTCCGGCAGCGGCCTGGGTCGCGCCGCGGGTGCCGCTGATCCTCGGCGAGCGACTGTCCTCGTTGCAGCGTGCGGCGCTCATCGCAGACTCCGCGAGCGGCATCTCGGCGGAGTTGGATTGGGCGCACTGGTCGTTCCCAAACGTCGACCTCGATCTGCATTTGCTGCGCCCCATGACCGGCGAATGGCTGCTAATGGACGCCCGGACGCTGCTCGGTGACGGGGCTGCGATGACCCGTTCGGTGTTGTCGGACTCGATCGGCGAGGTCGGCGCGGGGCTGCAAACCGTGCTGGTTCGTCCGCGCACCTGAAACCCCTTGGACCCGGCCCAGAGCACCGGCCTGCTGCCCTTTGTCGGCCTGGCCGGAGCCCCTGTGGCGTCGGTCACGGTTGGTCGGGAATGGACTGGGCCCATCTGTAGTTGTGCCACAAACAATTGAACGTTCTACAACTTCCCGACAGCCAGCAGTTCCCCGTCCATCCGAAAGGGATCGCAATATGACGCTCGCCACCACCATCCCGGGCTACCTCGCCGGGACCTGGTCCATCGACACCGTCCACTCGGACGTGTCCTTCTCGGTTCGCCACATGATGGTCAGCAAGGTCAAGGGCCGCTTCGGTTCGTTCTCCGGCACCATCATCACCGCAGAGAACCCCCTGCAGTCCGCGGTGACAGCCGAGATCGAGCTGAACTCAATCGACACCAACAACGCCCAGCGCGATGACCACATCCGCTCGGCTGACTTCTTCGAGGTCGAGAAGCACCCCACCATGACGTTCACGTCGACCTCGCTGGAAAGCGACGGCTCGGACTTCATCCTGAACGGTGACCTCACCCTGAAGGGCATCACCCAGTCCGTGCCGCTCAAGCTCGAACTCGGCGGCATCGGCCCGGACGCCTACGGCGGCACCCGCTCCGGTTTCACCGCGACCGGCGAGATCAGCCGCAAGGCCTTCGGTGTCGACATCGACATGCCGATGGATGGCGGCGGTGTCGTCATCGGTGACAAGATCACCATCACCCTCGAGATCGAGGCCGTCCTCAAGACGGACTAATTCTCGCTCGTCACAGACCAACGGCGGGTCGGTGCCTTCGTGGCCCGGCCTGCCGTTGTTGTCCTTGCGTCAGTCCTTGATCTCACACAGCACGGCGCCGGACGTGACGACCGCACCGGGCTCGGCAGTCAGCCCCGTCACCGTGCCGGCCTTGTGAGCGTTGATCGGCTGCTCCATCTTCATTGCCTCCAGCACCACGATGAGGTCACCGGAGGCCACCGTGTCGCCGTCGTTGACAGCGACCTTGACGATCGTGCCCTGCATCGGAGCGGTGAGCGCGTCCCCGGACGCTGCGGCGCCGGCCTTCCTCGACGCCGAGCGCTTCGGGGCGGCTTTCTTGGTACCCGCTCCGCCTGAGCCGACTGCGAAGCCGGCCGGCAGCGACACCTCCAGCCGTTTGCCGCCGACTTCGACCACGACGGTTTCTCGCTCCGCGGCTTCATCGGCCATCTCGGCGGCCCCGGTGAACGGCGGGATCTGATTGTCGAACTCGGTCTCGATCCATCGGGTGAATATCGTGAACGGCGCACCGTCGGCCGGTGCGAAGGCCGGATCGCGAACTACCGCGCGATGGAAAGGCAATGCGGTGGCCATCCCCTCGACCACCATCTCCTCAAGCGCGCGGCGGGCTCGGGCCAGCGCCTGGTCCCGGTCCGCGCCGGTGACGATCAGCTTGGCAAGCAGCGAGTCGAACGCACCGCCGATGACGGAGTTTGCCTCGATACCGGAGTCGACGCGAACCCCGGGGCCGCCCGGTTCGCGGTAGGTCGTGACGATGCCCGGGGCCGGCAGGAAGTTGCGTCCCGGGTCCTCGCCGTTGATCCGGAACTCGATGGCATGCCCGCGCGGCGCGGGGTCCTCGGTGAAGCTCAGCACCTCACCGTCTGCGATCCGGAACTGCTCCCGCACCAGGTCGATGCCGGTGGTCTCCTCAGAGACGGGATGTTCGACCTGCAGCCTGGTGTTGACCTCGAGAAAGCTGATCACCCCGTCCGCGCCGACTAAATACTCGACGGTGCCGGCGCCCTGATACTTCGCCTCGCGGCAGATTGCCTTTGCGCTGTCGTGGATTCGGGTTCGCTGATCATCGGTGAGGAACGGGGCCGGAGCCTCCTCTACCAGTTTCTGGTTTCGACGCTGCAAGGAACAGTCACGGGTACCGACCACGACGACATTGCCGTGCGTGTCGGCCAGCACCTGCGCCTCGACGTGCCGGGACCGGTCGAGGTAGCGCTCCACGAAGCACTCGCCGCGACCGAACGCGCTGACCGCCTCGCGGACCGCCGAGGCGTAGAGGTCCGGGATCTCCTCGACGGTGCGGGCGATCTTCAGGCCACGACCGCCACCACCGAAGGCTGCCTTGATGGCCACCGGCAAGCCGTGTTCCTGAGCAAATGCCACAACCTCGTCGGGCCCGGACACCGGGTCCTTGGTACCTGGGACCAGCGGTGCGCCGGCGGCCAAAGCGATGTGCCGGGCGGTGACCTTGTCGCCCAGATCGCGGATGGACTGCGGCGACGGGCCGATCCAGGTCAGACCTGCATCCAGCACCGCTTGTGCAAAGTCGGCGTTCTCCGACAGGAATCCGTAACCGGGGTGGATTGCGTCCGCGCCGGATCGGCGCGCGGCGTCGATGACCTTCTCGATCACCAGATAGGACTCGCCGGGGGTGTTGCCGCCGAGCGCGAAGGCCTCGTCGGCGAACCGGACGTGCAGCGCGTCGCGGTCGGGGTCGGCGTACACCGCGACCGAGGTCAGGGCCGCGTCCCGGCAGGCCCGGATCACCCGAACCGCGATCTCGCCGCGGTTGGCGATGAGCACCTTGCGCATTCCAGCCTCCTGACATTCGGGGTTCGGCGGATCCACGCGGTGCGTGCCGAGTCCGTTGCGAGGTTACCGACACCGGGGGCAGGACGGGGTGAGTGCCTGATCACCGCGGCCACTGGCCAGCGGTGGCGACCCGCGGAGGCCTTGCGTCCCAGCCACGAATCGAGGTCTGCCCCGATAGGATCCTCCTGTGGTCGTCCGGTTGCGCTCTCGGCAGACGCTCACTGACGATGTATACGAATCGGTCAAGACACTGATCATGGACCACGTGATCGCGCCGGAAAGTCGGCTGTCGATCGATCAACTTGCCCGCGACCTCGCGGTATCGCCGACGCCGATCCGCGAAGCCCTGGCGCGGCTGGAATCCGACGGCCTTGCCATCAAGGAGCCGTTGCGCGGCTACACCACGACGCCGATTTTGACGCCGGAACAGGTTCGCCAGCTCTACGGCTTCCGTGCCGTCATCGAACCGTGGGCCGCCGCGCAGGCGGCCCGACGGCGGACCGCCGCCGACCTCGACGAAATCGCCGACGAACTCGACTCGATACCGGGCGCCCCGGAGGCTGAGGATTACGAGTCCTACCGCGAGTTAGCCAATCATGACCGCCGGTTCCATCTGCTGATAGCGGCAATGGCAGGCAACGAATGGCTTTCTGGTGCGTTCGAGCGGACGCATTGCCATCTGCATCTGTTCCGGCTGGGGTTCACCACCGGGCTGGGAATTGATGCGCTGCGCGGGCATCGGACGATTGCTGCCGCGATCTCCGCCGCTGACCCAACTGCGGCACGGATCGCGATGCAGGACCATCTCGAGGCAGCATTGACCCGACTTGCCGCTACCTGGGGCGAGCCAAATGGACGGCCGACAGCGGCTGAGGTAGGACAGTAGGCATGCAGCGGATTGCGTCGGTCATCAGACTTCGTCCCGACAAAGAACGGGAGTATCGCGTCCTGCACTCGGCCGTGTGGTCGGGGGTGGTGGCCCAGATTGCCGAGCGCAACATCCGCAATTACTCGATCTTCCTTCGCGACGGCCTGCTCTTCTCCTACCTCGAATACCACGGCGAGAACTTCGCGGCCGACATGGCCGAGATGGCAAAGGATCCTGAAACCCAGCGATGGTGGGCATTGACCGATCCGTGCCAGCAGCCCGTGGAAACCGCGGCCGAGAAC
>DASXHV010000214.1:0-10553 GCA_036488285.1 Jatrophihabitans sp. | reverse complement strand
TACCTCGCGGCCGCGCGCCGGATAACCAGCGCAGAGCGCGACCGTGGCGACGTTCCGGGCTGGGTGATGGTCACGGTGATGACAGCGGCATTGGTGGTTGCGATTCTGGGCGTGTTCCGGACCAAGATCACCGATGCCATCACGCATGCCATCGATTCGGTGACCAGCGGCAAGTAGGCATGAAGCTCGTCCGGTTGGTACGGGAACGGTGTGCCGATGACCGCGGGTCCTCGGTCGCCGAATTCGCGATGGTCTCAACATTGCTGGTGTTTCTGCTGTTCGGGATCCTGCAGGTGGCGGCCTTGTTCTACGTCCGCTCGGTGGCGGCAGCCGCGGCCTCCGACGGTGCGCGGTACGCAGCGAACGCAGGCGTCGATCCGACCGCCGGCGGTGAGCGCGCGTCACGGTTGATCCAGCAGGCGACGACCCTGTCGATGGCGCAGCAGCTGCCGTGCAGGGGCACCAAGATCCCGGACCCGGCCAGCGGGTTGTCCACCGCGCGGGTGCGCTGCCGTGGCCAGATTCACTCGATACTCATTCCGCTCGGCGCGTTGGTGACGATCGACGTGACCGGACAGTCATTGCAGGAGCAGCAGCAGTGATCGACCGGATCGTCCGGCGACAAGCTGTCCTCGCCCGGCAACGTAACGCACTCCATCAGTTGCGAGCTATCCACGCCCGCCGGTGGGCCGTGGTCCGTGCCGATGACGACCGCGGTAATGCAATCGTCGAGTTCGTCTTCGTTGCAGTGCTGGTCCTCGTCCCGCTGATCTATCTGATCGTTGCGGTCGCGGTCGTTCAGCGAAGTCGGCTCGCGGTCACCAACGCCGCCCGCGACGTCGGGCGTGCGATCGCAACCTCGACGTCGCGCAGCGATGCCGAGGGCCGGGCAGCCGCTGCTTTGCGAATCGCGTTGGCCAATCAGCACATGTCGGCCGCCGAAGTCGAGGTCAGGTACGTGGCGGTCGGTGCCGATTGCGCGTCGGCCGCGACTCTGGCGCCGAAGCTGGGCCCCGGGTCGGAGTTCATGGTGTGCGTGATCCGTCGGCAGGATCTGCCGGCGATACCTGCCGTGTTGTCGGGTCACGGGATCACGACGATCGGCAGGTACGTCGTGCACATGGACGACTTCGTGCCACTCGGGCGCTGAGCCCGCCCCGAGCTGGCCCCGAGTCGGCCGTGGCGACGGTCAGTGCCGCGTTCCATGGCAAGACGGGCAAGTCGCCATAAACCGGCCCAGCCACCTCGACACGACCTCGACACGACCTCGGTAGAACCTCGGCAGGACGTCCGCGGGCCAGACAGGATCTCGCGCTCCGCCGGACCGGTAGCCTGAACCGTTGTGACTGACGTACCTGCCGACCTCAAGGAACTCTCGGCGACCCTGGCCAGCATCGAGGCGGTCCTCGACCTGCCGACATTGCGCGGAAAGCTCTCCGGCTTGGAAAAGCAGGCGGCCGACCCGGAACTGTGGAACGACCAGGAGAACGCCCAGCGCGTCACGTCGGCGCTCAGCCACACCCAGGGCCAGATCCGCAGGGTCGAAGACCTGCGCAGCCGGATCGACGACGCCACGATCCTGTGGGAGATGGCCGAGGGTGAGGACGATGCCGAGGCGCGCACCGAGGTCGAGGTCGAGGTCGGCAAGCTCCGCAAGGCCGTCGACGAACTCGAGGTTCTGACGCTGCTCAACGGCCAATACGACTCCCGCCAGGCACTCGTGACGATCCGGTCCGAAGCAGGCGGTGTCGACGCCGCGGATTTCGCAGAGATGTTGATGCGGATGTATTTGCGCTGGGCTGAGCGACACGGCTACCCGGTCGACGTCCTGGACACCTCCTACGCCGAAGAGGCAGGCATCAAGTCCGCCACCTTCCAGGTAAAGGCGCCGTACGCCTACGGCACCCTGTCGGTCGAGCAAGGCACCCACCGGTTGGTCCGGATCAGTCCGTTCGACAACCAGGGGCGCAGGCAGACCAGTTTCGCCGGTGTCGAGGTGCTGCCGGTGGTCGAATCCTCCGATCACGTCGACATCAACGAGGACGATTTGCGAGTCGACGTATATCGGTCCTCCGGGCCGGGAGGACAGGGCGTGAACACCACCGACTCGGCCGTCCGGATCACCCACCTGCCGACCGGCATCGTGGTGAGCTGCCAGAACGAGCGCAGCCAGATCCAGAACCGTGCCTCGGCGATGAACGTGCTGCAGGCCAAACTTCTCGAGCGGCGTCGCGAAGAGGAACAGGCGACGATGGACGCCCTCAAGGACGGCGGTAACAGCTGGGGCAACCAGATGCGTTCCTACGTCCTGCACCCGTACCAAATGGTCAAGGATCTGCGCACCGAGCACGAGGTGGGCAACCCGTCCGCGGTGCTCGACGGCGAGATCGACGATTTCATCGAGGCCGGCATCCGCTGGCGCCGATCTGCTTAGCCGCTACCCGCCTCAGCGGGCAGCTTTTGGAGTGTTGAACAGCAATCCGCTGTCTAACTCGCCAAAACCCGAGCCGCTTGCCGGTGACCCGCCACGAAGTGCGGCATACCGGGCATCGATTTGCCGACAGGTAGGATTGCCTTCCGTGATTGCGCTCCAGAACGTGTCCAAGATCTATCCCGCCAGCACCCGGCCGGCGCTGGACGGCGTGACGCTCGATATCGACAAGGGCGAGTTCGTCTTCCTGATCGGCGCTTCAGGCTCTGGCAAGTCCAGCGTGCTTCGTTTGCTGCTGCGCGAGGACACCCCGACCAAGGGTGTCGTCACGGTCAACGGCAAAGATCTCGCCAAGCTGTCGTCCCGCAAGGTCCCTGAGCTGCGGCGCGGAATGGGCTGTGTGTTCCAGGACTTCCGGCTGCTGCCCAAGAAGACCGTGCACGAGAACGTCGCGTTCGCCCTCGAGGTGATCAACAAGCGGGAGCGTTTCATCAAGCGCTCGGTGCCTGAGGTGCTCGAGATGGTCGGACTGGACGGTAAGGCCCACCGTTACCCGAACGAGCTGTCCGGCGGTGAGCAGCAGCGGGTCGCCATCGCCCGCGCTTTCGTCAACCGGCCCCTGGTTCTGCTGGCCGACGAGCCGACCGGAAACCTCGACCCGGACACCAGCCAGGGCATCATGGGCCTGCTCGAGCGAATCAACCGCAAGGGCACCACCGTGGTGATGGCCACCCACGACAACAACATCGTGGACGCGATGCGTCGCCGGGTGATCGAACTCGATCTCGGCCATGTCGTCCGGGATCAGAATCGCGGCGTCTACGGAATCGGACGCTGACGCCTCCCGGCATCTGCTCGCCCAGCAACAACCCTCAACTCAGTTAGGACATCATGCGCGCAAGCTATCTCATGTCCGGTGTCGCCACCGGCATCCGGCGCAACGTCAGCATGACCGTCGCCCTCATCCTGTCGACCGGCATCGCCTTGCTGTTCCTGGTCGGTTCGTTGCTCATCAACAAGGAGATAACCGCGACGCAGTCGGCTTACAAGGACAAGTTGAACGTCTCCATTTACCTATGCAACGGGGTCGCGACGGCCGGCTCAGGCTCCACCTGCAAGCACAAGATCACCACCGCTGAGCGCACCGCGCTGCAGAACCAGCTGACCAGCGATCCGCAGATCAAGAGCGTCAGCTATGTGACACCGGAGGAAGCAGCCAACCGGTTGAAGAAGGTCCTCGGTTCGAAGGTCGTGGACGAGGCAGGCCCCGGCGCGTTGCCAGCGTCCTTCAGCCTGAAGCTGCATGACCTGAAGAAGGACTACATCGCTGTCGCCGACCGGTACAGCAGATCGGCCGGGGTGGATCTGGTTCAGAACCAGGACCAGAGCCTGAAGATCATCCTGCGATTGTTCGATACCGGACGGATCGGCTCGGCCGTGATGGCGATAATCGTCGGGGTCTGTGCCTTGATCCAAATGGCCAACACCATTCAGACGGCGGCCATGCAGCGACGCAACGAGACCGGCATCATGCGTCTGGTCGGCGCCACCCGCTGGATGACACAACTGCCCTTCGTGATCGAGGCAGTACTGGCCGCCGCAGCAGGCGCCGTACTGGCCACCCTCGGGGGCTGGATCGCCAAGTCGGTCTTCCTGGACGGCCTGCTGGGCGATCAGGTGAAGTCGCGGATCTTGCAACCGATCGCCCTCAACGATGTCCTGATCGCGGGTTTGATCGGGCTCGTCGTTGCCGCCGTAGCCGCGGCGGGTACCGCCTACGCGACACTGCGATTGGCCGTGCGGCTCTAACCGGCTGCAGTGCGCTGACGGATCGCTGTACTGTCGATCGCTATGGCCGCCGCAACCGCACGCTCCTCGAACACCCCGGCGCGCAAGCTGATCGCCCAGAACCGTAAGGCGCGCCACGATTACTCCGTCACCGACGTCTTCGAGTGCGGCGTCGTGCTCAAGGGCACCGAGGTGAAATCACTGCGGCTCGGACGGGCATCGCTGGTGGACGGTTTCGCCACCATCGATGACGGCGAAGTGTTTCTGCACGGCGTCCACATCCCCGAGTACGAGCAGGGTTCGTGGACCAATCACGAACCGCGCCGGGTCCGCAAGCTCCTGCTGCACAAGGCCGAAATCCTCCGGCTGATCGGTAAGACCCAGGAATCCGGGCTCACGCTAATCCCGCTGTCGCTGTACTTCTCCGATGGCAAGGTCAAGGTTGAGCTTGCCCTCGCTCGCGGTAAGAAGTCCTACGACAAGCGCCAGGACCTGGCCAAGCGTGATGCCGACCGCGACATCCGCAATGCGATGGGACGCCGCTCCAAAGGCATGACCGACTGAGGACCGACTGACGTGATGATCGACAGTGAAGTCCCAGCCGTCTGGCAGGGCCTCGGGCTACCCGGGCTGGCCGACATCCACGTGCACTTCCTGCCGCCGGAGATGCTTGCCAAGGTGTGGCAGTACTTCGACAGAGCCGATCAGCACTTCGGCATGGCGTGGCCGGTGCACTACAAGACGACCGACACCAAGCGGATCGCGACTCTGAAGTCCCTTGGTGTACAACGGTTTCCTACCCTGACGTACCCTCACAAACCGACGATGGCCAGTTGGTTGAACCGATGGTGTGCTGACTTCGCCGCACAGCACCCTGAGGTGATCCGTTCGGCAACGTTCTTTCCCGAGCCCGGTGTCACCGACTATGTGCGCTGCGCGTTGGAGCACGGTGCTCGGATCTTCAAGGTGCATGTGCAGGTCGGTGGATTCGCACCCGACGACGACCTCCTCGACGACGTGTGGGGTTTGCTGGCCGAGGCAGCTGTCCCGGTCGTCGTGCACTGCGGATCCGGCCCGCTGCCGGGTACCCACACTGGGCCGGGACCGATTGGTCAGGTTTTGAAGGCACATCCTCGTCTCACCGCGGTGATCGCGCATTGCGGCGCACCGGAATACGCCGAGCACCTGGCGTTGGCACAGCGGTATCAGAACGTGCACCTGGACACCACCATGGTCGGCACCGGATTCATGAACCGGCTCGCCCCGCTGCCGTCCGAGGTACTGGCTGGCTACCGTGCGCTGCCCGACAAGATCGTGCTCGGCACCGACTTCCCGAACATCCCGTACAGCTACGCGACACAAATTCAGTCGCTGATCGACTGGGACTTCGGTGATGATTGGCTGCGGCAGGTGCTGTGGCACAACGGCGCCAGATTGATGAACCTCTGAACGGAGCCGATACCGTGTCCCTCGTCTGGCGGCCGCTCGACAAGGACGTCGTGAACGCGTGGTCCGAGCTGACGAACCTGCTCGCCGTCGTCGACCACACCGACGAAATCTACGAGCCCGAGCATCTTGCCGAGGAACTCGACGAGCCTGGTTCTGAGCCGGAATCGAACACCCGAGGAGTCTGGGACGGCGATCGGCTGATCGGCTATGCCCAATTGCGAGATCGTACGGTACTTCCACGAGATGGAACGCGCACTACCCGGCGAACCGCTGGCCGCGCCCGAACGTCCTGTCGAACTGCTGCGACCGGAGCTGTCCGAGGCGCTCCGTCCACCAACCCGACGGGTGCCGGCGCGCTGTACGAATCAGTCGGATTCGGCCCGACGAAGACCTTCGCCGCGTACGGCAAGGAGGTTCCCGCGGCGCTGGGCTAGCCCTTTGCCGACTGCCCGGTGGCGGCATCGGCGATGCTGGCTCTGCGGGTCGCCGCCTCATGTGCGGCGCGGGCCGAATCGGCTGCACTGCGCCGCTGGTCGGCGACCAGGATGCCGTACGTGAAGGCGTTCTGGCCCTCATCGGCGACCTCGTCAGCGATCCGGCGCAACAGTTCGGTCGCCACGATCGAATCCTGATGCTCGCCGAGCAGCGATTGGAGATTCGCCGCCGATTTCGCCAGCGAATCGACCCGCTTTCCCAGCGTGGGGGCGACCGCTTCGGCGGCATAGCGGGCACGTTTGCCGGCCTTGCGCGCCGAGTGCAGATCGGACTCGGAAGCGTGCCGGGCGGCCGCCCTCTTCATCCGCCGGGCGAGTCTTCGCTCGGCGGCAGCGACGTGATCGCTGAGCGAACGCACCGGCTTGTCGGCCGCCGAGGTGAACGGTGGCGCCTGCCGCCATTGGGTCATCTCATCGACGAGCGAGTGATAGCGGGACTCACGCATCGTTCGCACCAGGGCATCGGCGTGCGCGGTCAGTTCGGTGAGCAGCACCTGGTCGATGCGTTCGGCGACGGGACCGACGACGAGGTAGGCGGGCAGGTCGTCCACTGCGCGCAGCAACCGCGCTCGCAGCACCTCTCGGTCGCGGAGCTCACCCAGTTCCGCGGCGAGCCAGCCGAGCTCGGCGTCCAGACTCGCTGCTCGTGCCTTGTCGAACAGCGGGGCGAAGGTTCGCAACGCGGAGCGGACCCGACGGATCGCGACCCGGGTCTGGTGCACCGCCTCGTGTGGCTCGGCAGTTGCTTCGGGCTCGAAAGGCTTGATGGATATGGCGAAATGGCCTGCGGTAAATGTGTCGAACTGTGCCTGCAGGTAACGCAGCAGGGCTGTGCCGGCAGTGTCGGGGGTGTCCTCGGGGTTCGGTAGTCCGTACAGCGCACGGGCCAGCTTGGACGACGATGTCGAGGAGAACGCGCCCCGTTCGACGAGGAGCCCGGCGGCCTCGGCCAGGTCCGCGTTGGTGCCGGCCGGCCCGAGTTCCACCTCGACCTCACGCCAGCGCGGCACCGTGACCGGGCTGCCTTGCGGTGTCGCCCACACCTCATCGTCGGCGATGTCCAGGCGGAGCATGCCGTCGGCGTTGGCAATGCGGTGCCGGGTTCGATGCGATCGAAGTCGGACCTGCTCGCGAACCGCGGTGCTGTGGCTGAACGGTTCGATCAGTCTGGACAGCTCGGGCGGCAACTGTCCGGACTCGGTCAGTGGCCAGCGCAATTCGGTGCGGAAACCGTCACCGGGAACCTTCAGGTGCCAACCCGTGTCGTCGTCGCCGGTCCGTTGACGCAGCGTGAGCCGCGAGCTGAGCAGGTCGCCTCGGTCGGTGTCGTAATAGGAGCTGATCAGCTCGACGTGTGAGGTCGCCAGCGTCTCGCCCGGCCGGATCAGCGTCTGCAAATCGCCAAGCACGAAGTCAGGCGCGACGTCGAACTTGGATTCGACCTCCTGCTGGGCGTCTACCACCAGCTAGTTCTACCGTGCGCAGGTGAACATTCGTAGTACACACGCTCAGCGGAAGTTGCGCACACGCAGGCTGTTGGTCACGACGAACACCGAACTGAATGCCATCGCAGCCCCAGCGATCATCGGGTTGAGCAGGCCAAGGGCGGCCAGCGGGATGGCCGCACCGTTGTACGCAAATGCCCAGAACAGGTTCTGCTTGATGATGCGCAGCGTCGCTCGGGACAGTCGGATCGCGTCCACCGCGGCCAGCAGATCAGCTCGGATCAGGGTGAGGTCGGCAGCCTCGATGGCCATGTCACTGCCGCCGCCGATTGCGATGCCGAGGTCGGCACCGGCCAGCGCGGCGGCGTCGTTGATCCCGTCGCCGACCATCGCCACGCTCCGTCCGGCGCGCCGCAGTTCGGCGACGACCTCGGCCTTTTGTACCGGTAATACGTCGGCGGTGACCCGTTCGATGCCGACGGTCCGGGCCACGGTCGCCGCGGCGGCGGCATTGTCGCCGGTCAGTAGCAGCGGCTCCAAGCCCAGCGCGCGGAACTGGCGCACCGCCTCGGCTGAGCTTTCTCGCACGGTGTCCGCGACCACGATGACGCCGGCGATCGTGGCGTGCCAGCCGACCCAGACAGCTGTTCGGCCGGCTCGTTCGGCGTCATCGGCGGCCTCGATCAGCTCGCTGGGCTGTGGCATCGCCCAGTGTGCGGCCAGCCAGTGTCGCCGCCCGATCACCACTGTCCGGCCTTCGACGACACCCGTTACGCCGAGGCCACCGGCGTCGGCCGCGTCCGTCACCGTCGGCAGCTGCCCATTTTGTTGAGTGCTGGCACGCGCTGCGGCCGCCGCGATTGCCTTGGCGATCGGGTGCGCTGACGCGAACTCGACCGCACCTGCAACGCGGAGCAGTTCGCGTTCGTCGATTCCGGGGGAGGCGATGACTTCGTGCACCCGCATCCTGCCCGACGTGACGGTGCCGGTCTTGTCCAGCACGATGGTGTCGATCCGGTGCGCGGCCTCGAGTACCTGCGGGCCGCGGATCAACACTCCGAGTTGCGCGCCGCGGCCGGTGCCGACCAACAGAGCCGTCGGCGTGGCCAGGCCCAATGCGCACGGACAGGCGATGATCAGCACCGCCACCGCAGCGGATATCGCGGCTGCGCCGCCGTGCCCGGTCAGCGTCCAGCCGATGAGGGTCAGAAACGCCAGCACCAGGACGATCGGGACGAAGATCGCAGAGACCCGGTCCGCCAGCCGCTGCACCGCGGCCTTGCCTGACTGAGCCTGCTCGACCAGCCGGCCGATCTGGGCGAGTTGGGTGTCAGCGCCGACCCGGCTTGCTCGAACTCGGATCAGGCCGGTCAGGTTGACCGTCGCTCCGGTGACTTCGTCTCCGGCGGCGACTTCGACGGGAACCGATTCGCCGGTCAACAAGGAGGCGTCCACCGAGCTGCTTCCTTCGATGACGGTGCCGTCGGTGGCGAACGCCTCGCCCGGCCGTACGACGAATTCGCTACCGACTCTGAGTTGCTCAACCGGTACCCGGACCTCGACGCCGTTGCGCAGGATGGCGACGTCGGCGGCACCCAGGTCGAGCAGGGCTCGTAGCGCAGCACCGGACCTGAACCGGGCGCGCGCCTCCAGATATCGACCAGCCAGGATGAACAGCGTCAAAGCGGCTGTGATCTCGAGGTAGGTCGCCGGTCCGTCGGACAGGATCGCCCACACCGACCAGAGATAGGAGATCAGAACACCCAATGAAATAAGGGTGTCCATTGTCGTCGCGCGGTGCCGGATGTTGATGGCGGCGGCTCGGTGGAACGGCCATGCCGACCAGGTGGCCACCGGTGTGGCCAATACCAGCGTCAGCCACTGCCAGCCAGCCACGTGCAGAGCGTCAGTCATCGAGATCACGATCACCGGTACGGCCAGCGCCGCGGTGACGATCAGCCGGCGGGCGAGAGCGAGCCGTTCGTCTGAGTCGTGTCCGCCAGCTTCACCGGCCCGGTCTGTGCGATGAGTATCGATGACGGTTGCGGTGTATCCGGCGGCTTCGATCGCGGGGATCAGGGAATTTGGGGGCGTCTGGCCGAACAGTTGGACGGTGGCCTTCTCCGTCGCGTAGTTGACGGTGGCCTCGACGCCGGGGAGCCGGTTCAGTTTCTTCTCCACCCGGGCAGCGCAGGATGCACAGGTCATACCTGCGATGGCGAGTTCAACGGGTGCTGGTGGCGCGTCGAGGATGGTCACGAATGTCCTTATGCAGCAGGGCGATCGGGTGTCGAGTCAGGCGAGGGCGTAGCTGCCGGCTTCGTCGAGCGCCGCCGAGACGGCCAGGTCGGTGAGCGGGGCATCGCTGGTGACTGTCATCGTGGAGATCGCGTTCGGTATCAGCGCAACCTCGACCTTGTGCACGCCGGGCAGCGCGCAAAGTTCTTCGGTGACGGCGGCGACGCAGTGCCCGCAGGTGAGTCCGGTGACGGCGTACTCGGTGCTACTCATGGTTTCCTTCCGGCGACTTCGTTCGTTCGCGGGTAGCGCGCGTCACGACTTCACCAGACGTGCGATGGCCGCCGATGCCTCCTTGACCTTGGCGTCGGCTTCGTCACCACCGGCCTGGATGGCGTTCGTGACGCAGTGGTTGAGATGCTCCTCGAGCAGTGCGAGCGCGGTCGATTCCAGGGCGCGGGTGGCTGCCGAGACCTGGGTCAGTACATCGATGCAGTACGTGTCGTTCTCGACCATGCGTTGCAGGCCGCGAATCTGGCCTTCGATGCGTCGGAGCCGTTTCAGGTGTGCCTGCTTGGAGCCGGCATAACCGGGGGCGGTCTTGTCCATGGTTTGCATCCTTGTCGCTTCATACCCGGCGGGGGTACCAATGAACATACCTACCAGGGGTATCCCGTGCAACGTCGACTTGGTTGTCGGATGGTTCTG
>DASXHV010000206.1:0-47702 GCA_036488285.1 Jatrophihabitans sp. | reverse complement strand
ATGCGCTCGCGGCGGGATGGGCATAGCTGATGCCGTGATAGAGCTCGTCGGAAATCAACCGCACGCCGCGGGCATCGCACCATCCGACGATCTCCGCGAGCGTGGTGTCATCGACCATCGCCCCAGTCGGATTGGCCGGCGACGCCAGGATCAGGCCCGACGGTCGCGGATCCATCGCCTCCAACTGGGCCACCGACGGCACGAATCGCTGCGCCGCTCCGCAGTCGATCTCACGCACCACGCAGCCGAGACTGGCCAGGATGTTCCGATACGCGGGATAGCCCGGACGGGTCATCGCCACCACATCACCGACGTCGAACGACGCGAGGAAGGCCATCAGGAAACCGCCGGACGATCCGGTCGTCACCACCACGTTCTTGACGGGCACCTCGATGCCGTACCAGCGTCGGGTGTGCTCGACGATCGCCTCCCGCAGCTCCGGAATGCCCAGCGCGGCGGTGTACCCAATCTTGTCGGAATCCAGCGCGGCGACCGCGGCGCGCTGGACGCCAGCCGGTGCCGCCGTCGAGGGCTGGCCGGCGGCGAGATTGAAAACCTCCAACCCAGCGCTACGACGACGCTCGGCAGCGGCGAAGATCTCCATCACATAGAACGGCGCCACATCCGAACGCGCCGAGGCACGCTGCCCGTCCAGCTTGGCGTCGGTCACGTCCGGCCGCCGAAATGCCCCGTCGCCGAGGGTGGCCGTGTTCGCCCGGCCTGGCCAATGTCCACGGTCGTGACGATAACCTGCCCCCTGTGAACAACCCCCCTGTGAACAACGTGGGCAACGTGACGAACGCCGAGGGCATTGGCCGACCGCCGAACAACGATCCCGATCTCCCCGAAAATCTCAGCGCGGATCTCGCCATCGCGCTGACGCTGGCTGACCTCGCCGACGAAATCACCACCGATCGCTTCCGGGCCGCTGACCTGCAGGTCAGCAGCAAGCCTGACCTCACCCCGGTCAGCGACGCCGACCAGGCCGTGGAGCGGGCGATCCGTGCGCACCTGGCCGAACAGCGCCCGCACGACGCATTCGTCGGCGAGGAGTACGGCAGCACCGGCACCGGAGCACGTCAATGGGTCGTCGATCCGATCGACGGCACCAAGAACTTCGTCCGAGATGTGCCGGTCTGGGCAACACTGATCGCGCTGCTGATCAACGGCGAGCCGGTACTCGGCGTCGTCTCGGCGCCTGCACTCGGCCAACGCTGGTGGGCTGTGATCGGCTCCGGTGCATACGCGCGCAGTCAGGGCGCCCCCATCCGGCCGTTGCGAGTGTCAGCGGTATCCGAACTCGCCGACGCCAGCCTGTCCTACGCCTCACTGTCAGGCTGGTCCGAACACGGCCTGCTCCCCCAGTTCGTCGACCTGACCCAGCAGGTCTGGCGATCCAGGGCATACGGCGATTTCTGGTCCTACATGCTGGTTGCCGAAGGCGCAGTCGACCTGGCCGCCGAGCCGGAACTGTCACTGTGGGACATGGCCGCCCTGGCCCCGATCGTGGTGGAGGCAGGCGGTCGCTTCACCGGCCTGAACGGGGTCGCCGGTGTCAATCAAGGCAACGCTGCAGCGTCCAACGGATTGCTGCACGACGCGCTGCTCGGCGCCCTCAGCTAGCCGAGACGACCGGACGAGCCAGCTCGGGCACCTCTTCGGCGCCAGGAAGTTCGGCGAGCAACGCGCCGTCGATGCGAATCTTGGACCGGCGCACGCCGCTGCCGATCACCACCGGTCCGAATGCCACCACCTCCGGCGCGACGAAGACCCGCCAACCGACCGGCAGGCCCAGCGGGGTGATCCCGCCGTACTCCATTCCGGTCAGGGCCACCGCCTCGGGCATCGCCGCGAAGGAGGCCTTTCGAACATCCAGCAGTCGCCGGACCACCCCGTTGACATCGGCCCGATGGGTGGCCGGCACGACGCACGCCGCATACCGCGGCTCACCCTCGCGCTTGCCCGTCACGACGACGCAGTTGGCGGACTCGGCCAAGCTCACGCCATACGCATCGCAGAACTCGGTGGTGTCCGACAGCTCCGGATCGATCTCGGCCACGGCCACCCGATCGGCGTGCGGCCAGGTCGACAACAATGCCGCAACCGGCGCTGCGATCAGTGCCGGCTCAGTGGCAACGGGCTGCCAAGTCAGCGCGCGTTCGGCCTCAGGATTCGTCACGCCCCGTACTCTGCCATGAGGGATTGGGTGTTATCGAAGCAGCTATATCAACCGGGATCGGACGGAGACGCGGCTAGATGAAGACCAGCAACGACCATGTCGAACACATCGACATCATCAGCCGCGCACTGCCCGGGATCGGGATCTGCCAGGAGCTGGAACTGCGCTCCGGACGCCGGATCGGCATCGTCACCCGCCGCGACGGGCTGCGCGATCTGGTGATCTACGACGCCGAGGACCCGGACGCTGCCCGGGACCAGGTGGAGCTGTCAGAGGACGAAGCCGGCGCGGTCGCTGAGATCCTGGGCGCAACGCAACTGGTCGTGCAGTTGTCCGCGTTGCAACGGCAGGCGACCGGACTGCACGTCGAGCAACTGCCGATCCCAGCCAACTCACCGTTTGCGGGTCGCACCCTCGGCGACACTCAGACCCGCACCCGGACCGGCGCCTCGATCGTCGCCGTGATCCGGCAAGGCAGCGCCACCCCGTCACCGGGACCGGAATTCGGCCTGCAGTCAGAGGATCTCGTCGTTGTGGTCGGAACAGAGGAGGCGATCGACCAGGTAGCCGCCATCCTCGACGGCAAGACCGGATAGGCGCGGGGTGGACGCATGACTCTGGCCGCCGGATCCGCCTCGACGGGACCACACATCGCCGTCCTGCTGATCGAACTCGGTGCCATCCTGTTCGGCCTCGGCATCCTGGGACGCCTCGCCAAACGACTGAGGTTGCCGGTCATCCCGCTGTACCTGCTCGCCGGCCTCGCTTTCGGTCAGGGTGGCGTCCTGAATCTCAGCGCCAGTGAGAACTTCATCTCGGTCGCCGCGAACATCGGCGTGATTCTGCTGCTGGTCATGCTCGGCTTGGAGTACTCGGCAACCGAACTGATCTCCAGCCTGCGGGTGCAGGCGCCGGTCGGCCTGATCGACGGCCTGCTGAACGCAATTCCGGGCGCGGCTGTCGCGCTGCTGGCCGGCTGGGGTGCAACCGCGGCAGTGGCGCTGGCTGGCATCACCTGGGTGTCGAGTTCCGGTGTCATCGCCAAGACTCTCAACGACTTGGGACGGCTCGGTAACCGCGAAACACCCACCATCCTCGGCGTGCTGGTGATCGAGGACCTGGCGATGGCGATCTATCTGCCGTTGCTCACCGCTTTGCTCGCTGCCGGTGGCGCGCTGTCGGTGCTGATCGCGGTGCTGATCGCGGTCGGCACCGTGGCCGTCGTCCTCGTCGCGGCGACCCGATTCGGTGAGCAGATCACCGCGCTCGTTTCGGCCAAGGATCCAGAATCGCTGCTGCTCGGCATGTTCGGACTGACGCTGCTGGTTGCAGGCGTCGCCGAGCAGCTGAAGGTCTCTGCTGCGGTGGGAGCATTCCTGGTCGGCATCGCGGTCTCGGGCAGCGTGGCCGAGACGGCCGTCGAAGTACTCACGCCGCTGCGTGACCTGTTCGCCGCGGCGTTCTTCGTGTTCTTCGGGCTTTCCACCAAACCAGGCCTGCTGCTGGGCGTCCTGCCGCTGGCATTGCTACTCACCCTGATCTGCAGCAGCACCAAGATCGCAACCGGCTACATCGCGGCAAGACGTAGCGGCATCGGCCGGCGTGGCCGCTGGCGTACTGCGGTGGCTCTCATTCCGCGCGGCGAGTTCTCGGTGGTGGTCGCCGCGCTCGCCGTCGGTGCAGGCGCTGAGGCCGAACTCGGTCCGCTGACCGCCTGCTTCGTGTTGCTGACGATCGGGCTGGGGGCGTTGGTCAACCGGTTGCCTGATCGGTTACGCCCCCAGCCCAGTCATCGCTAGCTCAACTCGATCCGGCCGCTGCCTCGTTCGCAGTCGGGTAGCCGTCCGCCGGCACGGCCATGATCGCAAACACCGACCCTTCCGAATCGGCAACGGTCGCCAGCCGGCCGTACGGCGAATCCGACGGTGGCCGGATGATGCTGCCGCCGAGTTTGACCACCTCGTCGGCTGCTTCGTCGGCGTCGGTCACCGCGAAATACGACGTCCAACCGGCTGGGGCGTCAGGCTCGTCTGCAGCCAGTTCCCCGATGCCGCCTACATCGACGCCGCCGACCTTGAACGTTGCGTAGTTGAAGCCGTCGCCGGACATGTCGCCGTATTCCCAGCCGAAGACGGCGGCGTAGAAGTCCTTGTTGGCCTGCCAACTGCGGCTCATGTTCTCATTCCAGATCACCGATCCCGGCTCGTTGACGATGCCGGTTCCGGTGTGAGCCTTGGCCTGCCAGACCCCGAACACCGCACCGCCCGGATCGGCGGCGATCGCCATCTTGCCGACATCCATCACGTCCATCGGCTCCATGAGTAGCTGGCCGCCGTTGTCGCGGATCGCAGCGCTCACCGCGTCGGCATCATCTGCTGCGAGGTAGGCCGTCCACGAACTCGGTTGACCTTCCGACATCTTGGGACCGAGTCCGGCCGCCGGGCGACCGTTCTTCATGCACATCAGGTACCCGCCTGCCTCGGGCGGGCCGTCCATGATCTGCCACCCAAACAGGCTCTCGTAGAACAGGCGGGCTGCGCCGACATCGTCAACGCCCAGATCGACCCAACAAGGTGTGCCCTGCGGCCAAGCTTGGTCGTGGTTAACCATTTCGCTACCTCCGTCAGGCGTAACGCCGCGCACGGCGCTGCGGACTGCCGGCGAAGACCGGCATTCGCCGACGCTGCCACTAACGTCCGACAAGCGCCAGCCACAACTAGTGTGTAACCCATTGGTCAAGCAGCGGCCGTTCCGCAAGAAGGGGAGATGCATTCGTGAGCACCGAGGGCAACGAGAGCACTGGCAGCGTTGACAACCCGCGCCAGAACACAACGTTCGCAAGCAACGGTGGGCAGGCCCACGGCTATCTGGCGGTTCCGGCGTCAGGGTCAGGCCCGGGCGTGATCGTGGTCCAGGAGTGGTGGGGGCTCACCGACCACATCGTCGGCATCGCTGACCGGCTCGCGCAGCAGGGTTTCGTCGCCCTTGCGCCGGACCTCTTCGGCGGTAAGACCACTCACGACTCCGACGAGGCCGGCAGATTGATGATGGAGCTGCCCGTCGAGCAGGCGGCCAAGGACCTGGCGGGTGCGGTCGATTTCCTGCTGGCCCACGAGGCGGTCAGCTCCGACAAACTGGGCGTAGTCGGCTTCTGCATGGGCGGTGGCTTCGTCCTCATGCTGGCCACACAACAGGGCGACAAGATCGGTGCCGCGGTCACTTTCTACGGTGTAGGCCCCGCGGTACCCGACCAGTACGCCGGCATCACCGCGCCGGTACTGGGGCACTACGCGATCTCCGATCAGTTCTACCCGGTCGCAGACGCCCGCGCCCAGGAGCAGCAGATCCGCGACGAGGCCGGGGTCGAGGTGCAGTTCTTCTACTATCCGGCCGGACACGCCTTCCACAACGAGGAGGATCTGCTCGGCACGTATGACGCCGACGCGGCGAAGACGGCGTGGGAGCGCACCGTGGAATTCTTCAAGCTCAAGCTGGGCTGATGGACCTCGTTCGATTGGGGTTCGGCCTGCCGGTATCAGGCAGCTGGGCCCGGCGTGACAACCTCGTCACGATCGCCGAACGGGCCGAAGCGGCCGGCTACCAGTCGCTGTGGGCATTCCAGCGGCTGCTGCATCCTGCCGAGGGCGACTGGGGACCGATGTACCACTCGGTGACCGATCCGCTGATCACACTTGCCCACGTCGCGGCGCTGACCCGGACCGCGCGATTAGGCGTAGCAGTGCTCAACGCACCGTTCTTCACTCCGATTCTGCTCGCCAAACAGCTCAACACTCTGGACGAGCTGTCGGCCGGCCGCCTCGACGTCGGCCTCGGCCTCGGCTGGGCCAAGGAGGAATTCGCTGCGTCCGGAGTGCCTTTCGAGCGACGAGGGGCACGCACCGACGAGTTCATCCGGTGCCTGACCGCGATCTGGACCCAGCCGACTGTCGAATTCGTCGGCGAGTTCTACTCAATGCCGCCCTCGCAAGTCCGCCCGCCACCGGTCCAATCTCCGCATCCGCCGCTGCTGCTCGGCGGCGGCGCGGACGCTGCACTCCGTCGCGCAGGACGGTTGGGCGACGGCTGGATCAGCGCCAGCCGGCATAACCTGACCGACATCGGGCAAGCGATCAGCACGATCCGCGCAGCAGCAACCGAAGCCGGCCGGGAGGCCGACGCGATGCGCTACATCGTGCGCGGTGTGCTGTCCTTGCATGACATCAGCGGTGACGACGAGGCGGCCCGCCGGCCATTGCACGGCACCGAACAGCAGATCCGTGACGATCTCAAACGGCTCGCCGAGCAAGGTGTCACCGAAGTGTTCCTCGATCTCAATTTCGATCCTGAGATCGGCAATCCCGATGCGGACCCGAAGGCGTCGATGCAGCGCGCCGAACGCATCCTGGACACGTTCGCGCCCGCCACTGAGATGACGACGCGGTAAACGCGGTGCTTCGCCTGTTGGCAGCCTGAGAACCAGGCCACTTTCTCAGCGTAGGTCCGTCAAGATCCCCCAAGACCTCAGTCAGATAAGTCAGATCCGAACGCCCATGGGGGACGGAAAATGCAGACGATCGCTCGGTTCGCGGTACAGCGTCGCTGGTGGGTGATCGCCGGCTGGGTGGCGTTCATGATCGCGGCGCAGGTCCTGCTGTCCTCCCTCGGCGGATCGAACTACAAGGACGACTTCAAGCTGCCGCACACTGAAACGCAGACGGTGTCGCAACTGCTCGCCGGCGCCGGACTGAATTCCCAGAACGGCGCGAGCGGGACGATGGTGCTGCACGCCAAGTCCGGCACGGTCAATGACTTCAGCAGCACCGTCAAGCCAGCCCTGGACAAGCTCTGCACCAGTGTCAAGGGCATCGCGACCGTCGACTCGCCGTACGGCACGGTGTCTTGCTCGCCCGTAGCACCCGGTCGTTCCGGCGCCGCGGGCAGCGGTGCGGCCGCTGGTCTGGTGAGCGCGGACAAGACCATCGGCATCGTCAACATCAACTGGGCGTCGGCACAGCCCAGTGTCAGCGACATCACCGCCGTGCACGACCAGCTCAAAGGGCTGAACAACCCGAAGCTGCAGGTCGAATTCACCGGCAACGCCTTTGCGGCGTTGTCCCAGTCCGGCGGCGGCGGCGTACCTCCCGAGGTGCTCGGCATGATCGCCGCCCTGGTCATCCTCGCGATCGTGTTCCGCACCTTCGGCGCGACGGTGTTGCCGCTGATCTCCGCGGTCGCCGCGATGGGCAGCGGGCTCGCTCTGATCGGGCTGCTGTCCCACGTCATGTCGGTGGCCAGCTTTGCCGACCAGCTAGCCCTGCTGATGATCCTGGGCGTCGGCGTTGATTACGCGTTGTTCATCATCACCAGACACCGGCGGAACCTGCTGCGGGGGATGTCGGTCAACGAGTCGATCCTGCTCGCGATCAACACGTCCGGTCGTGCCGTCATGTTCGCGGGGACGACGGTGTGCATCGCACTGCTCGGACTGTGGGCGCTGGGTGTCTCCTTCCTTTACGGCGTTTCGCTGGGCACCGCGATCGGCGTCGCACTGACGATGGTGGCTTCGCTGAGCCTGCTGCCAGCGCTGCTCAGCCTGCTCGGGATGCGTATTCTTCCGCGGTCCAAGCGCGCCGCGCTGAAGTCCGATCGGCTGGTCAAGATCCTGCTGTGCGTCATCCCCCCGGTGTGCGTGATCTTCTGGGCGCTGTACCTGCTCGAACTCGTGCTGCGTCCGGTGCTGAACGGGATGCACGCCCGCTCGGATCGGCGGGCGGTCACCGATGGTTTCTGGTACCGCTGGTCACACTTCATCGAGCGCCGCCGGATCGTGCTGGGGATAGCTGCCGGAATAGTGCTGGTGGTCCTGGCGATCCCGTTCTTCTCGATGCGGCTGGGCTCATCCGATCAGGGCAACGATCCCTCCGGCTCCACGACTCGCAAGGGTTACGACCTGATCGCGCAGGGCTTCGGGCCTGGTTACAACTCCAGCCTGCAACTCGTCGTCGACGGTCCCGGGGCGACCGACCAGGCCTACCTGGGCAAGCTGGTCAGCGCGCTGAAAACGGAATCGGGCGTGGCTCCGGACAGCGTGCACGCCATCCCGGCGGCCAAGAACATCGCGCTGGTGACGTTCAAGTCGACCACTTCGCCGCAGGATTCCAAGACCACCGACCTGGTGAAGAACCTGCGCAGCGATGTGCTGCCGCCGCTCTACTCAGGCACCAGCAACCATGTCTACGTCTATGGCGTGACCGCGATCTTCGTCGACTTCGCCAAGGTGCTGTCGGCCAAGATGGTGTACTTCTTCGTTGCGGTCATCGGCCTGTCGTTCCTGCTCCTGCTGGTGGCCTTCCGCAGCTTGGTGATTCCAGTGACGGCCGCGGTGATGAACCTGCTCGCCGCAGGCGCGTCCTTCGGGATCGTGGTCGCAATCTTCCAATGGGGCTGGCTGTCCAACCTGCTCGGCATCGGCGGCGCAGGCCCGATCGAACCGTTCATCCCCGTGATGTTCTTCGCGATCCTGTTCGGCCTTTCGATGGACTACCAGGTATTCCTGGTCAGCCGGATGCATGAGGAATGGCTGCACACCAAGGACAATCGGCGTTCCATCACCGTTGGCCAGGGCGAAACGGGCGGCATCATCACGGCCGCTGCAATCATCATGATCGCGGTGTTCGGCGGCTTCGTGCTGGGCGATGCCAGGGTCATCAAGTTGTTCGGGATCGGGCTGGCATCAGCGGTGTTCCTGGATGCCTTCATCGTTCGCACGGTGCTGGTGCCCTCGTTGATGCACGTCATCGGCAAGGCCAACTGGTACTACCCGGCCTGGCTGGATCGGATCACGCCACGGATCTCCATCGAAGCTGCCGACGAGGCCGAGGATGAGGCCTCCCCGGACGGCGGCGAGCAGGACGAGCGGGAACTGGTCAACGTCTGAGGCTGGTCAGCCGATCAGGTGCCGTGTCCGAGTAGTTCGCGGGCGGCGGCCGCCACTGTGGCCTCGTCGAGCAGGACGGTGCGCGCCGCGGCGCCGAGCGGGATGAAGGAGTCCACGCTGGTGACACGGCGGATGACACCTCGAAAACCACAGTCGACCAGGGCAGTCACGATCGACTCCGACACCCCGCCGGAGCGGCGCGACTCGTCCACGATCAGCACCTGGCCGGTGGCCGCAGATTCGCGAACGATGTCCGCGATCGGCAACGGGGTCAGCCAACGCAGATCGACGACGCGGACCGAAGAACCCAGTGCGGCAAGGTCTTTCGCAACTCGCATGCTCATCGGAACACCATTGCCGAAAGTCAGGATGGTCAGGTCGCCGCCGTCCCCGCCGTCGGCTATCCAGCGCCTGGATCGTCCGATCGGAATGTGCTCGGCTGCCCAGCCGTCCGGTCCGGTGTAAGGCGCGAGCCATTCACCGTCGCCCTCGGCGTGCAGGTCACGTCGGTGGTACAACGCGATGGGCTCGAGAAAGACACCCACGGTCCCGTCGGTTTTGGCCGCCGCGATCATGGTGCGCAGCATCGCCGGTGCGTCCGAGGGATGGGACGGTACTGCGACCACCAGCCCCGGGATGTCGCGCAGCACCGCGACCGAGTTGTCATTGTGGAAATGGCCGCCGAAACCACGCTGATAGCCGAGTCCCGCGACTCGAACCACCATCGGGTTGCGGTACCGGCCCTGGGAGAAGAACTGAAGGGTCGCGGCCTCACCGCGCAGCTGATCCTCGGCATTGTGCAGGTAGGCCAGGTACTGGATCTCCGGGATAGGTAGCAGCCCGGCCAGACCGGCACCGAGCGCGACGCCCAGGATCGCCTGTTCGTCGAGCACCGTGTCGAACACGCGTGCCACACCGAATCCCTTACGCAGCCCGCGGGTCAGCCCGTACACACCGCCCTTGACCGAGACGTCCTGGCCGAACACCAACGCTTCAGGCCTGCGGGCCAGTTCATCGGTCAAGGTTCGGTTGATCGACTGCGCCAGCGTGAGCGGGCCTTCGTCCTCGGGCAGCTTGCCGCCAAAGCCAGCGGCCCGGTCGGTGTCGGCAACGACCTCGGCGACCGCGATCGCCACCCGATCCGGGTGGCGCGGCGCCAGCGGCGCCATGACCTCGGCTGCGCTGGCCAGTTGTGGCTGGGCCATCGCCTCGACTGCCGTCGCCGCGACCCGGTCGCGGACCGCCTCGTAGCGTTGCACGAGTTCCGCTCCGTCGGCTGCGCCGGCGGCCGCCAGCATCCGCGCGGTTGCGATCAGCGGATCGCGGTCGTAGTCAGCCAGGATCTCTGCCGCGCTGCGGTACGCAACTTCGGCATCAGAGCCCGCGTGACCGA
Source organism: Jatrophihabitans sp. (assembly GCA_036488285.1). Lineage (GTDB taxonomy): Bacteria > Actinomycetota > Actinomycetes > Mycobacteriales > Jatrophihabitantaceae > Jatrophihabitans_A. The sequence goes on along the minus strand of DASXHV010000206.1, from coordinate 37,193 downwards.
GGAAGCGGACCATCTTCAGATGCAGGAAGGTCGGCTTGCGTGCCGTCCGGACGTACTCGGCCGCCTGTACCGCTGCGTCATAGACATCGGCCAGGTCGCAACCGTCCACCGCGATGTAGCGCAGGCCCGGACGTGCCGAGAAGCGTTGGGTGATCCAACCACTGGGCGTCCGGGTACTTATCCCGAAACCGTTGTCTTCACACACCATCAGCATCGGCATACCAATGCCCTGATAGACGGTGTTCGAGGAAGTGTTGAACGCACCCACCAAGGTTGAATGATTTACGGACGCATCCCCGAAGCTGGTCACTACGATCGCGTCGTCGGGCCAGGGCGTTCGGATCTGCAACCGGCGGGCGCGCTCGATGGAATACGCGAGGCCAACCGCGCGCGGCAGATGGGAGGCGATGGTCGAGGTTTGCGGGATCACTGCGAGGTCTGGGTGGCCGAACACCTTGTGCCGCCCGCCCGACATCGGCTCACTGGTCGCGGCCGCGACACCGAGCAGGATGTCGCGAACCGGATCGTGCCCCTCGACTTGGTGTGCCCGAGCGCAGTAGAAGGCGCCAGAGCGGTAATGCAGCAGCGCCGGATCGCTCGTCCGCAACGCCGCCCCAACGCCGGCGTTGCCTTCATGGCCCGACGATCCGATTGTGTAGAAGCCACGTCCCGCGGTCTGCATCTCCTTCGCGGCCAGATCCGCATGCCTGGACTCGCACTGAGCGGTGAACAATTCGTCGGCCCGCTGCACGGTGAGCTCGCTGCCCGCTCGTACCGGGTCGCCGGGAGCCCGCGGTGTCCCCCGCTGCAGGCTAGCGACGGTACGGGTGAAGTGTTCGTCCAGCGGCAAGCGGTCGACAGGCACGCCCTTATCTAACCCTGGGCTCTGAGCTTGAACACCGGGTGGTCGGCGGGGCCGCGGATTGACAGCCGTTGGCAGGACGGCCCAGATGTGGTGTGGTTGCAGCAATGTTCGAACTCGGCACTGACGGCCCCTCGCTGATCCTTGCCGCCGTAGACGGATCGGATACGTCGTTGCGCGCGGGGGCGTACGCGGCGGGCCTGGCGCGCAGGCAGGGATCGCGGGTGATCTGCTTGTTCGTGGCGCAGATGCCGGTGCTGTCGGGCACCGCGGCGCTGGCTGCCGGGGCTGCCCTGGAGAACGTCGAGGCAATCGCGGCCGATCTCAAGAAGCAGATCGAAACGAACGCAGCCCGATTGGGCATCCCGGTGGAGTTCGTCGTGCGGCGCGGTGAACCGTTCGCCCAGATCGCCAAACTCGCCGACGAACGCAGAGCCGACGCGGTAGTGGTAGGTGCCTCCGGACATGCCGGGCGGAGACTGGTGGGATCCATCGCCAGCAGGCTGGTGCGAACCGCGCGCTGGCCGGTGATCGTGGTCCCGTAGCGCGAGCGATGGCCGAATGAGGTGCCGATCAGCTCGGCGAAGGCTGATTGACCAGCCTCAGGAGACCGTCCGCACCAGCTCGACGTCGGTACTGGGCGCTGCGGCGGGCGGACGCAACTCGTCGATACGCACCAGCGCAATACCTGCCACGATCAGCACGCCGCCGACCAGTTGAAGGATGGTCGGCAGTTCACCCAGCAGCAGCCACGCGAACAGCACCGCGAAGACCACTTCGCTCAGACCTACGAACGTCGCGAGCTTCGGACCGAGCAACCGGGCGGCGCCGATGCCGGCGACATAGGCGATCGCGGCGGCGACCAACGACAGCCCGATGACCGGCACCAGCCAACTGACCCGGTGTCCGATGAAGTCGACGGCGCCGAAACTCGCGTGCATCGGTAGCACACCGAGCGCACCGAGGCCGAACAGGGCCACGGCGCCCACCGTCATTCCTGCGCTGGCCATCGCCACCGGCGGCAGGTCGTTGTCGGCTTTGGCCGACATGACGAAGTAAGCAGCCAGGCCGAAGGCGGCGGCGAGCCCCCACAGCACACCCACCGGATCGAGGTGGGCACCACCGACGAGGTCGAGGACGAAGACCAAGCCAACGACGGCCACCGCGGAACCGGCGGCGGTCAGCCGGCGCGGCTTGTGGCCGTGCCGGATCCACATCCAGCCGACCACCAATACCGTTCCGAGGTATTCGAGCAGCAACGCGACGCCGACCGACAGATGCTGGATCGCGTTGAAGTAGAACACCTGCCCGCCGGCTACCGCGACCAAGCCGTAGATCGAAACCATGCCCGCGTTGCGCCACAGGCTCTGCCACCGTCCGCGCAGGGACGCGACGGCGGGTATGGCAAGTATCAATGCGGCCGCGCTGATCCGAGCGGCCACCGCCGCCGCGGGCGACCAGCCCGCACCGGTAAGCGACCGGGCGAAGGACCCGGAGGTGCTGAAGGTCGCGGCTGACAGCAATGCCAGACCGAGTCCGGTCCTGGCGCTACGCTCCCGTGCCATCGGAGCCTCCCCACGGATTTGCCACTGTGATGACGGGTGTAATGAGTCATCGTGCTTTACACTCATGACCATAGAGTGTGGCCATGACAGGAGTCAAGATGGTTTTTGCTCATGACACGGAGGTGGCGTTGGCGGCCGCCGCAGCCCTGATCAACACCCTTGACGGTGATCAGGAACTGCTGCCCGACGTTGCCTCACTCGATGAGTTCGTACGCGCTTGGGGCTGGACCGGCGAACGCGACCGGGACGAGGCCGAATTGCGAGGCGTCCACGACCTGCGCCCTCGGTTGCGCCGGTTGTGGGAATTGGACGAGCGGCGAATCGTCGGGCTTGTAAATGAACTCCTACGTGAGGCGAATGCCCTTCCGCAGCTGGTGAAACACGATTCCTGGGACTACCACTTGCATGCCACGCCGTCAGAGGCGCCGCTGGCAACCCGGATGGCGGTCGAAGCCGCGATGGCGTTCGTCGATGTCATTCGAAGCAAAGAGCTCAGCCGGCTCCGGATTTGTGACGCGTCCGACTGCGACAACGTCGTCGTCGACCTTTCGAAGAACCGTTCGAAGCGCTTCTGCGACAGCGGCTGCGGCAATCGCGCCGCGGTGGCGGCCTATCGCGCTCGCAAGGCGCAAAGTTCGTGACCCGGTCCGGTCGTCGCACGGGCAGCATTCTTCGATGCCGCTGTTAGTAGGCCGCTGTTAGTAGGCCGCTGTCGCTTCGGCTCACGCGATTCGCAGCAGGCCGCTGTCGCTTCGGCTCACGCGATTCGCAGCAGGCCGCTGTCAGTAGGCCGCTGTCGCTTTGGCTCATGCGATTCGCAGCAGGCCGCGCGGGAAGTTGTGCAACCGTTCACAGCCACTGGCCGTAACCAGCAGGAGTTCCCCGGTCTGCACTCCCGCTCTCCCGTCCGGGGTGGTGACGTTCGGCTGGACGACGATGGTCATTCCCTCGGCGAGGACCAGCTCGGGCAGCGGCGAGAGCGTTCTGCTGCGGGATCCGAATACCGGCGGAAGGTAGCCACCGCCGAGGCCGTGAACCAGGTCGTCGACAGTGGTGAAGCCTGCGTCCTCGATGACACTCGCCGCCTCCACCATCGCAGCTGCGGAGACGCCCGGCGCTACCAGCCCTTCGATACGCGCGAGCGCCTCTTCGGCGACCGCATGCAGGTCACGATAGAGCGGGGTCGGATCTGCTGCGATGGCGAAGGTGCGCAGCAGTTGGCCTGGATAGTCCACGCCGAAGCTGGTGCTCAGCTCGAAGGAGAGCACGTCGCCTGCAGCCAGTTTCCGCGCGGTGGGCCACTGCGAAGGCACGCAACGCTGGGGCTCGCTCATCGAGGTCACCGAGAAGTAATGGATGTAGTTGGTGCCGCCCCGCGACAGGTAACTGTTCTCGACGAGGCTGACCAGATCGTGTTCGCTGCACCCCGGACGGGCCTCGTCGCGTACCGCGACGGCCGAGTCATCCGTGAGTTGGGCGGCGCTGCGGATCCAGTCAATCTCCTCGGCGGACTTGACAGTGCGAAGCCGGGTGTAGGCAGGGTTGAGATCGATCACCGCGCCCACTGCATCGGAAAGCGCGCCATGCAGATCGAAGGGCACCGCTCCGATGAGACCGACGCGGGTGGCCGAGCCCGCGCCACGGGCACGCAGCTCCGCTATCGCGCTGAGCATCGTCCTCGGGCCGCCCCAGCGAACCTCAGCCTCGGTAGCCATCCGGGCTGCATTGGGCACGTGATTGAAGAACTGCACGAACAGGGCGTCCGGCTGTCCCGGGCTGGTGACGACGAGCGCCTCGCGGGTTACCGGCCATCTGGTCAGCCACTGAACCGCGCTGCCGGCCCGGTTGGCGCCGTACAGCAGGACGTGCTCGACTTCGGCCTGTGCCGCCACATCCGCGAGCGCCTCCCGGCGGCGAGCCATTTCGACATCCGAGAAGCGAGGGTAGGCATCGCTGCTCGCAGCACCGGCAAGCTCGAGCGCTGATTCGGTAAGCACGTCGGGACGTTACCAAACGATTGCAGTGCGAGCGGTGGATGGCCGCAAAGAGAACCGGCCGGCACCAAGCGTGTGCCTGGTGTCGGCCGGCCTCGATCGCTTGCCGGTTACTTTGCGCCGGGGCAACAAGCACTTTTCGTGCTCATGCCCGGTGACGCTTCGTCCACGTGCCGGTCCAGGTGCCGGTCCCGCTGCCCGTCCCGCTGAGTTACGCGTTTCGTCCCGCTGCCCGTCCCGCTGAGTTACGCGTCGTCCCACTGAGTTACGCGTTCTGTCCCGCTGAGTTACGCGTTCCGTCCCGCTCAGTTATGCGTCGTCCCGCTCAGTTATGCGTCGTCCCACTGAGTTACGCGTTCCGTCCCGCTGAGTTACGCGTCGTCCCACTGAGTTACGCGTGCCTTACCGAGTTACGCGATATAGCGCGTAGCTGAGTCACTGTCGCGTAACTCGGCCGACCTACGCCCGCCGACAACCCGGCACCGCCGCGTCCGGGGGCCGGGGCCGGGAGCCGGGGCCGGGGCCGGGGCCTCGTCCCGCTGTTCCTTCCGCTGAGTTACGCGTGCCTTACCGAGTTACGCGATATAGCGCGTAGCTGAGTCACTGTCGCGTAACTCGGCCGACCTACGCCCGCCGACAACCCGGCACGGCCGCGTCCGGGAGCCGGGGCCGGGGGCCAGGGCCGGGGGGGGTAGCGGTGGCGGGGGCCGGGGCCGGGGCGGTGGCCAGGGCGGTGGCGGGGCCGGGGCGGTGGCGGGGCCGGGGCCTCGTCCCGCTGTTCCTTCCGCTGAGTTACGCGTGCCTTACCGAGTTACGCGATATAGCGCGTAGCTGAGTCACTGTCGCGTAACTCGGCCAACCGGCACGCCAACCGGCACGCCAACCTGCACGCCGACCTGCAGGCCAACCTGCACGCCGACCTGCACGCCGACCTGCACGCCCCACACATCAACACATCACACACGTAGCCGAGTCACTGTTGCGCGCTAGCATCGGGGCGGAGAGGACGATTCGGTATGGGTCTGCTGATCCGCACAAGCGATGTGCCCGCCGCGCTCCGCCATGACGCGTGGCGAAGCGTCGTGTGTGATACTCTCGGACCGCTCGATTTCCGGAGCGACCCTGAAGCGGACCTCGAGGGTGAGATTGCCGCCGGCCGACTTGGCCCTGTCAGCGTCGGCCAGGTGCGCACCTCCACGCCGCACAGCGTTCGCCGAACTTCAGGTCTCATCAAACGCGACAGCCCCGACCTGTGCAGGGTTGTTATGCCGATGTCCGGCAGCCTCCTGCTCACGCAGGACGGTCGGGAAGCCAGACTCTCGCACGGCCCGGTTCGCGGTGTACGACTTCACCCGGCCCTACGAACTCGTTTACACCTCCCCCGTCGAGCTTGCAGTGTTCGGATTCCCGCGCGAGATGCTGGCAGTCTCCCGCGATTCGGTGCGCGAGATCGCAGCCGTACCGATCGCGGCCGAGCACGGGATCGGTGCGCTGGTAGTCCCGCTTCTTCGCCGGGTGACACTGGACCTCGAGACATATCAGCCAGCCAGCGCGATCCGGCTGTCGGCAGTGGTGATGGATCTGCTGACCGCTGCCGTCGCCGAACGCGTCGGACGGGGCGGCTCGCTCGACTCGGAGTCATGGGAGCGCACCCTCGTCGTGCGGGTGCACGCCTTCATCGATGAGCACCTTGGCGAGACCGACCTATCTCCGGGCATCGTCGCCGCGGCACACCACATCTCGTTGCGATACCTGCACAAGCTTTTCGAGACCGAGCAGACAACAGTGGCCAGCTGGATCAGGCATCGCAGGCTGGAACGATGTCGTAAGGATCTGGCTGATCCTGCTCACCATTCCTTGCCAGTGAGCGCCGTCGCGGCCCGCTGGGGGCTGCCGGACGCGGCGCACTTCAGCAGACTCTTCCGGAGTACCTACGGCGTGCCGCCCGTCGAATACCGCCGCAGCTGTCTGGAGCGCTGACCGGGCTGTGCACGGACACTGCTGCACGGACACTGCTGCACGGACACTGCTGTGCACGGACGCACAAGCGTTCTGCACGTGAATGCATGACGCGATGCAGGCAAGGCCGGAGAGTGAGGTTGTTCGCCCAGCCGGTGCGGACAACCTTCAGTACATAGGAGCCCGTGATGCCCACCAAGCTGTTCGTGAACCTGCCGGTGAAGGACCTGGACCGGTCCAAGGAATTTTTCACAGCGCTAGGCCTGCCGTTCTACGGCGCGACCGAGGACATCGCGTCGGTCATCATCAGCGAGCACACCCAAGTCATGCTGCTGGCCGAGCCGACGTTCGCCGGCTATGCCCGCAACACCGTGGCCGATCCCAGCGCGGCGACCGAGGTGATCCTCGCTGTCGGCCTGGAGACCAAGGAGCAGGTCGACGATCTGCTCGACAAGGCGCTCACCGCCGGCGCCGACCCGATCGGCGAGACGCGCAACGAAGGCGGCCGTTACCAGCGCGCGTTCGCTGACCTGGACGGTCACCACTGGGAGGCGTTGTGCCTCGTGTAGCTGTGCATCGGGTAGCTGGCACCGTCATTTCGGCCGACCGCACGGTCATCGCGTTCGACCGGTGCGGTACCGGTCCAGGCGTGGTCCTGGTGCACGGTGCTCTCACCGATCGAACCCATCCCACCTTGGCCGGTGTGGCGGACGTTCTCGCGCAGTGGTTCACCGTCTTCAACTACGACCGCCGCGGCCGCGGAGACAGCTCCGACAACCAGCCGTACAGCGTCGAGCGGGAATTGGACGATCTTGCCGCGGTCATCGCGGCCGCCGGCGGCACTGCTTTGTTATTCGGTGGATCCTCCGGCGCCGCTCTGGTGCTGGAGGCTTCCGCTCGCAACCCGGCGATCGAAAAACTGGCTGTGTGGGAACCGCCCTACCACGTCAACGAAGCCGCTCCCAGGCTGCCACTCGACTTGGCTGCCCGGCTGGCCCGACTGGTCGAGGAGGGGCGTCGATCGGACGCAGTCGAGCTGTTCATGAGCGCGGCAACACAGGTCCCTGCTCACGCCCTGCAAGGAATGCGTAGCGATCCCTTCTGGGCGGCAACCGAGGCTTTGGCCCACACCCTGGCCTACGAGGCCGCGGTAATGGGGCCGGGAAACGTGCTGCCCGTCGAGCGGTTGGCAGCGATCACCCAGCCCACCCTGGTGCTCAATGGCGCAGACAGCCCCGCCTGGATGACCGATGCCGGTGTGGCAGTCGCTGCCGCCATCCCGAATGCGGTCCGCCGAGTTCTTGCCGACCAGAACCACAACGTGACTCCCGAGGCCCTCGGCCCGGAGCTGCTGGAGTTCTTCATCGCGGCCAGCCGGTAGGGGGCGGAGTTACAGCAGGATCCGCAGCGGATGCTGCAGTGCTGACAGGAATACCCGCATCCACTCCGCCGCGATGACGCCGTCCACGGGACGGTGATCAACGGACAGCGTCACCCGCATCACCGACCCGACCCTGACTTTGCCCTTGGCAACGATCGGCTCCTGCCGGATCGAACCCACGGCCAGGATCGCCGCCTGCGGCGGATTGATGATCGCGGCAAAATCCTCGGTTCCGAACATCCCTAGATTCGTGACGGTGATCGAGCCACCTTCAAGCTCATGCTGTTTCAGTCGCCCAGCCCGGGCTCGTTCGGCATAGTCCTTGACGGCCCCGGCTACCGACGTCACGTTCATCGCCTCGACGCCGCGGATGACTGGGGTCACGAGTCCGTCATCGGTTGCGATGGCTACCGCAATGTCGACGGAGCTGAACGACCGCAACGATTCGGCGCGCCAGACGACGTTCATTGCCGGAACCTGGACGTGAGCGTGCGCGACTGCCTTGATCACCAGGTCGTTGACCGACACTCGCACCGTGCCGGCCTCATTCAGCTCGCCGCGCATTTTCAGCAGCTTGTCCACCCGGGCCGAACCACGCAAATAGAAGTGCGGCGCGGTCTGCTTACTTTCGGTCAGCCGGGCCGCGATCATGATGCGTAGCCGCGAATGAGGCCGATCGACGAAGCCGGACGATGGTTGCTGATCTATGGTCCCGCGGGATGGATCATCCGCACGCCCGACGTCGGTGTTTGTCGGCGACCCCGCGGCCCGCGCAGCCAGCGCGGCTTCGACATCTCTGCGGATGATCCGGTTGTTCGGGCCTGAGCCGCTGATGTCCTCCACGCGAAGGCTGGCCTCGCGGGCAAGTCGGCGAGCCAGCGGACTCGCGAAGACCCGATTGCCGTTCGCGCGCGGCAAGGGCACCGCCGGAGTGGGTATCGACGCAACGGGTGCCGAGGGAGTGGGATCGGCTTCCGGAATCTCCAGGGCGACCGCTGATTTGGAGTCCGGCGCGTCCGAGACACCCAACGCGGCGAGCGCCGCGTCGATGTCGTCCACCTTCTCCTCCGGCGTGCCGATGAGCGCAATCGCGGCGCCGATCGCCACCTCGGTGCCTTCACCGACCAGCGTCTTGAAAATGATCCCGTCCGAAGGTGCCGGAACGTCCACCACGGCCTTGGCCGTCTCCACGGTGGCGATCGTCTGCTGCGCCGAATACGGCGTGTTCTCCGACACCGGCCAGCTCAGCAGGACGGCCTCGGTCGTGTTGGCCGCGACCTCGGGCATCCGGAGCAGTTCAGGCATCGTCAGACCTTGTGATGCTGGGCAGGGTGGCCACAACTTCCGCCGCCTGGGCGATGGCTGCCCGCTCCAGCACCTTGCTGATGCTGGGTGACGCCTCACCGCCGGTCACCCGCTGGACCGGCTGGTCCAGCCAGTCGAAGAACCGCCGCTGGATCTCGTCTGAAAGCCAGCCGCCGTAGGACGTTCCGAGCGCGCCCTGCTCGGCGATGAGGACGTTGTTGGTCTTCTTGATGCTGGCGCCGATCGTCTCCCAGTCGATGCTTGCCCGGTCCAGCCACCGCAGGTCGATCACCTCGGCGTCGACATTGCCCAGTGACTCGACGGCGTCCAACACGTATGCCGTCATCGCGAGGTAAGACAGGATCGTGATCTGCGAGCCGGTGCGGCGCACCGCGGCCTTTCCGACCTCGATGCAGTAATCCAGATCCTGCACCGGACCGTCACCGACTGAGCTGTACAGGTCGACGTGCTCCAGCACGAGGACCGGGTCCTTGCATCGCAGTGCGCTGTTCATCAGACCCACGTAGTCGAACGGAGTCGATGGCGCGATGATCCGCCAACCGGGCGCGGTAGCGAACACCCCGGCCGGGTCCATCGAATGCTGCGAACCGTAACCGGTGCCCATTGCGATCTTGCTTCGCAACACGAAGGGAACCTCGCCCTCGCCGCCGAACATGTGGCGGGCCTTGCCGATCTGGTTGAAAAGCTGATCCGCAGCCACCCACATGAAGTCGGCATACATGAACTCGACGACCGGCTTATAGCGACCATCCAGCGCGACCCCGCCACCCAGACCGGTGAAGGCATTCTCGCTGATCGGTGTGCCCAGCACCCGGTCCGGAAACGCCTCCTTCAGTCCACGGGTCGCGCCATTGGTGCCGCCGTTGAGGCGATGGACGTCCTCGCCCATCACCACGATCGTGTCGTCGGTCTCCATCCGTCTGGCCATCACCCCGGCGACCGCATCGATGAACTTGGTCTCGGCGATCTCGCCTTCGAAGGTTGCCCGCTCCTCGAAGCGCGCGCCGGCGAACTCGCTCAGGTCACCGCGGACACCCACATTGGCAAAGGCCGCGTCCGGCCATTCGGTCGGCTTGATCTGACGCTGGCCGGGCTTGCCGCCGGGTAGCGGTTCGAGCAGGACCCCGCCGATTTCGGCCATCAGTTCCTTGGTGCGCTGGGCCGCTGCATCCAGCTCCGCTTGGGTCAGGATGGCACGGCGGGTCAGGTGCGAACAGACCTGCTTGATCGGGTCGCGGTCACGCCAGAGTTGTTCCTCCTCCTTGGTGCGGTAGCGGAAGGCGCTGCCTGGGAACGGGCCGTTCTGGTGGAAGAAGCGATACACGTCGGCTTCGACGACGGTCGGGCCGTTACCGGCTCGCATGTGCGCAAGAGCCTCCTGCATCGTCAGATAGACCGCGAGCGGATCCATCCCGTCGACCTTCCAGCTTGCAATACCGAAGCCCGGTCCGCGCGCCGAAAGGCGGGGCTCGCCGGTCGCCTCGAACACGCTGGTCGACACCGCGTACTGGTTGTTCTCGATGAAGAAGCACAGCGGCAGCTGCCAGGCAGAAGCGAGGTTGAACGACTCCAGCGTCGAGCCGATGTTGACGGCGCCATCGCCGAAGTAGCTGACCGCCACCGCGTCGGTCTGAGCATGCCGGTGCGCCCACGCCGAGCCTGCGGCCAACGGCACCCCGCCACCGACGATCGCGTTCGTCCCGATTGCGCCGGCCTCTTTCCACTGCAGATGCATCGAGCCGCCCCGACCGTGGCTGAAACCACGGTCGAGCCCACAGATTTCGGCGAGCGTGCGCAGCAGTACGGCACGAACCTCTGGTGAGTACGGCCGTGTCGGGTCGATCCCCTTCGGCTCGAGGTGGCCGAGCACCTTGGCAAGAAATTGGTGATGCCCGCGATGTGAACCGTTGACGGTGTCCTGGCTGGTAAGCGGCAGCACAGATCCGACGGCACCGCCTTCCTGGCCGATACTCGAGTGAGCCGGTCCGTGGATGAGGCCGTCGGCGGCCAGTTCCAGAACGTATTCCTCGAACGTTCGGATCAGCAGTAGCTGGCTGAACATGCTGGTCAGCAGATGTGGGTCAGCCGCGTCCCAATCAGCCTGTGCGGTGACCACCTGGACCCACGGAGCTGCAGGTTCAAGCTGGTTGTGCACGGTCATGGTGGTCTCCAAAGCGTCGATCTACGATTGCCTACCGATTGCGGTCGAAAGCCTTGCCGTCGGGATAGGAGACCAGCTCGAATTGCATACCCCATGGCGTGCGGAAGTAGATCCAGCGTTGCCCCTCGCTGGGTCCGCTGCTGGCCGTCGGATCGCCGAACACGGTGACGTCGTGTAGCCGGAGGTAGTCCACCGCGGCGTCCAGATCTTCGACGTACAGCGCAACGTGGTGGCCGCCGATATCGCTGTTGCGCGGGATCGCGACGCTCTGATCCGGCGCCGCATATTGGAACACCTCGAAGATGGCTTGGCCGCCGCAGCGGTAGAAGCGCAACTCCTGCATGACTGCCCGCGGGTCGACGTTGAGATGCTCGCGCATCCAATCGGTGTCATCGTGGCGGTAGGGGCCGAGTGTGTACATGTATTCGCAGCCCAGCACGTCGACCAGAAACCGTTCCGCTTTCTCCAGATCCGGAACGGTGAAACCGATGTGGTCGACTCCGGTCAGTCCAGGCAGCCCAGCTGTCACCATTGCACCGCGATGTATTTCGATTCCAGGTAGTCCAGGACTCCTTCGTGGCCGCCCTCGCGGCCGATCCCGCTCTGTTTGACGCCACCGAACGGTGCGGCAGGATCGCTGACCAGGCCGCGGTTCAAGCCCACCATGCCGGACTCGAGACGTTCGCTGACCCGTAGCCCGCGGGCCAGATCACCGGTGAAGACGTACGCGACCAAGCCGAACTCGGTGTTGTTGGCAAGCGCCACCGCTTCGTCCTCGTTGTCGAAGGTCACGATCGGGGCGACGGGGCCGAAGATCTCTTCCCGCAGGATCGCCGAATCCGGGGGCACGTTCATCAGCACGGTCGGCTCGTAGTAGTAACCCTCCCGCTCGGGCCGGCTGCCGCCCACGACCGATGTTGCTCCGGCACCGACCGCGTCGCGTACCAGGCTGGCGACCTTCTCGACCGCATCGCTGTTGATCAGCGGTCCGACCTGGGTTGCCTCATCCGTTCCCGGTCCGACGACGAGCGCGGACATCCGCTCGGCGAGCCGCCGGCTGAACTCCTCAGCGATCGAAGTCTCGACGTAGAAGCGGTTGGCCGCGGTGCAGGCTTCGCCCGCGTTACGCATCTTGGCGATCATCGCGCCGTCGATCGCGCCGTCGAGGTCGGCGTCGGCGAAGACCAGGAACGGCGCGTTTCCGCCGAGTTCCATGGACGTGTTGATCACCTGGTCGGCCGCTTCGCGAAGCAGTATCCGGCCCACTTCGGTCGAACCTGTGAAGGACAGCTTGCGCACCCGGGGGTCGTGCAACATGGCCGAGACGATCGGGCCCGACCGGCGACCCGGCAGCACGTTGACGACGCCTGGCGGCACACCTGCTGCCTCCAGCGTGCGGGCCATCGCCAACGCGGTGAGCGGGGTATCGCTGGCCGGCTTGAGGATCACGGTGCATCCGGCTGCCAAGGCAGGACCGATCTTGCGGGTGGCCATGGCTGCCGGGAAGTTCCAGGGCGTGACGAGAACACAGATCCCGACGGGTTCGTGGGTGACCATGATCCTGTTCGCGCCGGACGGTGCCGTCGACAGCGAGCCGGCAGCTCGGACGGCTTCCTCGGAATACCAGCGGAAGAACTCCGCGGCGTAAGCGACCTCTCCCCGCGCATCCGGTAGCGCTTTCCCGTTCTCGCGGGAGATCAGCTGCGCGAAGTCTTCGGCCTGCTCGCGCATCAATTCGAACGTCCGGCGCAGAATCTCGGCACGTTCTCGCGGAGCCGTAGCGGCCCAGCCAGCTGCAGCCTCGTCAGCTGCGTCGACAGCTGCGATCGCGTCGGCCACACCCGCGTCAGCAACAGTGGTGATTGCCGCTCCGGTCGCCGGGTCGAGCACCTCGAAGCGACCCCCGTCCTGTGCCGGTACGGCCTTGCCGCCTATGTAGAGATCGGTGAGCAAGTCGTGCAGTGATCCTTCGGTCCTGTCTGGCATCGGTCATACCTTTCGGCTATCGAGCTCAGTACCGGTTGGCAACAAACAGATCCTGAGCAGGCAGGTGGTCAGTTCGGAGTGCTCAGCCCATCGTCGACGACGACGTTCTCGGGCTTCAGCTCGACCCCGGAGGCGCGGCCCACCTCGACGAGCAGCGCGGCGAAGTCTTCGTCGCCGTGGCCACGGCCAATGGCCGACTGCACAGCGGCATGGGTGGTGGCCGTAACCGGCATTGCCACGGCAAGCGCTCGCGCTGCAGCCAACCCGAGGTCGAGATCCTTGCGAAGCAGGGTCGTAGTGAATGTCGGCGTGAGGTCCAGGTTGACCAGGGCGGGTGTCTTGTACCGCGTGAACGGGGATCCCATGACGGACTTGTTGAGGAACCCGAGGAACGCCTCGCGGCTGACCCCGCCTTGCTCGGCCAGCACAGTTATCTCTGCCAGGGACTGGGTGACGACGCCCAGGAAGATGTTGTGGGCGATCTTCACCAATCGCGCCAGGTCACCCTCACCGACGTAGGTCACCGAACTCGCGATATCGGCGAGCACAGGTTGGATCTGCTCGAAGACGTCCTCCGGCCCGGACGCGGCGATCGTGAGCTTGCCGGCCTTCACCACCTTGCCGTTGCCGCTCACCGGGCACACCATCAGGACCGTGCCGCGCTCGGCAGCGGCTTCGCGAACCACCTGCGAGGTCTCGGCCGAGACCGTGCTGCAGTCGACGAGCACCGACGGCGCCGTCGGCTGCCGCAACAAGCCCCGCTCACCGAGCAGCACATGCAGCAGGTCGTCGTCGGCGGACACCATTGTGAACACGACATCCCGATCGGCCAGTTCGGCGATCGAGTCCGCGATGACCGCGCCCACTTCGGCCAGGTCCGCGGCCTTCTCCCGGGTCCGATTCCACACAGCGACATCTCGGCCGCTGCGCAGCAGGCGGTAGGCCATGGCATGGCCCATACGTCCGGTGCCGATCCATCCGATGCGGCTCTGCTCTGTCATCCTCGTGCTCCTTCAGGCGAAATCGTTGACGTTGACCGGCGCATCCGATGGTTGGGTCGACAGAGCCCGCGCAGCGACGTCTCCGGCCCGCGAGCCAGAGGCGGCCAACCTCAGGCCGGGTGCGCCACGAAGCGGCAACAATCGATTGCGGTGAGCATGCGCGTGTCGCCGTAGGAAGTCAAGCGTCGGCGGCCCGATGCGGGCTTCGCCACAGCGAAGAACCACGTCGACAGCGTCGGTGCCCGCCGGCCCTCCGGAGTCTGTCTATTCTGTCCCGGTGAAGAGGGTGCGATTGGTCGACGTAGCCCGCGAGGCCGGAGTGCATCCCGCCACGGCCAGCCGGGCCCTGAGCCCGAGCGCACGCGGCGAAGTCAATCAGCGCACGGTACGTCGGGTAGTCCAGGCAGCCGAACGGCTGGGCTACGTGCCGAACACACTTGCACGTGGTCTGCGTACCTCACGCTCGTACGTGGCGGCCCTGGTCATCCCCGACATCACGAACTCGCTGTTTCCACCCATCGTCCGCGGAGCGGAGCAGGTGCTCAGCGCCGCCGGGTTCACCCTCGTACTCACTGACACGAACAATGATCCGGACACCGAACGAAGCCAGATTGCATCGATGCAAGCGCACGGGGTGGACGGCTTCATCATCGCCACCGCGCGGTGGCAGGACGCCCAGATGGAGGAGTTGGCAGAAGCCGGCGTCCCGACGGTCCTCGTCAACCGCCGGACGGCAAAAACAGACCTCCCCTTCGTGGGCGCAGAGGATCATCAAGGCGTGTCGATGTGCGTGGACCATCTCGCCGACCTGGGGCATCGCAACATTGTTCATCTGGCCGGCCCCGCGGACACTTCGACCGGACGCGACCGGTCCGAGGCATTCCGTATCGCGATGCGCGAGCGCCAGCTACCGCTCCGCTCGGCCGTGCTGGAATGCTCGAGTTACAGCGAGACAGCCGGCGCGGCGGGCGTAACCCGGCTATTGGAGTCCGGCCGTTCGTTCACCGCCATCGTCGCCGCCAACGATCTGCTTGCCTTGGGTGCGATGGAGCGGTTGTCCGCCGCCGGGCTGCACTGTCCGCGCGACTATTCGATCACCGGGTTCAACGACCTGTCGTTCATGAGCAAGCTGACACCGCCGCTGACGACCGTCCGGGTACCGCTGGCAGAAATGGGCGCGCAGGCCGCACGCACGTTGCTGGACTGGATCGGCTCCACGGCCGAACCCCCTAGACTGCAATCCCTCTTGCCCGGCGAGCTGATCGTGCGCGGCACAACCTCAGCGGTGGAGAGCTCGCCGGTGTCCGACCTGGTCGGTGCCTGAGTACCCGGCGTACGCCACCTTCACCGTCCAGCTTGATCCAACGCCGACTGCAACGACTGGGCGTAGCCGGCGCTGGTATAACTCGCGCCGGACACGCTGTCGATGCGTGTTCCGTCAGTGACGATCGCCTCGCGCCTGAGAATCGGTTCCGACATCGCACTCAGCTGCCGTGAGCGGGCATCCACGTTGGGCAAAATCAAGGCGTGCACGTCGACGAGCCGTCCGTGTACCAAAACCGCAGCCACCTGAACACTGCTGAACAGCGTGCGCTCAACGGCACCGACGACGGTTATCTGCCCCGACGGCGTGGGGACACCCGATGTGGCCGTCGCCGAACGCACGCCGGCCGGCGAAACGTCTGCAGCCAGCGCGGCCTTCGCCTTGTGGTCGAACAGCTGTGAATGCACGCCGAGGGCTGCCGTCAGCCCCAGGGAGAACGCGGACGCGACCACGGCTCGGCGCCGGGCACCCGCGCGGCTGTCGATCAAATGAAATGTCTCGCAGTGGATGTGACGCAGCGGGACGCCGACGATCCGAAGCGACTTCATCACATCGGCGATCATCCTCGGCGGCGCACACAGGAACACCTCCCGCGACACCAGATCAGGAACAGTCCGCAACAGATTGTCGGCGCTCAGCGGAGCGTCCAGTTCGCTGCTTCGCCCTACGACGTAGACGACATCCGCACCACGGTCTGCTGCCAGCGAGTCGAGTTCGGATCGGAAGATCAGCTCGTGCTCACTTCGACAGCGGTAGATCAGGGTCAGATCGCCACGTCCAGCAGGCAGGGTTTCGAACAGCGCCCGCAGCGGTGTGATCCCGATACCGCCAGCGATGAGCAGCACCTTGGACCGGCGCCGCAGATCTGCGGTCAGCGTCCCGAACGGACCGGAGGCGAGCACTCTGGTCCCGACGGTCATCTCCTGCAGAGCCTTGGTGTGGTCGCCGATCGGCTTCATGGTGAAGCGCAGGCCGCTGGATTCAGGCGGTGCAGACAGCGAAAACGGATGGCACTGCCACCACAGACCCGGGGTGAGAAAACGCAGCCGAAAGAACTGCCCGGATTTCGCACCCAACTCGGCCAAGCGCCGTCCGCGTAGGACTATCGAGACCACGCCGCCGTCCTCGGCAGCAATTCGCGCCACCGTCAACCGACTTCGGAAGGCACCTGCGATCGGCCGGAAAAGGCGGTAATAGAGCACAGCCGCCCCGACCGTCAGGTACAACCCGCACCACGCCACGCGAGCCGCTTTGTCGTGCACGAAGTCCTGGCCGTTGGCGAGCTGATGGCTGAATGCCAGCGCAATCGCCAGATAGCTGAGCAGGTGCGGGTAATACCACACCTCGTACCTGACGGCCCTTCTCGCTGCACCCGCCGAAGCCGCAGCGAGGAGAAGAAGAAGTGCTGCTGCCACGGTTGCCAAGGCAACATCCGGATAGGACCAAACGAGGAGCGAGATCTCATGCGGAATCGGCACACGCGCCGACCGCGCGTAGCCCCACGTAACGCATCCAACATGCAGCAGCAGCAGGAGCACCGTGTAGCGGCCGAGAAACGCATGTCCCTTGGTCAGGCGGTCCGCGCCAACGGCCTTTTCCAGTATGGGAATTCGTGCCATCAAGGCAACCAGCACGATCACGGCGTAACCAGTCAGCAGGCCGGCCAGCCGGCCGATGGCCAGCGCGTAGTCGCTGGTTGTCGTCAGATCGTGGGGCGTGTGGTGCAACCACATCACGGCCACCGCCGCCGCTCCCCCACCGAGCGCCCCCGTCAGAAGACGGCCGGCAACGGACGGGCTAATCCACAGCAGGCGCGGTTGGGCGGCATCACCGGCCATGCGTCCTCCCGTCGTCGAAGGCTCGACTTCGCTCGGCACCAATGGGAGCATAGTACAAACGTTTGCAGGATTGCCTACCTTTGGCTTGTCATCCTGCTCGCCATGCGAGCAGGATTTGCCAAACGATTGCATCGGGAGGTTCGGGATGGCCCGCATCAGCTATGTAGACCCGTCCACGGTCACGGACGAAACAGTTGCCCGCTACCTTGACCTGGCGCGGACGTACGGGACGCCCCGGCTGGAAAGCCAGGCGATCAGAGCGCACGTCCCAGCCGTGCTCGAAACGTTCTCCGAAGCGTGGCAGCGAACCTTCCGGGAAGGCGTGCTGGACCACAACATCAAGGAACTCGCCAGAATCTTCATAGCCAAGAGTCTGGAATGCGGGTACTGCGCCGGGCAGCGATCTCATCTGGCGGCTGCTGGTGGCCTCACGGAGCGCGAGTACGACGAGGTGATCGAATTCCGTCGCTCGACGGTGCTCGATGACCGGGAGAAAGCCGCGCTGCGCTGGGCTGAGGCGATCGCCTGGGATGCGCAGCTCGCCGACGACGAACTATGGGACGAGCTGCACAAGTACTTCACCGAGCCGGAACTCGTCGAGCTCGGGTTCTTCATCGGCCTGACCATGGGTCAGCAGAAATTCCTGAAGACCCTCGACCTCGAGCACGGCGATCTCGGTATCGAGACTCTCGCAGGCCTGGCACCAGAGGTTGCACAGCGCCTTGCCACGCCAGCTGCAGGCCCTCGATAGTGCCGGACAACAACGCACCGTGGCAGCGGATCGCACTGAACAACGGCGTGCAGATGCCACAGCTGGGCTGCGGAGTCTTTCGAGTCGCAGACGCCGAGCCTGTGGTCGCGAGCGCACTGCAGGCCGGCTACCGCCTGATAGACACAGCCGCGTCATACCAGAACGAAGCCAGTGTCGGCAGAGCGATCCGTTCGTCGGGCATCGACCGTGAAAACCTGTTCGTAACGACCAAGCTTGCGAACTCCGACCAGGGATACGACTGCGCCTTGCGGGCATTCGATCACAGCTTGGATCTGCTGGGCTTGGACAGCGTCGACTTGTACCTCATCCACTGGCCGGTGCCCGCCAAGGATGCGTATCTGCAAACCTGGCGCGCCTTCGAAGAGATCTACGCTTCCGGTCGCGCGCGGGCCGTCGGCGTCTCCAACTTCACCGAAGAACACCTGCGCAGGCTCGCCGAGCACAGCGATCTCCGCCCTGCGATCAACCAGGTCGAGCTGCACCCCGGATTCACCCAGGACTCCCTTCGTGCCCTTCATGCCTACATGGGAATCGTGACCGAGGCATGGAGCCCCCTTGGGCGTGGCGCGGCGTTACTGGACCGGCCAGAGGTCGCATCAATAGCGCGCGATCAGCAGCGAACCGCCGCGCAGGTCGTACTGCGATGGCATCTGGACGAGGGCCATGTGGTGATCCCGAAGTCTTCAGATCCGGCAAGACTCCGCAGCAACCTTGACGTGTTCGACTTCAGCCTTACCGAACAAGAGCGCTCGATCCTCAGCGCATTGCCCGAACCTGGCCGGGTGGGACCGGATCCCCTGACCTTCGACGGCCACTGAGGACCTCACATGGACAGGATGAACTTGCCCACCGCACTTCGGTTCTCGAAGACCCGGTGAGCCTGGGCCGCCTCGGCCAACGGCAGCACCGACGTCACGTCGACCTCCACCGCTCCGCTGGCCACCAGTTCGACCGCGCGTGCCAATCCGTCGCGCACCGCACGGGGATCGCGCGCGGACAGCTGTCCATTCGACAGGCCGACGTAACCGACGCACCGTGCCCGCATCCATTCGGCATCGGGGAGGGCCTGGCCCGCCCGCGAGATATTGCTGTACGAGACGAGACGTCCGAATGGCGCCAGAATCTCCAAGGAACGTGACTGCACGTCGCCGCCGATCGGGTCCAACACCACATCGACGCCTCTGCCGTCGGTCAACGCCATTACCTGGTCGCCGAATTCGGCGTACGTCATGACTTCGGCATAGCCGTGCTCACGGGCAAAGTCCGCCTTGGCGGGATCGCCCACGGTGCCGAAGAGCCTGACCCCTTCGATCTGCTGCAGCAGCTGACCGACGACCGAGCCGACGCCGCCGGAAGCCGCGTGCAGCAGCACGGATTCTCCAGGAAGAACCCGCGCGGATCGCTCGATGACATTGACGGCCAGCGGAATCGTGACGAGCATCCCTGCTGCCTTCGGCTGATCAGCAAGCCGGTCCGGCAGCGCGAGCGTGAATTCCTCGCGCGCGAGCGCGAACTCGGCATAGGCATGGCCACGGGTGAACGCCGCCACCCGTTGCCCGACTTCGAGCAGGGCTACACCAGGACCGAGTTTGATCACCGTGCCACTGACTTCGACCCCTGGTATGAAAGGGACTTCGCCGAGTCCGTCGCCAACTCGGTTGCGGACATCGGTGAAGTTCACGCCTGCGTACTCGACGGCGATGAGGATCTCCCCGGGCCCTGGTTCGGGTGTTGGCACTTCGGCGATCTCGAGAACATCCGGACCGCCGAATTCGCGCACGACAATAGCTTTCATTCGTCAGCTCCTGATCGCAACGACCGCAGGTGAGCGAGGAATCTGCTCCGGATCAGTCTTGCTTGCAAACGGTTGCTGTGCAACAGTGACAGCACGCTCCTGCGCTACGAATGTGCTTACTGGTAGCGCTCTTCGTCGAAAGCGGACAACGCATGGATGTCGACATCGTAGTTGCTGGCGCTGGTCACAACAGCCTCATCACAAGCTGCTATCTGGCCAAGGCCGGTTACAGCTGCTTGGTACTGGACGCCCGACACATACCGGGCGGTGGTGCGGCAACCGAGGAGTTGCTGGACCCCGGATTCTTCATCGACAGTTGCTCCACAGGTCACACGCTGATCCGGACCAACCCGCTACTTGTCGACGACGAACTGGGCTTGATCCGTGACTACGGACTGAGCTATCTGGAGCCGGATCCCGTTGCGCACGTGGCCTTTCCCGATGGCGAACACTTCACCATGTCGATCGACTTCGAACGCACCGTCGCCGAGATCGCGCATTTCAGTGAGCACGACGCCGCGGCCTACCGGCGGATGTCACAGGAGTACGACGCGGTCAAAGGCCTGTTCAGCGCGGCACAGTTCACGCCGATCGGGTTCGGCCCCTCGCTGGATCAACGGCTCGCCGAGCATCCGGACGGAAAAGTGTGGGCACGTCGACGCGCGCTGAGTGCATGGGACGTGATCCGTCACGAATTCACCGACCGGCACGTCCAATCGTTCATGCTGTGGATGTCGTTTCAGACCTTCGTATGGTTCGACATGCCTGGCACCGGCATGCTCGCGTACTCGATCTTCGCGCGTCAGAAGCGCAGCTGGTCGATTCCGTCGGGTGGCTCCGGCCAGTTGACCAATGGTCTTGTCGGCTACCTGGAAAGTCACGGTGGTTCAGTCCTGTGTGACAAGCGGGTCAGTCGGCTCATCGTCGAGGACGGCCGTTGCGTTGGAGTGCAGACAACCGACGGTGAGGAGTACCGAGCGAAGAAGGCCGTGCTCTCGACCGTCCATGTAAAGCACCTGATCGACATGGCGCCCGAGGACGCCTGGCCGGAGGAATTCCGGTACGGCGTCGAGACCTATGACGTGGGCATTCCCGGCTTCGCGGCATACTTCGCGGCGAAGGTCCCGCCGGTGTTCGACACACCCGACGGTGGCGTCTCGGCGGTATCGGCGGGCCTCGTCGGCTGGCCCGAAGACCTCATACAACTGAGCGCGGACCTTCGAATGGGGCGCTTCATCGACACCGTGCCGTGGCTGCTCGTGGCCACGCCGAGCTTGGTAGATCCGAGCCGAGCACCGGACGGCATGCATACCGTGAAGCTGCTGAGCCCGCAGGCCTACGAGCTGCCTGCCGGCTCAGAACCGTGGGACACAGTCAAGGAGCAGCACGCCAAGCGGCAACTGGAAGCCCTGCGCCGCGTGGCGTCGAACTTCACCGACGACGCGATCATCTCCCACTTGGTGAAGGCGCCCCCGGACATCGAGCGATCCAACATCCACATGGTGCACGGAGCATTCCACGGCGGCGACCGCGGGCCTGCCTTCAGCGGACCGCAGCGCCCGGCACCGGGCTGGGCGTCACACCGGATGCCGATACCTGGGCTGTATCAGACCGGCGGCACGACACACCCCGGCGGCTCCATCACCGGTGCGCCCGGCCGGAATGCGGCGATGGTGTTACTGCAGGACCTGGGCGCGGAGGTGGCCGAGGTGCTCGCGGCAGCGCCGGCTCCGAGCGCGGCGACGGACGCGCGCCCGACGGCGAATGCAGTCGGGTCACAACTCGCCTGATCCGTGCTGCCCCGCACTTCAATGAACGGCGCTGCCGCACTTCGATGAACAGCGCTTGAGCGAAGGGCAGTTCAGTGAACGGCGGAGCCGATGATGCCGGCCGTCTCCAGGTCGGCCGCCAACTCACGCTGCTCGTCCTCGCTCAGCTGTGGCAACGGCGGCCGCACCGGACCACCGGCCATACCCAACAGTCCGGCCCAGGCCTTGATGTACGGGACGGGATTCACCCGATCACGTGCCCACTTTCCGTGCAGCCACTTCTCCGCCAAGGTGCGGATCGGCTCCAGCGTCGCCGCCACTTCGGCGGCCTCGGCGAAGTCACCGGCAAGCGCCAGCCGGGTGTATTCGCGCATCGGTCGCCATGATGCCGTTTGGTAAAGGAACGGCGCCGCCGAGGACATGAACACCCGTTGACCGTGCTCGCGCATGTTCGACAGCCACGCGGTCTCGCTGGGTTCGCAGACCAAGATGCGGTCACCGACTCGCTGCAGTACCTCCAGATAGCGAGCATGATCGTGACCGACCTTGATTCCGCATACGTTCTCGACGTCAGCAAGCCGATCGATGAGTTCGATCGGCAGCGAAACCCCTGAGTAGCTGGTGTCGAACAGCCACACGCCGATGTCGACGGAGTTCAGCACCTGCAGGAACCATTCCCGCATACCTTCCTCGGAACCGGCCGGGTAGTACGGGTTGATGACGACGACGAAGTCGGCGCCGGCAGCCGTGGCGTGTCTGGTCAACTCGATGGTGTCGCCCGCGCTGTGGTGCCCGGTGTGAGCGAGCACCGGACAGCGTCCCCGAGTCGCCTCGACCACCACCTCGACGGCGCTGCGCCGCTCGGCTTGGCTCAGCGACCAGAACTCAGCCATCACTCCGGTGCAGAAGACGCCGTCTACCTCGAGTTCGTCGGTCAGATGCGCAATGTCGCGGACGAGCGCTGCTTCATCGAGATCGCCGAACTGTGTGAACGGGGTGGTCATCGCCGCCCAGAGTCCGCTGAACGATTCCCGTGCCGCTTGCTTGGCATCCGCTCTCAGATAGTCCATCTGTGCCTCCTACAGCGTCTCAGCCAGCCAGTCCCCCACCATGGGGCGAGCCTTGAACCACACGTTGTTCAGAATGTGCACGCCATCGGAGTAGACAACCGTTGTCGCCGGACCGCTGACCTCGGCTTCGATCCGTTCGGCGTTGGATGGCGGCGACATGGCGTCCAGCTCGCCGTAGACCTGCAGCAACGGAACCGTCACCCGGTCGAGAACGCCAGCCAACGTAATGGATTCCATCATCGAAGCCGGGTCCTCGCCCAGGTACTGGTATTGCCCGGTCTGGGTGAGCGGCTCCATCTCGGCGAAGCGCCCGGCGGGCGTGTACCAGCTGGAGATCGAGACCACCGCGCGGATTCGACTGTCGACCGCGGCTGCCCGCAGGGCAAACAGTCCGCCGTAGGAGACGCCGCCAACCGCTACCCGTTCCGCATCGATATCCGAGCGGCCGAGCAGCGAATCCAGGATCGCGACGATCGCGGACTCGTAGTCCGGGCGCATCTTCATCTGCAGGCTGACCGTCCCCTGGCCCGGTCCGTCGAAGACGGCAACGGCCGTTCCGCGACGCAGGATGTGCTGAGCAAGGTCGAAGAGCTCTTCCTTGGTGGAATCTGCTCCGGGGACGAGCAATACCAGCGGCGGCTCGGCGATGCCCTCGGGCAACTGCAGGTATCCGTGCAAGGTTGTGCCGTCGAAGTCGACCGACAGGATCTCCATCGCGGGACTGACCAACGGGGCAGCCCTTTCCCAGGCCGCGTTCATGTTGGCCAGCGCAGCGCTGAACTGTTGCTGATCATGGGTGAACATGAAGCTGGCCCAGTGGTAGAACAAGCCAGCTCGGATGTAGGCCTCGCCGGCGCTGCGCAGCCGGCCGGATTCGAACGCTTCGTCGCCACGTGAGACGTGTTCAGCGGCGCACGAACTCCACGCCGCACACCACTGCTCGTAGTCGAAGATGCTCTCGCGCAGTTGCTCGAACTCCCAGGGTGCAACCGAGTTGGAAAGAATCCGCCAGGTGAATCGGCGATACATCGAATCGAGTCGATCGTCGATCACCGTTGCCGTCGCTGTTGTTGCCGCGTCGGCCGGCGAATTTCCTCCCGGATCGTTCATGCTGAGACTCCTGTTTCTGCCCGTCGGTATCTGACGTCGCCACCGACTCGATCACGTCGTCTGGCCTCGGCGTCGTTCGTACCGATCTTCATGGTCATCACTGCGCTCGTGCCATTGCCATGGGTCAGGGTCAGCGCGTCGCGAACGAGTTTCTCGATCGGGTAGTCCGTCATGATGCCGCGTCCCCCGAACAGGAACAGGGCCTTCTGAGTGATCTCGATCGCGGCGTCAGCGGCGAACACCCGGATCTGCCACGAGCGTGCGGGATCAAACGTCGGTGAGTGCGAGTATTCCCACGCGACCGACAGCAGGTGACTGCGAGCGGTGTCGAGCAGCATGCGCATCCGGCCGAGGTCGTGTGCCACGAGTTGATGTTGATAAATCGGTGCACCGCCTTGCACTCGGTCTATCGCCCAGTCCAACGCGGCCTCGTAGGCCGTTCGAGCTACTCCCAGGCACATCGCTGCGTTCGTGATGTTCGCTGAGGTCAAGCCGCGCTCGCTAGCCGCGTAGCCGGCTCCAACTTCGGTTATCGCGTGGTCGAGAGGTATTCGGCAGTCGTCGAAGGCTACGTCCGCTTGGGGTGATCCGCGCTGGCCCAGTTTGCGGTACAGCGCTCCGGCGCTCACACCGGCGGTGCTTGCCGGCACGGCGAACATGGTTGCGCCGCTGGCGATGCCGACTAAAGGATCGGTCCGAGCCAGCACGAAGTAGAGGGATGCGATGCCGCCGTTGGTGATCATCGACTTGCGCCCGTTGAGGACCCACTCGTCGCCTGCTCGCTCGGCCGACAGCAGAGCTCCGTGACCAGGTGCGTTGTAGGGCAGCGCGTTGTCGGTGCCCGCGTCGGGTTCGGTGCTCGCACTGGCCGGTACGAACCGCTCGTCCTGTGCAATTCCGTGTACGACCAGCTCCCGCACTGCGTCCGGCAACTTGGGAACGAGTCGCGCGAACCTCCAGTAGTGCCGGAAAAAATAGCCGACCGACACATCACCGGCGGACAGCTCCTCGACGACCAGACACTGGGTAACCATGTCGGCAGCTCTGCCGCCATATTCGCGAGGCAGCGGTAGCGACTTCAGTCCGAGAGCGGTGCCCTCGCGCATCAGGTCGTACGGAAATGCCTCGGCGGTGTCGACCGCCTCGAGCCGCGCCAGAGCAGGACGAATGACTCGAGTTGTGTAGTCACGCGTGGCGTGGACGAGTTGATTCTGCTCAGCCGTCAGTTCGAGATCCACTGATCAGCCCCGTGGCCGCTGCTGACCGAGTTCGAGCGCGGAACTCATACGGTTGATCCAGCTGAGCCCGTCAAGCCGGACACCGAAGCGTCACTCTCCTCGATGCTGCCACCGAGATAGAGCGCGCGCATCTGGGGATTGGCCAGGATTTCTGAACCCGATCCTTGCAACCGGACCCGTCCTGCCTCCATCACCACACCGTGACTGGCCAGCTCCAAACCGGCGCGCACGTTCTGTTCGACCAGCAGGATCGTGCGGCCGGCTTCTTGCATTCGCCGAACGTATCCGTACATGGCATGTGCGGCCTTGGGCTCCAGACCCATGGACGGCTCATCGAGAACGACCAGTGCCGGATCCAGCATCAGCGCTCGCGCAAACTCGACCATCCGCTGCTGACCACCCGACAGCGAACCGGCCCGGTCGCCCAGACGCTCGCTGACAATCGGGAACTGGTCGATCACCTCTGCGAGTCTGGATCGCACCACGTTCTTGTCGCGGACCAGGAACGCTCCGAGTTCCACGTTGTCCTTGACGGTCAGGTCAGGAAACAGGCTCCGCGACTGCATCACCTGCACGATCCCGCTGCGCAGGATGTCCTGCGGCGACTTGCCGCCGATGGACTTGTCGAGAAAAGTCACGGTTCCGACGCGAGGCCGCAGCAAGCCACTGACGACCTTGAGCAACGTGGACTTGCCCGCGCCGTTCGGACCGACGACGCAGGTGATCGACCCCTTCTCGACCGTCAGGTCTACGCCACGCAGCACGTCGCCACCGCCGTAGCCGGCAAAAACTCCTGCAAGGGTCAGCACGTCAGTCCGCCTCCGCCATGTCGGTACCCAGGTAGGCCTCGAGCACCGCTGGATCAGCCCGTACCTCTGCCGGCCGTCCCTCTCGCAATGCGGACCCGTTGTGCATCACCGAGACCTGGTCGCACAATCCCATTACGAACTCCATGTCGTGCTCAACGATGATAAAGGTGACTCCTTCGGCGTTGAGTGCCTTGATCCGGCCGGCGAGATGCCGGAGCAACGTCGGGTTGACGCCGCCGGCTGGTTCGTCCAGCAGCATCACAGACGGCGCCGCGACCATGATGAACGCGAATTCCAACAACTTCTGCTGCCCATAGGACAAGCTGCCCGCGGGCTCACGCGCAAGGTGCGTCAGCCCGACGAACTCCAGACTGTCCAATGCACGCTGGTGTTCGTTGCCGGTCGTCCAACGGCGCATTTGTGCAACGAACCCGCGTCGCTGGGCAGCGACGTGGACGTTCTCGAGCACGCTCAGCCGGGGGAAGATCCTGGTGAGCTGAAAGGTACGGCCGACACCGGCGCCGAAAACCGCGTCCGGCGTCGCTTGAGTCATGTCCTTGCCTCGCAGCAGGACACGTCCGGCATCGGGCCGTTCGTAGCCGGTAATCACATTGAACAGCGTCGTCTTACCGGAACCGTTAGGTCCGATGAGGCCGTTGATCGCTCCCTCTGCGAAATTCATGGTGCATCCGCGCAGTGCCTGAACACCGCCATAGCTCTTGCTGATCTCTTCGACCGCGAGCAACGTCATTGCGCTGACCTGCCTTGTTCGACCGGAACCTCGATGCGAGTTTCGAGATCTGGCGGTGGCGACAGATCCGAGTGCGCCCTTGCTCTTTCGCGCCTGGCAACCCAGTGCCGCCACTGCAGGGCGATGCTGGGCACCACACCGTCCGGTAGCAACCGGAGGATGAGTACGAACAGCAAGCCATAGACGATCAGGAAGGTGTTCGCCCCTCCGAATTGCAGCAGGAAGTACTGCTGCACGGATCCGATCACCAAGGCGCCCACCGCAGGTCCGACCAGGGTGCCCAGACCACCGGTGAAGGCCATCACGGCCAGCGCAAGGTCAAAGCTCGGGTCGAAGGCGAACTGCGGAAACACCGAGCCGACAAACGGCGCGTAGATCGCGCCAGCCGCCCCGACGAACACAGCCGAGAGAACAAAGGCAATCAGCTTGGTCCTGGTCGTGTGAATGCCCAGGCTGCGTGCCCGATCCTCGTCGTCGCGGATCGCGAGTAGACCCAGGCCGAACTTCGATCGCCGCACCCACCAGGAGACGGCGATCGCGATCGCCGATGCTCCCAGGCCCACGTAGTAGAAGGGCTGGTTGAAGAAGTCACCTGTCCAGGTCGGGAAGGGCATCTGCAATCCTTGCGATCCCCCCGTCCACGAGCGCAGGTTGAACGCGAGCAGCTGGAAGATGAACATCACTGCGATCGTCAGCACGATGAAGGTATGTTTACGCACGCGCAACAGGATGAACCCGATCGGAACGGCAGCGATTCCGGCCAGCGCGGCAGCAACTGGCAGCAGAGCAAACGAGTCCCATCCCGGCGGAACGTTGAAGTGGCTCGTCAGCAGGGCCGAGGAGTACTGCCCGATCCCGAAGAACACCGCGTGCCCCAGCGCGATATAGCCGGAGTAACCGGAGAAGATGTTCCATCCGGAGACCGACAGTAGGTAGATCATCGCGAAGACACCGACGGACGTCACCGCTGGGTTTGGGAAGACCACCGGAAAGAGCACCAGGGCCAGTGCGGCGATGCCGAGTGCCGACAGCCGCACCGATCTCGGCAGATCGTAGTTCGCGGGAACGAATGCGCTGGTCACTGAGCCCGCACCCCCTGGCGGCCGAACAGACCTTGCGGCCTGATCAGCAGCACGATCACCAGCACGATGTAGAACGTCGTCTGGCCCCATACCGGCGACCAGGTGACCGCCACGACATCCTGAATCACCAGCATCAAGATGGCTGCGACCAAGGCTCCCCCGACGCTACCGAAGCCGCCGAGGATCACGATCACCAGTAACCGCGAGATCAAGTCGTACGAGCTCGCCGCATTGAATGCGCTGGTGGTTCCGAAGATCATGCCCCCGGCCGCGGCCAATCCGATCCCGATACCCAGGGTGGTAGCCGACACGCGGTCGGTGTTGATACCGACCAACCGCGCGGCGACCGGGTTCTGCATCGACGCCCGCAGACTGCGTCCGAACCGTGTCCGGTAGATCAGCGCGTACAAGCCGGCCAGCAATACGACGCTGAGCAGGAATGAGTACACATAGATCGCCGGGAAGTTCAGACGACCGAGCTTGAAGGAATCGTTGATGTACGAGGCGTGAATCTGAACCAGGTTGCTCTTGAAGATGAGGTCCAGGATGCCCTCGATCAGGGTCGCAACCGCGAACATCACCAGCAACGACATCACCACTCGGTCCCGCTTTATCGGTTTGATCAGAACCCAGTAGATCGTCACCCCCAGCAACGCTGTCGCAGGCATCGTGATGAACAACGACAGGAACGGATCGATGTGCAGGTGTACCGAGAGCGCATAGCTGAGATACGCCCCCAGTACAACCAGTGCTCCCTGTGCGAAGTTCACGATGTCCATGACTCCGAACACGAGCGTGAGACCCGCAGCCATCAGGGCATAGAAACCACCGACGAGTACCCCGTCGATGATTGCTTGAGTTATCAGCACCTGCGCTCCAATCGCTGATAAAAGTCGGTGCTACGAACCACTTGTGGTGCCCCACGCGGGGCGGTTCGTCTCAATGGGCACGATGTCTGAGCCACCAGTCGGCAGGACGACGACCGGCTTACCCTTCTGCCACTGGAAGATGTATGGCGTGGCCCCCGCGTTCTCGCCGTCCGCCGCGAACTTCACGGGTCCTTGGACGCTGTTGAACGTAACGTCGGAGTGCAGATAAGACTGCAACTGTGAGTTGCTCAGTGAGTTGTTGTGAGTAAGCGCCTGGGCCAGCACCTGTCCGCTGGAGAAGGCCTCCGCGACGTCAGCGCTGATGTTGGCGGCAGTACCTTTGAACATCTTGATGTACTGCGCGATCATGTCGGTGTTCTGGAAGAACGTCGACCCCGGGTACCAGGTGTTGGGCACCATGATCGCCTCGGTGTTCTTCGCACCGACGGCCTTCACGAATTGCGCGCCCTGATCCGGCCCGGACGCTTCGACCAGCATCTGCGGGTTGTACTTGTTCTGGATGAAATCCTGGATGAAGGCATAGCCGTCTGGTGGCATCGTGCCGAGCACGACGATCTTGGCACCGGTAGCGGCTATTGCAGACGCGATCGGCGTGAAGTCGGTGGTCTCCAGCGGGTAGACCTTGTACACCGCGCTGGTGAACCCGTGCTGGTTCAGGTAATCCCGAGCACCGTCGGTTGTCGGCTTGATGAACGGATCGTCCATCGTCGCGTAGGCAACGGGCTGCGGCGTTGCGTTGGCGGCCAGCCACTTGGCGAACGTGATCAGCTGGTAGGTCGCCGACGCGCTGACGTCGAAGACGTTCTTCAGACCCGACTGGAAGACCGACGGGCCGCCGCCGATGCCCTCGAGCATGACGTATCCGTACCGGTTGGCGATCACCGAGGCCGGGCGGGTCAGCAGCGTCGAGTAGGGCCCGAGCACGAAGTCGACCTTGTCGATCGTGATGAGCTTCTGGTAGTTCGTCACTACCTGGGTCGGGCTGGATCCGTCCGACACGAACTTCATGACGATCTGGTGGCCGAGGATGCCGCCATGGGCGTTCTGGTAAGCAGCCCAGGTCTGGTACCCCTGTTCGGTTGCCAATCCGTCCCCGGAGAAGTCGCCGGACAGCGAGACCGAGACGCCGATGGTGATCGGCTTCGAGGGATCACCTACGCCCGTCTTGCCCCCAGCCTTGGAGCTCGAACCACCGCCGCACGCCGTGATGGCCACGACCACGGCTGATGCGGCGGCGCACCACGTTGCGGCGCGGCGGCGGCGTAGGACCCGTCGATTTGCGCCTGGGATGAGCTTGTCGAGTTTCACAGTCGACCTCCTGGTGACTTTCACATGGTCACGGATGAGACTTGGCCGAAACATACAATCGTTTGCAGAAACGTAAGAGTGACACGGATGGTTGTCAATGTTTCGGGATAACGATCAGGCCGCGTGATTTTTTTTGGGCCCGGCCCGTCGGGTCAAATGTCCACGACCGGCACGGGCAAAAGTCGCAATTTTTCCAGTCCCCGGGCCAGTCGCCGGGTAGTGGGTTCATCGAGGTCGAGCAGCGGCAGCCGGACGCCGCCGACCGGCAGGCCCTGCAGCCTAAGGGCAGTCTTCACCGACGCGGGGTAGCCACACTCGCGCAGCAAGTGCCACAGCGCTGAGGCTCGGTACTGCAACGGACGAGCCCGCGCGAGATCGCCCGACTTGCAGGCATCGTATAGCTCCAGGATCAACTCGCCAGCGATGCTGAACGCCGGTGAGAAGCACCCGACTCCCCCCACCGGCATCGATGGCAGGAGGTACTCCACCCCTGTGAGCATGGCGAAATCCGGCCGTCGAGCGAGCGATCGTCCACAGGCCTCGGTGAACGATTGCATGTCATAGCTCGCGTCCTTGACTCCGATGAAGTTCGGACAGCTGTCGATCAACTCCTCGATGACATCGGCACCGATACTGACCCCCAGACGGGACGGAAAGTTATAAGCCAACACCCCGATCGACACCGATCGCGCGAGCGCTCGGAAGTGTTCGACCAGAGCCCGGGGCGAAGGTCGCCAGTGGTAGGGCGTCACTGAGATCACGGCTGCTGCGCCCGCCTGCTCGGCGTGTTGGGCCAGCTCGATGGCCTGCGCCGTCCCAGGCATGCTGACATGAGCCAGCACCGGGACGCGGCCCTTGACGACGCTGACCGCCTGTTCCAATGCCAGCTGGCGTTCCTGCATCGTGAGATTGAGGGACTCGCCGGTGTGCAAGGGCAGCGCTACCCCGTGTGCGCCGCGCTCGACCAGCCGCTCGCACAAGATAGCGAGCGTGTCGGTGTCCAGCCGGTCATCTGAGGTGAACGGCGTGATTGGTGCGCCGATCACACCCTCGATCGCCAAGGCCATCGCAACTCACATCAAGACGATCGGACGGATGACCGTGCGGCTTTCCAGCGCGGCGAATGCTTCCCCGACGTCGTCGAGGCTGTACTGATGCGTGGTCAGCGGTGCGGTCCGAATGGCGCCTTCGGCGATCAGGTTGATCGTCGCCGGATAGGCATTCGGACTGGACCGGACTCCCAGGACGTCCAACTCATCCAAGGCGAGCAGGTCGACGGGAAGCTGTGCAACCGCGCCGCCGGTCAAACCCAGCAGTGCAACCTTGCCGCCGCGACGTACCGAACGCAGCAACTGCTCCATGACGGCTGGGTTGCCCGAGCAGTCGAAGACGTAATCGACGCCGCGGCCTGCTGTCATCCTCCTGATCTCGGCGACCGGGTCGGCGTGCTCATAGTCGATGACAGCGGTGCTGCCGAGCTCATGTGCGGTGTCCAGCCGTGCGCCGCGGCCGACCGTCATGACCTGCGTTGCACCGGCGGCTCGGGCTACCTGCAACATGAGCAGGCCGAGCAGGCCAGGTCCGAACACCGCAACACTGGAACCGGGTCGGATCTGAGCGCGACGCGCGGCGTGCACGGTCAGCGCCGCCTGGTTCACAAGTGCGCCCGCAACGTCACTCACCGAGTCCGGAAGCTTGTGCGTGGCGATGGCCGGCCTGCTGGCGTACTGCGCCAGCGCACCGGGCGCGGTATGGCCGTACAACTTGAAGCCAGGCTCGCGGACACGTTCGCACAGGTTGTACCTACCTGCTCGGCAGAGCGGACATGATCCGCAACCGGCGTGATTCTCTGCAACGACCCGGTCGCCGACCGCCAAACCACTGCGCTCTGTCCCCGGTCCCATCGCGACGATGACCCCGGACCACTCGTGCCCGATGATGAAGGGCAACGCCGGCGGCCAGGTGCCTTTGAACCCGCCGTTCACGATCTTCAGATCCGTACCGCAGAGCCCGCAAGCGCTCACCCGGCACAGGACCTCGCCATGTTCGGGACGAGGCACCGGAACTTCGGCAAGGGTCAACTTGCCGAAATCGGCGAGCAGTGCCGCTCGCATCGTCTCGACGCCGGTCGCCGCGGTCACAGGACAGCTCCAAGCTCGGCGTTCTGGTGGTTACCAAGCGCGGTCCCGTTCGTGGCAGCCGCAGCGTCGGCGTGCTGGCTCAAGGCAGTCCACACTTCGCGGGCTCGACGAACGACGTGATCGGCGACTTCCTCGGCGATCTGTTCTGCCCGGCCCACCTCCGCACTCTCTGGATGCCCGTACCAGCCGGTCGGAGCGATGTCGTGAAAATCCCGCAGGATCGGATAGACATCGGGCCTGCGGAACAACGCGTGTGCTGCCTCGCCAGAGCTGCGATCACTCGGCGCGTCAACCTCGCCCATCCGTACCAAACTTGCGTCGTAGGCAAGCACGGCCGAGGTCTCCATCGCGCCGGCGTGAGTGAACTCCATCTCCTCCGGGTACAGCGAATTCGTGATCACGTGAGTTTCGGCGATCACCACCTGCACGTCATGTAGTTGCTGGGCTCGGTCGGCGGCAAGCCTGAGCGTGGGCGAATTGCCTTCGTGCCAGTTCACCAGCACTATGCGCCGGGCGCCGGCAGAGCGAAGACCGCCGCAGATATCGACGAAGACCGCCATCAGAGTCTCTGGGGCCAACGTAAGCGAGCCCGTCCACGTTTGGTGGTAGTGCGCGATGCCGACAGACCCCAGCGTGACGACAAGCGTGTCCAACCGCTCGGCGACCCGTTCTGCGATCGACAGAGCCGCGAAGGCGTCAGTTCCCAATGGCAAGTGGCTGCCGTGTTGTTCGATGCTGCCCGCGCTCACGACGGCGATGCCGCTGGTTGCAAGCAATGCGGCGGCGACGGGCTGAGTCAGTCGCTCGAGTTGACGGTCGGGATAGCGTGGCATTCCTCGATCAACCTCCATATCCAGTTGTGGTGCCACTGTCCACTGCACGCTGGTGCGCAGCGACTGGCGTGGTCCAGGTTTCGGTGATCAGATCCAGCAAGCTCGGTTGTCGGCTGTCGAGGGCCGCGAGCATCGTTGGCCGCAGCTGGTCCGGCTCGTGCACGCGCTCCGCGCTCCAACCGAAGGCCTTTGCCACCGCGCTGTAGTCGATATCGCCGAAGTCCTGGTCTTCCCAGCCACTGCCGAAGGTGATCCGCCGGTACCAGCGGATCCAGCCCAGCGATCGATTGTTGAGAACCAGAACCGTGATTGGCAGCTGCTGTTCGACGATCGTGGCGAACTCCCCGACCGCATATCCCAGCGCCCCGTCGCCGGTGAGAACCACCGCGCGCCGATCCCGATTGGCCGTTGCCACGCCGATCGCTGCGGGCAGTGCGAAGCCCAATCCGGCCAGACCCCGAGGCATCAGGACCTTACGTCCCACCGCGATCTGCTCCAGGTAGACGCCGCCCCAGCCGCTGGACAGGCTCGCATCGCAGATGATCACGTCGTCGGGGCGCAGGGCCGCTTCCAGTTCCCCGAGGACCCGCTGCGGCATGATGGGTTGCGCGTTGCTGGCCCGTTCGGTGTCCCGATCAGAACGCCAGTTCCGGTTGTAGTCGGCCACCTCGGCGCGCCACTGAGCGCGGTCGGGGTTTGGTCCGCTGTCATTGTCGATGAACTCTGCCAGCGCCTGCAGACCGCTACGAGCGTCGGACAATACCGCTGCTGACAAAGGGAAAACTCGTCCGAGTTCGGCCGGATCGATGTCCAGCTGAATTACGGTCTGGTCGGTGCGCGGTCGTGTCCAGTTGAACGTCGGGCCGCTGCCGGCTTTGGTCCCCACCAGCAACACGACGTCGGCCGCATCCATCGCCGCGGTCGCTGCCGGGCTGCCCATTGAACCGAGGATACCCACCGACAAGGGATGGTTCTCGGCGATGGATCCCTTGCCTGACAGCGACGTCGCCACCGCGGCGGACAACTGCTCGGCGCAGCTGAGAAGCGCCGTTTGCGCACCCGAGATGACGACGCCACCGCCGGCAACTATGACCGGCTTGCGTGCGCGTGCAAGCACGCCCGCCGCCGTCTCGATGTCGGCCGGGTCAGGCCACGGCCGAAAGGCGGGAAAGCGTCCGAACCGGGCAGGAGCTGAGCCGGCGGGCGTCGGCGCGTGACGCAAACGTTCGATGAGTTCGGGCGGCAACGGAGCGTCCAGGACGTCCTGCGGCAGGAACAGCGCCGTCGGCCCGGGACGACCGGTCGATGCTTCCCGGAACGCCTGCCGAACAAGATCCGGCATGGTTTCGAGGTCAGGTACAGTCGCCTGCCATTTGGTCACGGGTGCGAGCAGCGCTACCTGATCCAACGCCTGTGACGCCGCACTGCGATACCGATGTGGCGCCAGGCGCGCAGGCAACTCGCTGACCAGCGCGACCATCGGGATCGAGGCGCCCAGCGCCTCACCCAAACCGGAGGGCAGCTTGGCCGTTCCAGGTCCGACGGTGGCATCACAGACACCCACGCGTCCGGTGACCCTCGCATACCCGTCGGCCGCGTAAGCGGCGGACCGCTCGTCGCGGACCAGGACGTGTTGGATCTGTCCTGACCGGTGACTGATGCCGTCGTAGAGCGCCAAGGTCTGCCCGCCCGGAAGGCCGAAGACGAACTCCACGCCATGCTCGATGAGCAAGTCCGTCAACAGCGCGCCACCGTGTCGGGGCGCATCGTTCAGGGCAGGCGAGGACGACGCGGACTCATCGTGCGTCGCCAAATCTGCATCACCAGAAGGTGCTGGCTTCGCCACAACGAATCACTCTCCAGTGCTATGCAACCGATTGCATAGCACTGTAGTCGCAGGTTGCGGGCAGTTGTCAATGCCCGACAGTCAGCTCAGCGAAGCGGTCCGGACGAGCCGCGAACGACCAGGGTGACCGGCACAACGATCCGCTCCGGCTCCGCGCCAGGGTCAGCGATTGCCCGCAGCAGGCATTCGGCCGCGAGACGACCCAGAGCCCGTTCGGGGACAGTCACCGTCGTCAACGGCGGCTGCAGACGGCTGGCCAGCGGCATGTCGTTGAATCCCACTACCGACAGATCGCGTGGGCATTCAAGCCCTGCATCCGTCGCGGCATCGATGACTCCGAGGGCGATCAGGTCGTTGCTGGCGACCACCGCCGTCATTTCGGGATACTCCTCGATCAACTGCTGCATCGCGTGGTATCCGGCGTCCTCGTCGAAGGCCGTCGCTTCGACCACATGGCATTGCAGCCCAAGCCTGCTCACCGCGCGCCGGAATGCCCTCAGCCGACGATCTCCATTGGACGTGAACAACGGTCCGGCCACCAGCCCTATTTGCCGGTGGCCCAGCTCCTGCAGGTGGGCTACTGCCAGCCGGGAACCACGAGCGTCGTCCGGCACGACGGAGGAGATGGCGCCCCGATCCACCGTTCGGTTGAACAACACCGCAGGCGTGCCGCTGGCATGGAGCCGATCGACAATCGCGTCGTGACGATGGGCGATCGCCAGCATCAGGCCATCGACGCGCGCCTCGATCATGGCGTCGAGTTGGGCGCGGGCCTTGTCGACGTTGTTGTCCGTGCTCGAAAGCAGCAGCGAGAAACCCGCCTCTGACAGGGCCTCCTCCGCTCCGCGGACCGCCGGGGGAAAGAACGGGTTGGTGATGTCGGGAACAACCATCCCGATCGACATGGAGCGGCGCGTCTTCAGCCCGCGGGCCATCCCGTTGACTCGATACCCCAACTCCGTCGCGGCGAGCCGAACTCGCTCAGCAGTTTTGGGCTGCACCATCGCAGCCGTCTGGTCGTTCAGTGCCCTCGACGCGGTGGACAGGTGGACTCCGGCTGCCTCGGCGACATCCCTCAGACGAGGCGAGGTGGGTCGCGGGATCACCGTGGATCCCACGCCAGCATTCTTAGCCTTCGTAACCCGTTTGCCTTTGGCTCGCGCGGAACGTGAGTCCGCGAGTGAGCGTGCTGGTGTTGCGCGTGCTGCCAAATCGCACCTACGTCCCTAAGTGAAGTAGCACGTTAGGCTACCGCGCTCGGTGCGCGACTTCGAGTGTCGAGGTTGACACGCGTTCCAACTGGCAGGAGGCTGACCTTCGCGTTGAATACAACCGATTGCATCGAGGATGCCAATGACGACCGTTCAAGGCTTGATCGGTGATACTCCAGACGAACGGGTCAGCAGTGCTACCGCGCACTGGGCTCCGAGATTCATCGCGAACGGAACGGATTACCCCGACTTCGTGGCGACGCTGGCCCGCATCAGCCGGTGGGATCAGTGGTGCTCCGAATGGGGTCGAACGGCACAGCAGTACGAGGCTCTGGCGGAGCGGGCCGAGGCGGCCGGCGACACCCTGACCGCCGCCGGTGCATGGCGGCGCGCCGCGTTGTGTTGGCACTGGGGCAAATTCCTTTTCATGGATGATCTCGAACAACAACGTGCGGCGCACGAGCGCACGGTGGCCTGCTTCGCGCGTGGAGCAGGTGCCATGACCCCGCCGGCAGAGCGCGTCGAGATCAGCTACGGGTCACACACGATCGCCGGCTATCTGCGACTGCCCCCGGGCATCAAGAGCGCGCCGGTCGTCATCATGGCGCCTGGGTTGGACTCGGTGAAGGAAGAGCTGCAATCGACGGCGGACTACCTGCTTGCGCGCGGAATGGCAACCCTTGCCATCGATGGTCCCGGGCAAGGCGAAGCCGAATACAGCCAACCCATCGAGCCGGCCTACGAACGAGTTGCCACCGCCGTGACGGACTGGCTTGTCGAGCGCCCGGAGATAGATCCGAGCCGCATCGGGTTCTTCGGTGTCAGCCTGGGCGGGTATTACGCCGGCCGAGCCGCTGCCTACGAACCGCGCCTGCGCGCAACCGTCGCGCTCTGTGGCGCTTACCGGTTCGACTTGGACTGGGACAACCTGCCCGAGGTCACGCGGGCTGCATTCCAGCACCGGTCAGGCGCGGCCGATCCGGACGAGGCGCGGCGCCTGGCCGGCACGCTGACGCTCGAACACGCGGCTGCCGAGATCACCAACCCGCTGTTGGTCGTTCATGGCGCACGGGACAGATTGCTTCCGGCTCACCACGCAGAGCGCTTGGCCGCGGAAGCGCCCGGGGCCGAACTGGTCATGTTCGAGGACGGCAATCACGGCGTCACGAAC
>DASXHV010000101.1:0-1936 GCA_036488285.1 Jatrophihabitans sp. | reverse complement strand
CCGCCATCCGTGCTCGACACCCGGCGGCTGGCCAGGTCCACCGTGTGGTCACCGATCGTCACCAGCGGCTGGGCGGCACCCTGGTCAGCGCTGGCGCGCCGGGATACCGCGCGCATCCGGGCCATCAGCTCGTCCATGCCGAACGGCTTGGTCACGTAGTCGTCCGCGCCTGCATCCAGCGCCGCCACCTTGTCCGAGCCACCGATCCGGCCGGACAGCACGATGATCGGGACGGCCAGCCAGCCCCGGATCCCGGCGATCACATCGACGCCGTCCATGTCGGGCAACCCCAGATCGAGCAGCACCACATCAGGCGGATGTTTTGCGGCGACAAGCAGAGCCTCACCACCCGAGGCGGCGGTGTCCACTTCGTATCGCCGCGCACGCAGGTTGATAGCCAGTGCTCGGACGATCTGCGGCTCGTCGTCGACCACCAGCACCCGCATCTGGCGATCATCGCAGGTTTCGTTGGCCAACCGCGGGTGCGGTGGTTGGATTCGGGAATGGGAGAACCGTCGAACGCGCAGCGAGCCGGTCAGCCGGCCACCGAAGATGACCTGATCGACGTGGCAGCCCTCGTCGAGGCCTACTACTCCCACCACCCCGACGTCTCGATCACCGAGCAGCGCGTCTCGTTCGGTACGTCCGGTCATCGGGGTTCGTCGTTCAAGACGACCTTCAACGAGGACCACATCCTGGCGACCAGCCAGGCGATCGTGGAGTACCGGACGTCGCAGGGCATCAACGGGCCGCTGTTCCTCGCCGAGGACAGCCACGCGTTGTCGGCGCCGGCGACCCGCTCGGCGCTGGAGGTTTTCGCGGCCAACGAGGTGCAGGTGATGGTCGATTCCCGCAGCGGCCTGACACCGACGCCCGCGGTGTCACGAGCGATCCTGGAACACAACGCGCGGCGCGCCGCCGACGCCCCGGACCGCGCCGATGGCGTCGTCGTCACGCCCTCGCACAACCCGCCTTCGGACGGCGGCTTCAAGTACAACCCGCCAGATGGCGGACCGGCCGGTACCGACATCACCGGCTGGATCCAGAACCGGGCCAACGACCTGCTTGCCTGCGGCCTGCGCGACATCAAGCGGATCTCCTACGCCGAGGCGGAAAGGACCGAATGGATAAGGGGCTTCGACTTCCTGGATGCCTACGTGTCCGCGCTGCCGCGAGTGGTCAACCTGGACGCGATCCGGCAGGCCGGCATCCGGATCGGCGCCGATCCGCTCGGCGGTGCGTCTGTGGCGTACTGGGAGGAGATCGGCTCCCGATACGGCCTGGATCTCACT
Source organism: Jatrophihabitans sp. (assembly GCA_036488285.1). Taxonomy (GTDB): domain Bacteria; phylum Actinomycetota; class Actinomycetes; order Mycobacteriales; family Jatrophihabitantaceae; genus Jatrophihabitans_A. The sequence goes on along the minus strand of DASXHV010000101.1, from coordinate 644 downwards.
GTCGTCAATCCCAACGTCGACCCGCAGTTCGCATTCATGACGCTGGACTGGGACGGCAAGATCCGAATGGATTGCTCGTCACCCTCGGCCATGGCCTCCCTCATCAAGCGCCAGCACGACTTCGACATCGCCACCGGCAACGACACCGACTCCGACCGGCACGGCATCGTCACGCCGGACGCCGGCCTGATGAACCCGAACCATTACCTGGCGGTGGCAATCGGGTACCTGTACGCCAACCGGCCGGGCTGGCGCGATGACGCGGCGATCGGCAAGACGCTGGTGTCCTCGTCCATGATCGACCGGGTTGCCGCGTCGCTCGGACGCCCGCTCATCGAGGTGCCGGTCGGGTTCAAGTGGTTCGTGCCCGGTCTGCTCGACGGATCGGTGGCATTCGGTGGTGAAGAGTCGGCCGGTGCCTCGTTCCTGCAACAGGACGGCTCGGTCTGGACGACCGACAAGGACGGCATCATCCTGTGTCTGCTGGCCTCGGAAATCCTTGCTGTGACAGGGAAATCTCCGTCCCAGCACTACACTGAACTGACCGCGAAGTTCGGCGCACCGGCGTACGCGCGGGTCGACTCGCCGGCAACCCGGGACCAGAAAGCGGTGCTGGCCAAGCTGTCACCGGAACAGGTGACGGC
>DASXHV010000005.1:0-44276 GCA_036488285.1 Jatrophihabitans sp. | reverse complement strand
CCCGACGTAACGGTCGGGCGCCACTCCCGGGCCGTAGTCCAACGGGCGATAGGCAGGGTGGAAGGGAGTCATGGGCAGCAAGCATGTCGTGCGATTCGAGCCAGTAGGCATCGAGATCGAGGTCGACGAGACCCAGACGGTGCTGCGCGCCGCGGCAGAGCAGGGCATCATGCTCATGCACGGCTGCAAGGAAGGCCAGTGCGCGGCCTGCAAGTCCTTCGTCCTGGATGGCGAGGACATCGAACTCGACCGGTACTCCACGTTTGCGCTTCCCGACTACGAGCAGGAGGAGGGATTCACCCTGCTCTGCAGGGCGCATGTCTACGAGGACGTGACCATCGAGCTGCTCAACTACGACGAGGACATGATCCGCTCCGGGCTTCCGATCCAGAATGCCGTCGCGGAGGTGGTGTCCAACGAGCCCGTCACCCACGACATGCGCCACCTCGTCCTGAAACTGATCGAGCCGCAGGAGATCTCGTTCTTCCCCGGCCAGTACGTCGATATCGCGCTGCCGGACAGCGACGCAACCAGGTCATTCTCGATGGCCAACACGTCCAGCAAGACGAGCGGCCAGCTCGAGTTCGTCATCAAGGTCTACCCGGACGGGCTCTTCTCGCACTTCCTGGACACCAAGCTTGCCGTGGGTGACCAACTCGAGGTGGTCGGTCCGTTCGGTGTCTTCACGCTGCGCGACGGTCGGGACTCCGATCTTGTCTTCGTCGGCGGCGGGGCCGGCATGGCCCCGATCCTGTCCGTGCTGCGCTCGCTTGCCGAGCGCGGCAGTACCCGCAAGGCGACGTACTACTACGGTGCTCGCCGCCGCCGCGATCTGTGCTTCGAGAAAGACCTGCACGCCCTTGAGGAAACACTCCCGAACTTCAAGTTCGTTCCGGCGTTGTCCGAACCTGACGACGAGCCATGGGACGGCGAGGTCGGTCTGATCACCGACATCGTGAAGAAGTACGAGGCGGATCTCACCGACGCCGACTGCTACGTCTGCGGTCCGCCACCGATGGTCGAGGCAGCCATGGCAGTGCTGAACGGCCTCGGCGCGCCCGACAAGCGCATCTACTACGACAAGTTCACTACCACCGGTCCGACGTGAGCGCAGCACTGAGGATCAAGCTCGCATCACCTTCGCACCACATCTGAAAGCGAGGCACATGACATGACCGCGGAGACCATCACCGCACCGGAGCGCAGCTCACCCAAGCCGGAATTCACCGACGCCGAGGCCGGCGCGAAGGTCTTCCCGGACTCGACCTCGCGTAGGTACAACTACTACACGCCGGCCAAGCGCAAGCAGTCTCACTACGAGGACGTCACCGTCGAGGTGCAGCCCGATCCGCGTCATTACCTCAGCCAGGGCTGGCTCTACGGGTTCTCCGACGGCCGCGGTGGCTACCCGCTGGACTGGACTGCTCTGAAGGCATGGGGTGTCGATCGGCCGGAGCCAGAACGCTTTCCAGGGTCCGGCGGCAAGGGCTACGACTGGCCGGCACACGGCTGGCACGAGTTCCGGGACCCGAACGAGGAGTGGGAGCTCACCCTCTACCGCTACAACGCCAACGTGGTGCGCCAGCTCAACCAGAACATCGAAACCGCACGGCAAACCAAGGCATTCGAGCAGTGGAACCGCAATTGGGTGACCTTCGTCGAGCGCAACGTGGGTGCCTGGATGCACGTCGAGCATGGTCTCGGGCTGTATCTGTTCGCCAACGCCAACCGGCGGGCACCGACGAACATGCACAACAACGCGATCTCGGTGAACAGCATGCATCGGATTCGGTTCGCCCAGGACCTCGCGCTGTACAACCTGACGCTGAGCGAGGAGATCGACGGCTTCGACGGCGCGGCGCACATCGAAACCTGGAACAGCGATCCGGCCTGGCAGGGCGTACGGCGGGTCGCCGAGCAGCTGACTGCTATCGATGACTGGGCCGAGGCGATCTTCGCCGCCAACATCGTGTTCGAGCCGCTGGTCGGAGAGCTGTTCCGCAGCCATCTGGTACAGCAGGCCTCGCCGGGAAACGGTGACTTCGTAACGCCCACGGTCGTCGGTGCGGGGGAATACGACTACGCCGAGCGGGATCTGCGTTACACCAAGGCGATGTTCCAGCTGTTGACGAACGACAAGGAATTCGCCGATCACAACACGGCAATCATCGACCAATGGCTCTCGACCTGGGTGCCGCGAAGCATCACCGCGGCGCGGGAGTTGCAGCCGTTGTGGTCGCAGCCCGATGCCAAGCCGCCACGTTTCGAAGACGGCCTGGACCGGGCCAAGAACCGCTTCAGCGGGATCCTTTCCGAGTTGAGCCTGCACGACCCGAAGGAGCTGACCCAGTGACCGGCTACCAGTCAACCAAGACCACGTACAAGACAACCGAGAGTCCGTTCAAGTCGGACAACACCTCCTCGAACAGGTGCGGTGTGACGCTGATGAACAACCAGGTCGGCGTCGTTGTCGCCGAGGTGATGGACGGCAAGCCGGGTGTGAAGGTGATGCACCTGCCGTCGATGATCCGACTGGATTCGGACCAGCGGATGGACTTCGTCTACGACGAGATCTCAGAAGCACTCGGTGAGGAAGAGGGGTTCTTCGACGCCGCTGAGTTCGAGGAGAACATGTCCACCCACTACGGCCGGATGATTCACCTCGACGATCGGACCATCATGGTCGCCAATCCCGAGGACGCCGCGGAGTATCTCGGCTTCGACCTCACGGCTGCCGCATCGAACTGAGCGCAGCGACTCACCCGAGTTGATTCCCCCGAGGAGGACCCGTGTACGAAAAGGACGGCGAGAAGTACTTCATCGTGGACAGCCACATGCACTACTGGGACGCCAGCCCGCAGAACTGGGTTTCCGGCCACGAGCAATACGCCAAGGGCTGGATCGAATGCTTCCACGCCTATCAGGGGCTGGGGCCGCCGGAGACGCACTGGACGATCGAGCACTTCCAGAAGTACTCCGAGCAGGACCTGATGAAGGACGTCTTCGAGGACGGCTATGTCGACGTGGCGATCTTCCAGCCGACGTACTTGAAAGAGTGGTACAAGGAAGGGTTCAACACCACCGAGCGCAACGGAGCCCTGGCGGAGAAGCATCCGGGCAAGTTCGTGGTGAACACCCGCTTCGATCCGCGCGAAGGCGCTGCTGGCCTGAAGGAACTCGAGGAGAACGTCGCCCGCTGGGGATCGCAGGGGCTCAAGCTCTACACCGCCGAGTGGCGTGAGGGATCGCGTGGCTGGACGCTCAAGGATCCGGAGGCGTACACCTACCTGGCCAAGGCGCAGGAACTCGGAATCAAGAACGTCCATGTGCACAAGGGCCCGACGATCTGGCCGCTGGACAAGGATGCCTTCGATGTCGCCGACGTCGATCACGCAGCGACGGATTTCCCGGAGCTGAATTTCATCGTCGAGCACGTCGGCCTGCCGCGGATCGAGGACTTCTGCTTCATGGCGACTCAGGAGCCCAACGTCTACGCGGGCCTGTCGGTCGTCATCGGCGGGTTGATGTATGCCCGACCCAAGTTCTTTGCGAAGGTGATGGGCGAACTGCTGTTCTGGGTGGGCGAGGACAAGATGACGTTCGGCAGCGACTACGGCATCTGGGAGCCGAAGTGGCAGATCGAGGGTTTCGTGGACTGGGACTACCCGGGCGAGGAGTTCTCCGATTATCCACGCGTCACGACCGCAACCAAGAAGAAGATCCTCGGCCTCAATGCGGCCAAGCTGTACGGCATCGAGGTGCCGAAGGAGTACCAGCTGCCGGCCGATGAAGGGACACCGGCCGCGCAGGACGATGCGGTGCTGGTGGAAGGCGGGGCCAAGGCGTGAGCATTGTTGCGGCCGCTGTCGTCCCCGATGTAGGCGTCGTGCTCGCCGCTCTGGACGCGGTACGTGACCCGGAGCTGGACGAGCCGGTGACGTCGCTGGGTTTCGTCGCGTCCTGCACCGTTTCCTCAGACGGGGTCGCCGATGTGCGACTGCGTCTGCCGACGTATTTCTGCGCGCCCAACTTCGCGTTCCTGATGGTGGCTGATGCCTACGATGCGGTCAGCGGGGTCGATGGGATACGTCGGGCCGAGGTGATTCTGGAAGACCATTTCGCTTCCGATGAGATCAACGGCGGTGTTGCGGCGCGGGCGGGCTTCGCCGAGTCATTCGACGGCCTGGCTGCTGGCGAACTGGACGAACTGCGGATCGACTTCGTGCGCAAGGCGGTGCTGGCCGGAACAGACCGGGTGTGCCGTCCGCTGATCGCAGCCGGGCGGAGCATCGAAGAACTGGGCGAACTCAGCCTCGGCGACGTGCCGCCCTCCGTCGACCGCGAGCGGTTGCGTGCTCGACGGGCCGAGCTGGGTCTGCCGTCCGGTGACGACTCGGCCCTTCTGGTGGATGCCATGACGGGCCAAGCGGTCGGTGTGCAGGCGCTCCCGCTGCACTTAAGGCGAGCGCGGCTTACCCGGGTCGGCGTGGACGCCAACGCAAGCATGTGCCGCGGGATGCTGCGCGAACGCTACGGAACTCGTGGCCACGGCGAACTCCCGCAGCGACAGGAGCAGGGGGAGACCTCATGAAAGCGGTTCGGTTACATGAATACCACCAGCAGCCCGTCGTCGAGGAGGTTCCTGAGCCGACCGTCAAGGGACCGCTCGACGTGGTGGTCAAGGTCGGTGGCGCGGGGGTCTGCCGGACCGACCTGCACATCATCCTGGGCCAGTGGGCCGAGGCAATGAACCCCACGTTGCCGTACACGATCGGCCACGAGAACGCCGGCTGGGTGCACGAGGTGGGCTCCGCCGTCACGAATGTTGCCGTCGGTGACACGGTGATCCTGCACCCGACGACGACCTGCGGGCTGTGCCGGGCATGCCGCGCCGGGCAGGACATGCATTGCATCGACAGCACCTTCCCAGGACTGGACGGCACTGATGGCGGGATGGCGGAGTACCTGCTGACCTCGGCGCGCGCCTGCGTGAAGCTCGATCCGGCAACCCGGCCACAGGATGTCGCTGCGCTGGCCGACGCCGGCATCACGGCCTATCACGCGGTGCGCAAAGCGATCCCACTGCTGTACCCGGGAACCACCTGCGTGGTTATCGGTGCGGGCGGACTGGGCCACATCGGCATCCAATGTGTTGCCGCGCTCGCTGCCGCCAACATCATCGTGGTGGACCGCAACCCCGACGCACTCAAGCTCGCGGGCGAACTCGGCGCGAGCCAGACGGTGGTCGCCGACGGCAAGCAGGTCGAGGCGGTCAAGGACCTCACCGGCGGCGCCGGCGCGGAGGTGGTGCTGGACTTCGTCGCCGAGGAGGGTGCGGAGAACGAGGGCTTCGCGATGACCCGACCGGCCGGCTCGTACTTCGTCATCGGCTACGGCGGCACCCTGACCATCCCGACGCTGGATGTCATCTCCACCGAACGCAACATCATCGGCAACATCGTCGGCACCTACAACGAGCTCGCCGAGCTGATGGTCCTCGCGCAGGCCGGCAAGGTAACGCTGCACACGAAGACCTATCCGTTGGACGCCGCGCAGCAGGCTCTGCACGATCTCGATGCCGGCCTGGTGCGAGGGCGAGCAATCCTCGTCCCGTAGTAGCACCACACCGATCCCTACGCACCGATCCCTACGCACCGAGGAGGACACATGGCCAAGGAGCTGCGATTCGGAGAGGATGCCCGGGCGTTGCTGCTGTCAGGAGTCGATCAGCTCGCTGAGGCCGTGAAGTCCACTCTGGGCCCCAAGGGGCGAAACGTGATTCTGGAGAAGATCACGGGTTCGCCGGTGGTGACCAACGACGGAGTGACGATCGCTCGCGAGATCCATTTGCGCGATCAGTTCGAGAACATGGGGGCGCAACTGGTCAAGGAAGCCGCGATCAAGACCAACGACATCGTGGGTGACGGCACGACGACCGCCACCGTGATCGCTCAGGCGATCATTCGCGAGGGCATGAAGGCCATCGGTGAGGGCGGCAATCCCGTCCTCGTCAAGCGTGGTGTCGATCTCGCCGTGGCCAAGCTGGTCGAGCGCCTGCACAGCGCGTCGCACCCAATCGTTACCGAGGCGGACTACGCGCGGGTCGCGGCGATCTCGGCAAACGATGACGACATGGTCGGTGCGGTGCTGGCCAGGGCACTGCACACAGTCGGGGACGGCGGAATCGTGACGGTGGAGGAGTCGGTCGAGAACGGGATGACCGTCGATTTCGTCGAAGGCTTCGAGTACGACAACGGCTACGTCTCGCCGTATCTGGTCACCCATCCGGCCAGTCTGGAGGCGATCCTCGACGACCCGTACATCCTGCTGTGCAGCGAGAAGATCACCAAGGTTCAGCAGCTGATGCCCTTGCTGGACAAGGTGATGCGGGACCCGCGGCCGCTGGTCGTGATCGCCGAGAACGTCGAGGGCTCGGCGCTGAGCATGCTGGTACACAACCACGTCAACGGGGTGTTTCAGTGTGTGGCGACAAAGGCCCCCGGCTTCGGTGACCGGCGGCTACGCAAACTGGAGGACATCGCGACGATCGTCGGCGGCAAGGTTTTCAGCAAGCATTCCGGATTCAGCCTGGAGAACATGACGCTCGACCAGCTCGGCCGAGCCAGGCAGGTTCGAGTAACGGCGGACCGCACCGCGATCATCGACGGTGCCGGTTCTGCCGAGCAGGTCGCGTTTCGGATCGGACAGTTGCGGGCCGAGCTGGAGCGCGCGACCTTCGGCATCGACGAGGACGTACTCACCGAACGGATCGGGTCACTGTCAGGCAAGGTCGCCGTGATCAAAGTGGGGGCGCCGACCAATGCAGAGCTCACTGAACTGCAGCATCGGGTCGAGGACGCCTTGTCGGCGACCAGGGCAGCGATGGCCGAAGGCATCGTGGCCGGCGGCGGGGTGGCTCTGATGCACGCGGCGCCGGCGCTCGATGAGCTGAACGTCGAGAAGGACTATGCAGTCGGCGTGGAGATGGTGCGCCGGGCGCTCACCGAACCCACGTATCTGATCGCGACCAACGCGGGGTACTCCGGTCAGGAAGTGGTGGCCGAGGTTGCGCGGCTCGGTGCTGACGAAGGTTTCGATGCCCTAGAGGGTCGATACGGGAACATGATCGAGATGGGCATCATCGACCCGTTACGCGTGTGCCGATCGGCGCTGCAGAACGGCGCGTCGGTTGCCGGTTTGCTGCTCACCACGAACACGTTGATTGCCGAGGAACAGACGCCGTGGGGTGGCAGTCGCTCGCTGATGACCGAGTTCGGGGAACTCGATGAGGGCATCCATCAGCCCTCGCCCGATTCCAGCACGCCTCAGTCCTTGGGTCTCGGACCGTCGGTCGGGTGAGTGTCGGTGAGTTCTCCGGCACCTGTCGAGGAGCACCTGGCACCGGAACTGGCCGATAGCCAGATCGGGCCGCCGGTGTCGGGCGAGCTGAGTGCGCTTGCGCTGCTGCGCTCACGTGGCCGAGTGCGTGGCGTTCTTGTGCTGCTCGGCCCGGCTTTCGTCGCAGCCGTCGCTTACATCGACCCCGGGAACTTCGCCACCAACTTCTCAGCCGGCGCGCGTTTCGGCTATGCGCTGGTATGGGTGGTGGTCGTGGCCGACGTGATGGCCATGATGGTGCAGTACCAGTCCGCGAAGGTCGGCGTCGTCACCGGACGTGATCTTCCCGAGCTGTGCCGCGAGCATTTCCCGCGGACCGTGTCGCTGGGATTGTGGGTGCAGGCCGAACTCGTCGCGATGGCCACCGACCTCGCCGAATTCGTAGGCGCTGCGATCGGCTTGTACCTGCTGTTCGGCATCCCGTTGTTGCCGGCCGGCCTGATCACGGCCGTTGTCGCGTTCCTGATCCTGGCGCTCGAACAGCGCGGGCACCGCCGGTTCGAGCTTGCCGTCGCGGGTCTGCTCGGCATCGTGCTGCTCGGTTTCGGCTACGACCTGGTGATGGTGGGTGCGGATCCGGCGGGTATTGCCGGCGGATTGACGCCGCGCTTTGCCGGGTCCGACAGCGTGTTGCTGGCTGCCGGAATCGTCGGTGCGACGGTGATGCCGCATGTGGTCTACCTGCACTCTGCCCTGACCAAACGACGGGTGATCTGCCGAGACGACACCGAACGTCGGCAGATGCTGCGGTTCCAACGCCTCGACGTTCTGGTCGCGCTCGGCGTTGCGGGAGCGATCAACCTGGCGATGATGTTCGTGGCAGCCTCGCTGTTCCATCGCGCAGGCGTGGCGGGGGTCGATTCGATCGAAGCCGCACACGCCGGGTTGGGACGGTTGGCAGGGGGTGGCGCCGCACTCGCGTTCGCGGTGGCACTGCTGGCATCGGGGCTCTCGTCCTCCAGCGTCGGGACCTACGCAGGTCAGGTGGTCATGCAGGGGTTCATCCGGCGCGGCATCCCGCTGTTCGTGCGCCGGGGTCTGACGATGCTGCCCGCGCTGCTGGTGCTGGCGCTCGGCTTGCCCACCACCGACAGCTTGGTCGTGTCGCAGGTCCTGTTGTCCTTCGGCATTCCGTTCGCGCTGGTGCCGTTGACGATCGTGACGAGCCGCAGCGACATCATGGGCTCGCTGGTCAATCGGCGGATCACGACCATCGGGATGTGCTGCATCTCGGCGGCGATCACGCTGCTGAACGTCTTCCTGCTTTACGCCACGTTCTTCAGATGACCGAGGAAGTCAACAATGACCAACCAGACCCAGTCCGTCCCGCCGGCCACGTTGCGGCGACTGGACAGCGCGAATGCAGACACGCTCGCAGACCTCTTCGCGACGTTTGATGACCTGCAGACCGTGCTGAGGTGTTGTGAGCGACTGGTGTCCGCGCTGACTCCCGGCGACAGCGAGCCCGACGATGTCCTCATCGAAGGTCTGTGGACACTGGCGCTGCTCAGCTACACGCGGTGCTTCTCAACAGGACGGGCAGCCGCTGCCTTGACAGTGGACGACCTCACCACGACCCAGCCAGATGGCGACGTGCTGGAGTGGCACCAGGTGCTGCTCCAGCTACGCGAGCACTATGCCGATCTCACTGCCAATCCTCGGGAACGGTTCTCGGTAGGCATCGCCCAGGACCCCGACGGTGCAGCCGGCGGCGTCGGCGTCACGTCCGCGCGGCAGCCGCTGGTCGACAGCCTCACGGTGCGACAGACCGGCGCGATCGCGTTCGCGTTGAGCGAGTTCGTCAACGAGCGGATCGCCGCTCAGCAGCAGAAGGTCTTCACCGAAGCGCGCGAGATCCCGAACTCTGAGTTGAACAGCCTCGATCCGCTGGAGGTCGCCGTCGCGCAGTCAGGGGCTGGAGGCGACGTTGCGACTCAGATGTCGTAATACATCGCGAATTCGTGTGGGTGTGGCCGCAGCCGGATCGCGTCGACCTCGTTGAGGCGCTTGTAGTCGATCCAGGTCTCGATGAGATCCTCGGTGAACACGCCACCTTCGGTGAGGTAATCGTGGTCGGCCTCCAGGGTGTCCAGCACCTTGTCCAGGCTGCCCGGCACCTGGGCGACGGACTTGGCCTCGTCCGGCGGCAGTTCGTAGAGGTCCTTGTCGATCGGGTCGGCCGGTTCGATCTTGTTCTTGATGCCGTCCAGGCCGGCCATCAACATCGCCGAGAAGGCCAGGTATGGGTTGGCCGATGGGTCCGGTACCCGGAACTCGATGCGCTTTGCCTTGGGGTTGCTGCCGGTGATCGGGATGCGAGTGCAGGCCGAGCGGTTGCGCTGCGAGTACACCAGGTTCACCGGCGCCTCGAAGCCGGGCACCAGCCGGTGGTAGGAGTTCGTGGTCGGGTTCGTGAAGGCCAGCAAGGACGGAGCGTGCTTGAGCAGTCCACCGATGTAGTACCGGGCAATGTCGGACAGCCCGGCGTAGCCGACCTCGTCGTAGAACAGCGGATCGCCGTTGGACCACAGCGACTGGTGACAGTGCATGCCCGAACCGTTGTCGCCGAACAGCGGCTTCGGCATGAACGTCACCGTCTTGCCCGCCTGCCACGCAACGTTCTTGATGATGTACTTGAACAGCATCACCTGGTCGGCGGCGGCGAGCAGGCTGTTGAACTTGTAGTTGATCTCCGACTGGCCCGCTGTACCGACCTCGTGGTGGGCGCGCTCGACCTCGATGCCGACGTTCTGCAGCGCAGTGGACATCGCGTCCCGCAGGTCGGAGTAATGGTCGACCGGCGCCACCGGGAAGTAGCCACCCTTGTACTTGGTCTTGTAGCCCTTGTTGCCGCCCTCCTCCTCGCTACCGGTGTTCCACTGACCCTCGATCGAATCGACGTAGTGATACGACGCGTTCGCGGTCGTGTCGTAACGCACCGAATCGAAGATGTAGAACTCCGCCTCCGGACCGAAGTACGCGGTGTCGGCGATCCCGGAGGACCGCAGGTAGTCCTCGGCCTTCTTGGCGATGTTTCGCGGGTCGCGGCTGTAGGCCTCTCGGGTGAACGGGTCCTGGATGAAGAAGTTGATGTTCAGCGTCTTCTCGGCGCGGAACGGGTCGACGACGGCCGTGGTGGGATCGGGCACCAGCAACATGTCCGACTCGTGGATGGCCTGGAAGCCGCGGATCGAGGATCCGTCGAAGGCCAGCCCGTCGTCGAAGACGCTCTGGGAGAACGTCGACGCGGGGATGTTGAAGTGCTGCATGACACCGGGCAGGTCACAGAAGCGAACGTCGACGTACTTGACGCCGGAGTCGGAGATGAATTTCTGGATTTCCTCGGAGTTTGTGAACATCGGCGATCCTTCTCGTCTAACTCGGGCAGGTGGGTGGGGGTGTGGGCACCGAGTGGTGCGGCCAGACTAAGAAATTCCAGTTGCCTCGCGGTGTCCTGAATGTTTCCCGCAGGTTACGTGCCCGGGCAGACGCCGATGGCTGCTCGGGATTGTCGTCAATGAACGATAACGGCGGTGGATGTGAGCCGATCGTGCAGGCCTCGAAAGTCGGCGTCGACCACGACCGCCGGGATCAGCAGCACCAGCAGGACGGTCCGAGCCAGCGCGCGCAGCGGGCCGACCGGCTTGTGCGCGTCCACCCGAATGACCCGCAGCCCGGTCAGATACATCCCCAGGGTTCGGCCGACCAACACCAACCCCACCAGATAATCCAGAGCCAGCGGGATCAGGCTCCATTGACCGGGAAGATGCCCGGCGACTCCGGCCAGGTCCCGACGTCGCACGAACAGCGACGCCACCAGGACGGCGGCGAGCACATCGATGAGGAAGGCCAGGGTCCGACGTCCGGTAGGCGCCAAGGAGGCGTGGCCGCTCGCAGGCAGCCCGATCCGCTCACCGCGATATTTCTGCGGAGTGACTGTCATCCGCGCCGGCGCGCGGCCCGCTGCACGTTGCGGATCTTGGCGCCGCCAGGCATCGGGCCCTGTGGTAGCGGCGCGCGCTGGCTCGTCATCGCGGCAAGCCTGCGGTCGAGCGCCACGACCTGCTCCTTGGACAGGTTGCGCGGCAGCTTCATGATGTGCGCGTTCAGCTTTCCGAGTGGGATCTCACCGTCGCCCTTGCCGACCACGATGTCGTAGATCGGAGCGTCGCCGGCCACCCGTGCGACCCGCCTCTTCTCCTGCGCCAGTAGCGGTCGGACCCGGTGCGGGGCACCTTCGCCCACCAGGACCACGCCGGGTCGGCCGAGCAGGCGGTGAACGGCGTCGAGTTGGGTGGTGCCGGCAACGGCATCGGCCTTGTGCCAGTCGCCCCGCATTTGTCCCAGTACGTATGCTGCTGCGCCCGGCTGGCCCTCTGCCTGGGAGTACGCCGACGTCTGAGCGCGCCTGGAGAACACGAACATCGCCGCGGCCAAGCCGATCACGAGCGCGGGAACAATCGAAATCCAGAGATTTCCCGAGACCAGGAACGGCACCAGGAAGCCGACCAGTGCGCCGAGCACGAACGCGATGATCAGGTACGGAATCAGCCTTGCATCGTTCTTCCGCGTCAGCGTGAACGCCTGTTTCATCGACGAGAAGGTCTCTCGGCGGGACTGTCGGCGGGCCCGTCGCGCGACCTTCTTCTCATCCCGGGATAGCTTCTGCTTCGGGTTCTTCTTCGAGCCGGATGCCTGCGCCATACGCATCAGAATAGGCGTGCCCAAATTCGTCGATGTAGGGCCCACGTCAAGCGATTCGCGGTACAGTTATCTCAGTGTTAGGTCCGCATGGGTAATCCGACAGAGGAACACTCAAAAGATGAAGAGGCGCCTGCTTGGACGCGCCGCGGTCGCGATCGCGTTGGCGGCCGTGGGAGCGTCATTTGCGTTCCTCGCGCACCCTGCTGGAGCCAGTCAGGGCATTGATGCCAGTGTGAAGCACGGTTGCCAAAACGGCGGCTGGGTCGAGGTCAGCCTCAACGTGCACAGCGCCGACGACAGCGGTGTCTATCAAGTCGGCCTGACCTCTGACGGCTCGCGCGGGCCAGACAGCCAGTACGACGAGGGCGGCCCCGGGATAGTCGTCACTAGCGACCAGAAGGCGACAGTTCGGCTGGCAGGTCCGGCAAGCCCAGGTGACGAGGTCTTCGTCCGGCGACTGGACGTTGCGTCATCGGCAGTGCTCCCGATTCCGACCGGCTGCGCCGATCAGCCGACGAACTTCGGTCTGCAGGCGGCGAGCCTGAGCCTGACCGATCAGTCCTGTATCTCCAACTCGGCCGCGCGGATCAACGTCAACGTGACCAACCCCAACCAGCTGGACAAGCAGACTGATCGTGCCGGCCTCGGCGAGATCGACTACACGGTGCTCCTGGTCGGCGCCGACGGCACGCTCATGTCGAATCTCGGCGAGCTCGTTCCGTTCGACGGCCCCGGTGCTGGTTCGGTCGATTTGACGATGGCCGCAGCGCAGACCACGACCTACCAGGTCCGGGTGATCGGCGTCGACGGTCAAGTCGTGACAAGCAACAACTTCAGCGCGAGCTGCGGACACGTCAGCACACCGCCACCGTCGAGCACGCCGCCACCGACGCGCACGCCGCCGACGACCACACCGACCACGCCCGCTCCGCCGCCCAGCACGCCACCGACCCACCCGACGGTCCACAATCCGCCGCCCAGCTCATCTGCGCATCGTCCGACTCCGGGTACCTCCACGTCGGTCTCAACAAGCCAGAGCGCGTCCGGGGTGGTGATCAGTAACTCGGTGATCGCCCCGTCCCCGAACTCCTCGTCTTCCTCGGCGACGGTGGGCGGTTTCGCAGGCTCGCCGTTGGTGCCCTCCAGTACGCCGCACCGTTCCACGCCACCGACAGCATCACCGACTGACCTGACGCCGGTACCCAGCCCAGGGCCGCCCACGCAGCAATACCTGGCGGATCTGCCATCGGGCACCAGCTCATTGCTGAACTGGCAGTCCGACGCCGCGCTGATCGTGATCGTGGATGCGCTGGCGATTTCCGGACTCGTCGGTGCCACGGTGTGGCGCACCCGGCGCCGCTAGAGCTGCGCCCGCTGGAGCTGCACCCGCTGGAGCTGCGCCCGCTGGAGCTAGAGCTCTACCGAGCCCGCGCGCCGTACCCGAGGGTGGTTCAGGCCGTCTGAGCTGAACTCAGGGTGCGGGCGTCCAGTGCCTGCTGGTAGAGCCGCCCGGCCCGGTAGGACGAGCGCACCAGCGGGCCACTCATCACACCTGCGAAGCCGATCTCCTCGGCTTCTTCGCGCAGTTCGACGAACTCCTCCGGCTTGACCCACCGCGATACCGGATGGTGGCGTACGGACGGTCGCAGGTACTGGGTGATCGTGATGAGCTCGCAGCCCGCGTCGTAAAGGTCTTGCAATGCTTGGGAAATCTCCTCGCGCTCCTCACCCATCCCGAGGATGAGGTTCGACTTGGTGACCAGGCCGACGGCGCGAGCTTCGGTGATGACATGCAATGAACGCTCGTAGGTGAACGCCGGACGGATTCGCTTGAACACCCGCGGCACGGTCTCGACGTTGTGGGCCAGCACCTCTGGGCGGGCGGAGAACACCTCAGCCAGTTGGTCCGGGTCGGCATTGAAGTCGGGGATGAGCAGTTCGACGCCGGTGCCGGGAATCACGGCGTGGATCTGGCGGACCGTTTCGGCGTACAACCACGCGCCGCCGTCGGGCAGATCGTCGCGGGCGACGCCGGTGATGGTGGCGTAGTTCAGGCCCATCTTCTGCACGCTCTCGGCAACCCGACGCGGCTCGTCATTGTCCAACGCAGCCGGCTTACCGGTGTCGATCTGGCAGAAGTCGCAGCGCCGGGTGCACTGGTCGCCGCCGATCAGGAACGTCGCCTCGCGGTCTTCCCAACATTCGTAGATGTTCGGGCAGCCGGCTTCCTGGCAGACGGTATGCAGGCCTTCACTCTTGACCAGATTGGTGAGTTCGGTGAACTGCGGACCCATCACGGCCCGGGTCTTGATCCAAGACGGTTTGCGCTCGATCGGGGTCTCAGAATTGCGCGCCTCGATGCGCAGCAGCTTCCGTCCGGCGGTGAGGTCGTTGGTGGCGGTCACGATTGTCCAGCGTACGCGGCGGTGAGCTCGTCGATGCGTGCCTCGATCACCGGTAGGGCATCGGCCACGGTCACCTCGCGCCCCAATTCCTTGGTCAACGAGGTGACGCCGGCATCCGCTATCCCGCACGGCACGATCCGATCGAACCAGGACATGTCCGGGTTGCAGTTCAGCGCGAAGCCGTGCAACGTCACGCGCTGCGCAATCCGGACTCCGATGGCCGCAACCTTGCGATCCGGGCCTCGCTCGTCGGCGGGAACCCAGACACCGCTGCGGCCCTCGATCTGCACGGTGGCCAGGCCGAGGTCGTTGCAGACCGCGATGAGGAAGGTCTCCATCCGACGGACGTAGGCGACCACGTCCATCGGCTCGGGTAGTTCGATGATCGGATAGCCCACGAGCTGACCCGGCCCGTGCCAGGTGATCTTGCCGCCGCGGTCGACATCGATCACCCGCGTGCCGTCAAAAGGGCGTTCAGCCGGCAACGTCCGTTTGCCCGCCGTGAACACCGGCGGATGCTGCAGCAGCAGGACGGTGTCGTCGATCTCTCCGGCGATCCGTTGTGCGTGCAATTGCTTCTGCCAGTCCCACGCTTCGGTGTAGTCGATGGAACCGGCGCGGATCGTTTTCAGGTCAGCCACTCATCCACGATAGCTGTTAGATCCCTGAGCGGTGTCAGGGCAAATCCGGATGACAGTGGGCTCTGCCACGCTGATCATTGTTCGCGTCATGTCGAAATCCGAGTTCTCGATTCGACGCGTTGTAGAACGCAGCCGCGTCCAGCCACCGCAGCACGCTCGAGGAGCCGAAAATGCCCGGAGTTACAACACCTGAACTGACGCCGAAACAGGAGCGCAAGCAACGCCGGATGCCGCGAGGCTTTCCGGTGTTCGCTGTGTTGGCCGTTGCGATCGTCGCGTTCCTCGTCGGCGGGGCGGGGGGCTCGTATCAGAGCAAGCTCAGCCAAGTGGCCAAGAACGACAACGCCTCTTACCTACCGGGCTCTGCCGAATCGACGAAAGTCGACAACGAGTCGGGCAAGTTCCTCAAGATCCAGAGCATCCCAGGCTTCGTCGTCTTCCAACGCGCCGGTGGCCTGACCTCTGACGACAAGACAGGCATCGGTAAGGCATTCACCGCGATGGGCACGGTGAACGGAGTCGACAAGGCTGCCATGACGCCGCCGATCTTCTCGGCAGACAGCACGACCTCGTCGATCTACGTGCCACTGATCGGTAAGGACAACGGCAAGTCCAAGGACGGCGTGCAGCTGTCGGACACCGAGAAGAAGCTGCTCGAGGTGGCGCGAGCGAACCAGCCCGCCGGCCTGGCCATCCACTCAGCCGGACCGGGCGGCTTGCTGGTCGCATTCGTCGACTCCTTCAAGGGCATCGACGGTACTTTGATCTTTGCGGCGTTGGGGATCGTCATCCTCATTCTGCTGTTCGTCTATCGCTCGCCCGTGCTCTGGATCTTCCCGCTCTTCTCCGCCGTCATCGCTCTCGGCCTGTCTTCGATCGTCATCTACTACCTTGCCAAGCACAACGTGCTGACCTTGACGGGGCAGAGCCAGAGCATCCTGTCGGTGTTGGTGTTGGGCGCCGGAACCGACTACGCGTTGCTGTTGATCTCTCGCTATCGCGAGGAGTTGCACGAATATCCGAATCGCTTCGACGCGATGATCAAGGCATGGCGCGAGTCGGCGCCCGCCATCTTCGCCTCCGGCGCAACCGTCATCATCGGTCTGCTCTGTCTGACCTTCTCGAAGCTGAACTCGAACAAGAGTCTCGGGCCGGTCGCCGCAATCGGCATCGCATCCACGCTGCTGGTGATGATGTCCTTCCTGCCGGTCGCACTGTCGCTTGCAGGTCGATGGGTCTTCTGGCCTCGGCGTCCGCACACCGACCACGCCGTCGATCTCGCCACCCATGGTCTGTGGGGCCGGATCGCTGCGATCATCGGTCGCCGCCACCGGCAGGCATGGATCGGCGCCACCCTCGTCCTGTTGATCTTCCTGATCGGTCTGGGTTCGTTGAAGACGAACGGCCTGACCATCACGCAGAGTTTCACCAACAACCCGGACGCCATCGTGGGACAGAAACTCTACGAGTCGAAGTTCGACAAGGGTGCCGGTGCGCCGGCAGTCATCACGACTAACGCCGCCAGCGCGAATCAGGTCATCGCGACCGTTTCGACGATCCCTGGCGTGGCCACCCAACCCGGCTCGGTGTGCACCCAGATCGACTACACCAAGATTCCGTCCGGCGGCGCGGGGATCACCCCGCAGGCGGGTTGTCCGCCCGCTGCCCTGCAGGTCGATCCGATCAACGGCCGCACGCTGATCAACGCGACGCTGACGGACTCCTACGACTCGCAAAGTGCCTACGACACCATCAAGCGGATTCGTACTGCTGTGCATGCCATTCCCGGCGCGAACGCCCAGGTGGGCGGTAGCTCGGCAGCGAACCTCGATGTGCAGACCGCGTCGATCCATGATCGGAACCTGATCATCCCGATCGTGCTCGTGGTGATCTTGATCGTTCTCGGCCTGTTGCTCCGTGCGCTGATCGCGCCGATCCTGTTGATCGCGACCGTGGTGCTGTCGTTCACGGCAACGCTGGGGGTGTGCGGGTTCGTGTTCAGCCACATCTTCCACTTCGCCGGTGCCGATCAGTCGTTCCCGCTGTTCGCTTTCGTGTTCCTGGTAGCGCTGGGCATCGACTACAACATCTTCCTGATGACCCGGGTGCGAGAGGAGACGATCCAATTCGGGACCAGGGAAGGCGTGCTACGTGGCCTGGCCGTGACCGGCGGTGTGATCACCTCAGCCGGTGTGGTGCTGGCGGCCACGTTCGCCGTGCTCGGCGTACTGCCGCTGGTGTTCATTGCCGAGATCGGGTTCTCGGTGGCGTTCGGCGTGCTGCTGGACACGATCCTGGTCCGCAGCGTGCTCGTCCCCTCGTTGGCATACGACATCGGCAAGAAGGTCTGGTGGCCATCGAAGCTGGCCAGGGCGCAGGACTGATCCACCCGGACGATCGGGGGCTGTGGATAACCGCAGCTCCCGATCGTCCGAACTTTGTAGCCTCGCGATCATGAGGATGCCCGTGCCCGGCTACCAGGTCGGCGAGTTGCTGGGCGCCGGCAGTTGCGGAGCGGTGTGGTCGGGCCAGCACCTGGCGACCGGCCAGCGGGTCGCCTTGAAACGCATCCCGTTGGTCCAGCCATCGGCCGGGCGATCAGCGCGATCAGAGGCTGCGATGCTGGCCACCCTCGATCATCCGAGCCTGATCGCGCTACGCGAATTCATCATGCTCGAGCACGACGCGGTGCTGGTTCTGGAACTGGCAGAGGGCGGTTCGCTGACTACGCTGTTGTCCCGTCGTGGCCGACTCAGCCCGCCGGAGGTCGCCGCGAGTCTGAGCCCGGTCGGTGCGGCGCTGGCCCATGCACACGACGAGGGCGTCCTGCATGGCGACATCAGCGCCTCGAACGTGTTGTTCACCGGGGTCGGGCATCCCAAGCTTGCTGATCTGGGCGTGGCGCGGTTGGTCGGCAGCCGAGCGCTGGCTCTGGGTACGCCGAGCTACCTCGATCCGTCTGTGGCAGCAGGTGGTGTGTACGGCGCACCGAGCGACGTGTTCGCGCTGGGCGCGGTGGCACTGCACGCCGCGACCGGGTCAGCTCCGTGGACGACCGGCCAGGGCCGCGAGGGGGCAGCTGAGGTGCTGGCCAGGGCCGCGACCGGGCGGATCCTGGACCTCGAGGAGCGGCTCGCCGGCTGCCCGGACGCGATGGCGTCGGTGCTGCGCCGGGCGCTCGACGCGGAGCCCCACCGGCGGGGGAGCGCAGCCGCGTTCGCCCTTGATCTGCGGGCAGCCACCGACGCGGGGCGGGTGGTGCTGTCCGCGGGCCGGCTGCCGAGCACCAGCGGTCCAGAGTCGGTCGGCAGGCATTCGGTCGATCGCCTCCAGCCCGCCGCGTCGGAGCGTTCGGTCGCCGTTCGCGATCCGTCGGCCGCCGCTGCGCTGATGCCGCGATCCACCGGGGCAGGCTTCGTCGAGGACGGTGTGGTGCCGGCCGATCTGACGCATGTGTCCCGCCCTCGGCTGCGCGAGACCGTGCCGGCGCAGGTGCGGCGCCCGCTGTGCCAGACCGCGACCGTTCGCGTTCGGGCTGCCATACGCCGACCGGTCATTCCGGTTCTGGGCGGCCTCTGCGTGTTGTTCGCAGTCGGCATCGTGATGGTGCTGGCCGGCGTCGGGCCGCGTCGTGGCGAGCGGGCCGAAACCGTGACGGGTCCGGCCAGTACCAACCGTCCCGCGGCAGCACCTGTGCCGGACGCGACCACGCTGCTGCGCTCGCTCGACAACCTGCGTTCGCAGGCTTTCGCACTCCGCCGGCCGGAGTTGCTGTCCCAGGTCTATTCGTCGCCGGGTCTGGCTGCCCAGGACATCGCCCAATTGCGTCGGGTGGCCGGTCCGGGTTGTGGCGTTCTCGGCCTCACCACCAGATACTCCGACGTCCGGGTGGTCAGCAGCAGTGCCGATCGGGTGGCGGTTATCGCGGTGGCTTCGTCGCCGCCGGCTCGGCTCAGTTGCCCCGGCCATGCCCCGATTTCGATGCCGCCCAGCGGCCCGAGACCGGTGCGGCTGGTGCTGAGCAGGACGTCCTCTGGACGGTTCGCGATCACGTCGGAGCAGGTCGGTTAGTTTTTGACCGCCCATTCCAGCGCAGTACGCAGGTCGGCGTGCTGGAACTGGAAACCGGTCTCGGTAAGGACCTCGGGGATGGCGCGCTGGCTGGCCAAGGCACCCTCGTCGGCGAACTGCCCGATAGCCAGTCGGATGCCGAATGTCGGCGTCGGGAAGAGTGCGGGCCGGTGCAGCACCGAGCCGAGCACTCGGACGAACTCCTTGTTCGGCACCGGATCCGGCCCGACGATGTTGACCGGACCCGCTATCGATTCGGTGCTCAGCACGTGCCGGGTCGCACCAAGCACATCGGTCAGTGTGATCCAGGGCTGATATTGCTCGCCGGAACCGAGCTTGCCACCGATACCTGCCTTGAAGATCGGGATCAGTCTGGCGAGCAGACCACCGCTGGCAGCCAACACCAGGCCGGTTCGCAACGTCGCGACCCGGACGCCGGCGCGCGCTGCAGGTTCGGTGGCGGCTTCCCAGTGGCCCACCAGTTCGGCCAGGAATCCGGTGCCCTTGGTCGCAGATTCGGGCAGCGGCTGGGCACCGCGCTCGCCGTAGTATCCGACGGCTGAGGCAGAGATCCAGGTAGCCGGACGGTCTTGAGCGGGCATGCCCGCCAGAGTGGCGGCGATCGTCGCGGTCGGCTCGACTCGGCTTGTCAGCAGCAGTTGCTTGTATTCCGGCGTCCAGCGTTTGTCGCTGATGCCGGCCCCGGAGAGGCTGATCACGGCGTCGACACCGGCCAGGGCGCTGGCGTCCAGTTCACCCAGCGACGGATCCCACTGCACCTCGGACGGACGTTGCGGTGCGCGCCGGACCAGCGTCGCGATCCGGTGGCCGTCCGCGATCAGCGCCTGGCTGAGGGCCTGCCCGAGAAATCCGGACGCTCCCGCGAGTACCACTCTCACGTCCGGCTCCTTTCGGTTGGGTCGCCAGGCGGGAATCCTGCCTGAGCGCGAGTTCTGCCCTTGGCACGAGCGTTCAGTCGCCACCCCTTAGCACGAGCGTTCACTCGCTCGCGCCACCGCCGGGTGCCGGCTAGGCCAGACCCAACGCGCGCTCGAACATGCCTGCTTCGAGCCGCTCCTTCATAGTGGTGAGGAAACGGGCCGCGTCGGCGCCGTCCACAATGCGGTGATCGTAGGACAGGGCCAGATACACCATGGAACGGATCGCGATGGTCTCGCCGAGGTTCGGATCGGAGATCACGACGGGACGCTTGACCACTGCACCGGTGCCCAGAATGCCCACCTGCGGCTGATTGATGATCGGGGTGTCGAACAGCGCACCGCGACTTCCGGTGTTGGTGAGCGTGAAGGTGCCGCCGCCGAGCTCGTCCGGAGAAACCTTGTTCGTCCGGGTGCGTTCAGCCAGGTCGGCGATCTTGCGCGCGATGCCGGCCAGGTTCAAGTCACCGGCGTTGTGAATCACCGGAACCAGCAGGCCGCGGTCGGTGTCCACTGCGATGCCGAGATGCTCGGCGTCGTAGTAGGTGATGGTGCCGGCCTCGGTGTCGACCGAGGCATTCACGTTGGGATGAGCCTTGAGCGCCTCGACGGCTGCTACCGCGAAGAACGGCAGGAATGACAACTTGACGCCTTCACGGGCAGCGAAGTCATCCTTGGCCTGGGCTCGCAGCCGCGAAATTCTGGTGATGTCCACCTCGACCACGGTCGTCAACTGCGCCGAGGTCTGCAGCGACTCCACCATCCGCGCCGCAATCACCTGACGAAGCCGGGACATCTTCACGGTCTGCCCGCGCAACCCGCTCGCCGCGGGGCTCGGGGTGCCGGCATGGGCCGGGGGCGTTGCTTCGGTGGCTGCCGGCGCACTGACGGGGGGTGCCGGTGCCGGCGAGACGGCCTGCTCCTCGGCATCGGCCTCCGCGGCCGCGTTCGCCGCCGACAGCACGTCGGACTTACGGATCCGGCCGCCGACGCCGGTGCCGGTGAGCGAGTTCAGGTCCACGCCGTGCTCGCTCGCCAATTTGCGCACCAGCGGAGTCACGTAGGTACCCGCGACCTCGTCGTCGTCGGCTGCGGCCTGCTGGGCCTCGGCCTGCTGAGCTGACGCGGACGTTGCGGGCGGAGCCTGAGGCGCGGCGGGTGCGCTCTGCGGCGGGGCCGCTGGCGCCTGCGGCGCTGCGGGTGCGCTCTGCGGCGGGGCCGCCGGCGGAGCAGCAGCGACGGGTGCCTCGGCAGGAGCAGCAGCCGGTGCCGGATCGGGCACCACCGCGTGGGCTGCCGGTTGATCGGCAGACTCGCCTGCCGGAGCCTGCGCTGGTTCCGGTTGAGCCTGCGCGGCAGGAGCCTGCTCGGCGGGGGCCTGCGCGGCGGGGGCCTGCGCGGCGGGAGCCTGCGCGGCGGGAGCCTGCTCGGCGGGGGCCTGCTCTTGGGCGGGAGCGGCGGCGCCTGAGTCTTGTGCGCCGTCGCTGATCACGGCGAGCTCCACGCCGATCTCGACGGTCTCGTCCTCGGCGACCTTGATCGAGCTCAGCACGCCGGACGCCGGCGAGGGCACCTCGGTGTCGACCTTGTCGGTCGAGACCTCCAGTAGCGGCTCATCGGCAGTTACCTGGTCGCCTTCTTTCTTGAGCCAGCGGGTAACGGTTCCTTCGGTCACGCTCTCACCGAGGCGAGGCATGGTCACTGAGACCGGCATGTCCTGTGATCTCCCTGAATAATCGGCGTTAATCGGCGGTAATCGGCGTTAATGGTCTGTAAAGAGTCGCTGGTACTCGGTGGTGATCGGGTCGTCCTAAGCCGGCTCGACGGGACTCGTCGGTTGGTTCGACAAGGGACGGCTGCTCAGTCGTGCACGTGCAACGGTTTGCCCGCCATGAGCAGGTGCGCCTCGCCGATCGCCTCGGATTGGGTCGGGTGCGGATGAATCAGCTGGGCGACCTCGCTGGGCAGCGCCTCCCAGTTGTAGATCAGCTGCGCCTCGGCGATGAGCTCGCCGACCCGGTCGCCCACGATGTGGATGCCCAGCACCGGACCGTCCTTCTGCGCGATGAGCTTGACGGCGCCCTTGGTGTTCAGGATCGCGCTGCGTCCGTTACCGGACAGGTCGTAGGTGACGGACTTGACGTTGTCGGCGCCGTACTTCTCGGTGGCCTGCGCAGCGGTCAGCCCGACCGAGGCCACTTCCGGTTGGGAGTAGGTGATCCGCGGAACACCTGCGTAGTCGATCGGCGCCACCGGCAGGCCGCTGATCTGCTCGGCGACCATGATTCCCTCGGCGAAGCCGACGTGGGCCAGCTGCAACGTCGGGATCAGGTCGCCGACGGCGTAGACACCTTCGACGGAGGTGCGGCAGTACTCATCGACCGTGACGAAGCCACGGTCCATCGCGATACCGTTTTCTTCATATCCCAGTCCGGTGGAGGTCGCGCCGCGGCCGACGGCCACCAGCAGCAGCTCCGCCTCGAGAGTGTCGCCGCCTTCGAGGGTGACCTTCACGCCCTTCTCGGTACGTTCGACACCGGCGAATCGGGCACCCAATTTGAAGCCGATGCCGCGGCGGCGGAACGCGCGCTCGAGCAACTTGGAGTTGTCCTCGTCCTCGAGCGGAACCAGGTGCGGCAATGCCTCCACGATGGTGACGTCGGATCCGAAGGACTTCCAGGCGCTTGCGAACTCGACGCCGATCACGCCGCCCCCGAGCACGATCGCCGACTCCGGGACGTGGTCGAGGTTGAGCGCGTGCTCACTGGCGATGACCCGCTCGCCGTCCAGGTCCAGGCCGGGAAGGGTGCGGGAGTAGGAGCCGGTAGCCAGGATGAGGTTCGTGCCGGTGTAGGTGTTGGCGTCCGGGCCGTTGCCGACGGCGACGGTCTTGGGGCCGACCAGCCGGCCTTCGCCTTCGATGATCTGGATGCCGCGGCTCTTGATCAAGCCCTGCAGGCCCTTCCAGTTCTTGCTGACCACGCCGTCCTTGTACTTGTGGACGCCGGCCATGTCGACACCCTCGAACGTGGCGTTGATGCCGAATTGGGAGCTTTCCCGCGCTGCGTCGGCAATCTCGCCCGCATGCAACAGGGCCTTGGTGGGGATGCAACCGCGGTGCAGGCACGTCCCTCCGACCTTGTCCTTTTCGATCAGGGCCACGGTCTTGTTGAGCTCGGCGGCGCGCAACGCAGCGGCGTAACCGCCACTGCCGCCACCAAGAATCACAACATCGAAGGCGTTGTCAGCCACGAAAGTGTCTCCCAGCTCCGGGCTTGTGGCCCAGTGTTCACCAGTGTGTGCATCCAGTTGAGTCGGCGCGTCGGCGATGAGGCTGAGTCCCGCTGCTTCAGCGAGACTGGGTCAGCGTGACTCTTCGGCGGCGAGCCTCGTCCATCTTGTCACTTCACCGCTTCTTGGTGTCAGCCGGGTTTGTGATGGGATTATGAATGCCGATGACTGGTGGTGACTGCTGCGGAGGTACCCGATGGGCCTGCTAGACCGCGTCAAACGTCGACGCTCCGGTGATGCCGGCACGATCCGCACCGGGACATCGGCGGACATGCGTCACCTCGAGGACTTCATCCGGACCCGGGAGGGCGTCGAGGCGTTCGTTGAGCCCCGCACGACCGTCACTGACACCACGATTCTGCTGGTCGCCCGGGACGGTGAATGGACCCGGCGCCGAGTGGACGGTCCGGACGGCGCAGCCGACTTCGCTCGTAAGCAGGCGATACCGCTGTACGACGCGGTGTCGGTCGGATACCCGCAGCGGATGCGGGAATACAACGCTCGCAAGAAGTCGTCCGGCTGACTTGTCGATGAGCGCGGGAATGCGATCCTCGGACTAGCTTGCGCCGAGTTCGGTGAGAGTGGCCAGGATGGTTCGCACGATGACGCCAGTGCCACCCTTGGGGGTGTAGCCGCTGGCCGCTGACGCGAACGACGGCCCCGCGATGTCCAGGTGCACCCACGGCAGGCCCGGTCCGACGAAGTCGGACAGGAACACTCCGGCGACCAGCATCGAGCCCCACCGTTCCTTCGGCAGGTTTGCGATGTCAGCGACCGGCGAGTCCAACCAAGGCCGCAGGTGATCGGGCAGCGGCATCGGCCACAAGCTTTCGCCGGCTCGGTTGCCGGCCGCAACGACCAGATCCCGAAATTCGTCGGTGCCCATCGCACCGGACGTCTCGGTGCCGAGCGCGACCATCTGACCGCCGGTCAGGGTGGACGTCTCGATCAGATAGTCGGGGGAGTCTTCGCCGGCCCGCAGCATCGCGTCGGCGAGGATCAGCCGGCCCTCGGCGTCGGTGTCGGCGACCTCGACGGTGCGCCCGTCCCGCATCTTCAGCACGTCAGAGGGGCGGTAGGACGAACCGCCAACGGCGTTCTCGGCCATCGGGACGGTGGCGGTGACCTCAACCGGCAGACGCAGCGCGGCCGCGGCGGCGACGGCCTCGATGACCGCAGCGGCACCGCCCATGTCGGACTTCATCAGCGCCATCATCGACAGCTTGAGGTTGAGACCGCCGGTGTCGAACGTGATTCCCTTGCCCACCAGGGCGATCTTCGCCTTCGGTCGGGCGGGTTTGTAGGTCAGCCGGACAAGCCGCGGCGGGGTCGCCGAGCCCCTGCCGACGGCGAGGATGCCGCCGAAGCCGCCGCGCTCGAGTGCCTTCTCGTCCAATACCTGCACTGTGAGCCCGGCGTCCTTGCCACGCTTGGCGGCATAGTCGGCGAAGCTGGGCGGGTTCAGGTCGTTGGCCGGCATGTTCACCAGATCGCGGGTGTTGTTGACCGCTTCGGTGATGATCCTCGAGCGGCGGATCGCGGACCGGGCGCCGGTGTCGGTGGGTTTGCTCACCGCGATGTCGACTCTTTTCAGGGCCGGCGGCTTTGCCTGGGACTTGTACCGGGTGAACCGATAGGCGCCGAGTAGCGCGCCGTCGGAGATCGCACCGACGAGCACCTCGTCGGTACCGGAGCCGATCGCGACGACGATGCGCTTGGCGGCGTTGAGGGACCGCAGCGCGGCACCGACGCCGCGGCGCACGGCTTCGGCGTCGAGCTTGGCTGGATCGGCCTTGCCGAGACCGGTGGCCACGATCAGCGGTGCGGTGCCGCCCTTGAGCTGGCCGAGGGTGGGGATCTTGACCACCTCGTCCTGCTTGCCGGAGGCCTCGACTGCCTTCAAGGCGCCGAGCAGCGTGCCACCCAGGGCCTTGTCGACGGCGGCTGCGCCGGCAGCCAGGGCGATGCCGTCGTCCGTGGACACCGTGCCGATGACGATTGCATCAGCAGTGAGCGCAGTTGCGGAGTTGGCCAGGGACACCGATGTCATGGGCGCCAATATAGGTGACGCCCGATAACCGGCGGCGTCGCCGATCGGTAGCGTGACCGCCATGAGTGAACTGAAGCGGTCGCCCCTGCATGATCGACATGTTGACCTCGGGGCCAAGATGGCCGACTTCGGCGGCTGGCAGATGCCGATCGAATACGGGGCTTCTGGCGGCGGCGTGGTCGCCGAGCACACTGCGGTGCGCCGGGCGGTTGGCGTATTCGACGTGTCTCATCTGGGCAAGGCCACGGTGGCCGGTCCGGGAGCGCGAGCGTTCGTGAACTCATGCCTGACCGCGGATCTGAACAAGATCGCGCCGGGGCAGGCCCAGTACACGTTGTGCTGCGCAGACAACGGCGGCGTGATCGACGATGTCTTCAGCTACCTGGTGTCCGACGACGAGGTGTTCCTGATGCCGAACGCCGCGAACACCACCGAAGTGGTGGGGCTGATCTCCGCCGCCGCTCCGGACGGCGTGACGGTGTCCAACCAGCACGAGGATTTCGCGGTGATTGCAGTGCAGGGTCCGAAGTCGGCGCAGGTTCTCGATGGGCTGGGGCTGCCGAGCGAGCTTGACTACGTGTCGTTCGTGGCAGCCGATTTCGACGGGCGCCCGGTGCGCGTCTGCCGGACGGGCTACACCGGCGAACACGGTTACGAACTGATTCCGACGTGGCAGGACGCCCCAGCGCTCTGGGACGCGTTGACCGAGACCGCTCGACTGCACGACGGGATGCCGGCCGGGTTGGGCGCTCGCGACACGTTGCGTACCGAACTGGGTTATCCCTTGCACGGGCAGGATCTGACCCGTGACATCAGCCCGTTGCAGG
The DNA here is from genome assembly GCA_036488285.1 of Jatrophihabitans sp. GTDB lineage: Bacteria > Actinomycetota > Actinomycetes > Mycobacteriales > Jatrophihabitantaceae > Jatrophihabitans_A. The sequence continues at coordinate 17,951 of DASXHV010000005.1, read as the reverse complement.
CCGGGTCCGGATGGGCGGTCGGTTGGAAGAAGGACGCGTTCTGGGGACGGGATGCGCTGCTCGCAGAGAAGGCTGCCGGGCCCGCCCGCCGGCTGCGCGGCTTGCTGGTGATCGATCGTGGCGTGCCCCGGCCGCACATGGACGTGCTGGCCACCTCGTCCGGCCAGAAAGTCGGCGAGACGACGTCGGGCACGTTCTCGCCCTCGCTGAAGCAGGGCATCGCGTTGGCCTTGATCGACACCCACGCGTCGGTCGCCGAAGGTGACGAGGTCGCCATCGAGGTTCGGGGACGCCAATTGGCGGCGAAGGTTGTCGGGCTGCCGTTCGTCGAGTCGCACGTCCGCTGAGCTGCTTGTAGTGCCCTTACCGCACGGCGAGGGTCAGCAACGCGATGGCTGTCGCGATCTCGCATTCGGCACCGAGCACGTCGCCGGTGATACCTCCGAAACGTGTCACGATGTGGCGCAGCAACACCAGGGCGGCCGCGACGCTGAGCAGTAGGGCAACCGGCCCGACCCACCACAGGCGGTGCGCGAATCCTCCGAGCAGACCGAGAATCACCAGCCAGCCAAGGGATATCTGCACCGGCACGGTGCCCGCCACGATTGCACCGAGGCCGGTCGATCGCGCTGCCGGAACGCCACGGCCACAGCAGATCGTGATCGCCAGCCGGCCGATTCCGACGGCCACCGCCACGGCAAACCACCGTCGATGATCGAGCAACGAACTCAACGCGGCGGCATCCAGCAGCATGACGGCACAGATCGCGGCGACACCCATCGGTCCGACCTCTGGCGACGACATGATCGCCAGCGATCGGTCCCGATCCCGGTATGCGCCAAGGCCGTCAACGGTGTCGGCCAACCCGTCCAAGTGCAAACCCCGGGTCAACAGCGCCAACGTCACGACCAGCAGCACACCCGCGGCCAGTGACGGGAGTCCGAGCTTCAGCAAGCACCATCCGATGCCCGCGATAACCGCGCCGAGGCCGAATCCGATCGCCGGTGCTGAGGCCATTGCGCGCCCAGCCGTCCGCCGGTCGATCACCCCGGGCGGTAACGGCAGCACCGTGAGGGTGGTGAGGCCCAGCCGCAAACCTGCGAAACGAGCCGTCATTCAGCGCTGGTCGGGTCGCTGGTGGCCGGCTCCGCGTCGCCGGCTTTCGAATCCGTCAGTTCGCCAGATACCGCGGCCTCGTCGAAGGTCGCCATCTCGGCCAGCGTTCTGATCGCGGCCCGCAGCACCGGAAGGGCGACCAGCGCTCCGGATCCCTCGCCCAGCCGCATCTTCAGATCGAGCAACGGTTCGAGGCCGAGGCGATTCAACGCGAGGACGTGCGCCGGTTCGGTGGACCGGTGCGCCGCCTGCATCCACCGCACGATTCGAGGGCTGGCCGACTGCGCCACCAGGGCCGCCGCGGTCACGACCAGGCCGTCCAGCAGCACCGGCGTGCGACGGTAGCCCGCCTGCAGCAGGAACCCGGTCATCGCGGCGAGGTCGGCACCACCGGCGACCCGCAACAGGTCGCTGACGTCGTCACGATGTGGCCACGCGCGCCGGCGCGCATCGCGGATCGCGGCGCACTTGCGGATCCAGCCGGCGTCATCGATTCCGGTGCCACGCCCAACCACCTTGATCGGTTCGGTGTCGGTGAGCACCGCGATCAGCACTGCGGCGGGCGTCGTGTTGCCGATTCCCATGTCGCCGAGGATCAACAGGTCAGCTCCGCCGTCGATCTCGGCGTCGGCGATGGCGATCCCGGCCTCGATGGCGCGCCTGGTCTCCTCGGCGCTCAACGCGTCCTCGGTGTCGATCCGCCCGCTGGACCGGCGAACCTTGTATTGCGAGATCTCGGCGTCGGTATCGCCGTCCACCGCCATGTCCACCACCCGCACTGAGGCGCCGGCGACATCGGCCAGCACGTTGGCCGCGGCGCCGCCGCGTCCGAAGTTGCCGACCATCTGCGCGGTGACCTCGGCCGGATAAGCCGAAACACCGGCCGCCGTGATGCCATGATCGCCGGCGAAGATGACCACCCGAGGCCGCCGGAAGTCGTGCGGCGGGCATTGGCCCTGCACGGAGGACGCCCACACCGACAGATCCTCGAGCCGACCCAGCGAACCAGCCGGCTTGGTCAGCACGGCCTGACGCGCCAGGGCGGCTTGTGCGGCGTCGGAATCCGGGTACTCCAAACCGGCGATCGCCCGGCTCAGCGGGCCCACGTCGTCGGTCTCATCGGTTTCGGGCAACGGTTCAGCCTTCCATCGTCGTCGGATCAGCGTCTGGGTGTCTGCGCAGCCAGGTGGGAATTCCGGCGATCAGCAGCACCACCTCGGGGGTGTGCGCCGCCAACTGCGCGTTCAGTCTGCCCAGTTCATCTCTGAAGATGCGACCGGCCCTCGTTTCCGGATGTACCCCGCTGCCGACCTCGTTGCTCACCAACAGCACGCGACCGGGGCAGCTCGACCACGCGGCGACCAGACCGTCCGCCTCGCCTGCGTACCGGCGCAGGTCGCCGTCCCAGCCGCGGGTCTCGTCGAGGGTCCTGGCGACCCAGTTGCCCAGGTCGTCGATGAGCAGCGGACGCTGCGGCGCGGTCAGCACGCCGGCCAGGTCCAGGGTCTCGACTGTGCTCCACTCCGATGGGCGCCGTCGTCGATGCAGCGCGATCCGCTCCGCCCAGTCTGGATCGTCTGCAGCGGCCGCGGTGGCGACGTAGTCGATGGCGCCAAGACCGGCCAGTTGCTGCTCTGCCCAGTGCGACTTGCCGGATCGGACTCCACCCAGGACCAATGTTCGGTGCGTCGGTGCTGCGGTCACGGCTGGTCTCCGTGCTCTGCAGCCGTCGAATCGGTCTTCGCGGTCGCCGAATCGCGCGGATGAAATGACACCGGCGCGTCGAAGGCGGCCTTTCGGGCGGCCCGCCGTAACGCGAGCAGCACCGGCCTGCCCACCACCAGGACGGCCACCGCGGTTGACAACCCGCGCGGCACGTCGAAGGTCAGCCCGGTCGTGATCGAGTAGGCCAGCCAACGATGCAGGTTGTCGGCGAGCGCCGCGCCGGGTACGAACGACACTGCGGCGGCGGCTCCGGTCTGGCTGGCAGCGAACGGCCAGAACCACAGGTTCATCACGAAGCCGTACGCGATACCCGCGACCATCCCGTACCCGGCGAGCATGCCGAGTTCCCGCTTGCCCGACATCCGGGGGAGCAGTCCGGCGCCGAGACCGATCCAGCCGGCGGCCAGCATCTGAAACGGCAACCACGGACCACCGCCGCCGGTCAGCACAGCAGACGCGAACATGGCGATGTTGCCCAGCAGGAAACCGAATCCGGGGCCGAACACCCGTCCTGCCGGGATCAGCAAGAAGTACATGAACTGCACGCCGGTCAGCCCGCCGGTCAGCGGACGGAGCAACGCGGCGGCGCCGGCCAGCACACCCAGCAACGCGATCGCCTTGGCATCGATGCCGCCGCTGGCCAGTTGGGTACCCGTGACCACCAGTAGCAGCGGCAGCATCAGCACGAACACCCATGGCGCATCCGCGCTGTGGCTGGCATCGCCGCTGGTGCTCAGCACCAGCGGCCAGACGAACGCCGCGATGCCCACCAAGGTCACGACCAGTAATGTCGTTGCGGCAACAGGGGAAAGTCGGACGGCAGAGGCGTTGCCGGCCCGGCGCAGGACGGCGGTCATCCGGCTCTGCCGAGGGTGCGGGCAACGTCGGCAACGGTCAGGTACGGCAACGGGCTGAGCACCTTCGCGACCTGCGGGGCGAACACCGGGGAGTGCACCACCACCTCGCGGGTCGGACCGTCGGCGAGCACCGCTCCGTCGGCGATCACCACGGTGCGATCGGCAAGTTCAGCCGCGAGCTCGACGTCGTGAGTGGCCAACACGATGCCGTGCCCGGTCGCGGCCAGCTCGCGCAGTACCGTCACCAGCCGGGCCTTGGCCGGATAATCCAGGCCGCGGGTCGGTTCGTCCAGCAACAGCAGGGCTGGTGCTGCCGTGAGGACCACCGCCAATGCCAGGCCTACTCGCTGTCCCTCGGACAAATCCCGGGGATGCCCGTCGGCTGCCGGCTGGCCGGTGATCTCGGTGAAGAGCCGAGCGCAGGTACCAGGCGCGACATCAGATTCGCTGTCCGCAGCGCGGCATTCGGCGGCGACACTATCGGCATAGAGCAGGTCGGCGGGCTGCTGCGGCACCAACCCGACAGCTCTGATGAGACGCCGGGGGCTCAAGCTTCGCGGGTCGCTTCCGCCGACCAGCACGGTGCCGACGGCCGGTTTCACCAGTCCGGTCAGGGCCGACAGCAACGTCGATTTGCCGGCGCCGTTGCGCCCCATCAGTGCCGTGATCTCGCCGCCGCGGAAGCTCAGGTTCACGGCGTCCAGGGCAACGAGTCTCTGATAGCGAACGGTCAGCGACCTGGTCTGTGCGACCACGGTGCCTGGTCTTTCGGAGTGTCGTGGGGACGGCTGCGGCGGTAGGTCCGAGCGCAGTCTTGCGCTGCTGCGGCGGGCATCGCGGACGGACAGCGGCACCGGCTGCCAACCAGCCAGCCGACCGAGTCCGACCACCGACGGGAAGACAGGAGAGTCCGCGATGATCGTTGCCGGGTCACCCTTCACCGCGGTGCCGTCGCCGGGAAGCCGGATCACCGTATCGGCATATTGCAGAACCCGTTCCAGGCGGTGCTCGGCGAGCAGCACCGTCAGGCCGTTGTCGTGCACCAGTCGCTGCAGCACTGCAAGCACCTCTTCGGCAGCTGCCGGATCCAGGGCCGAGGTCGGCTCGTCCAGGACCAACACTTTCGGGTGCGCTGTGAGCACGGCGCCGATCGCGACGCGTTGCGCCTGGCCCCCCGACAGCGACGCCAGCGAACGATCACGCAGCTCGGTCAACGACAACAGATCGAGCACGTCCTCGATCCGCCGGCGCATCACATCTACTGGTAGCGCAAGGGATTCCATCGTGTACGCCAGCTCGTCGGTCACCAGGTCGGTGACGAACGTGCTGCGTGGATCTTGCCCGACGACGCCGACCAGATCGGCGAGTTCGCGTGGCGGGTGCGTCCTGGTGTCTCGGCCGTCCACCAGAACCCGACCGCCGAGCGTGCCCCCGGTGAAATGCGGAACCAGGCCGTTCACGGCGCCGAGCAGCGTCGACTTTCCCGAACCGGTGGAACCGATCACCAGGCACAATTCGCCTTCGTCGACGGTGAGATCGACGTCGCGCAACACCGGACGCTTGCGGTCCGGGTAGTGCACCGTGACACCGTCGAGTTCGATCACGCTCGAGCCCCCAGGGCAACGGGTGCTGAGTCGGCTTCGGGTGACAGGTGAGTCGGCAGGCCGGGGACCGCGGCGATCACCGTGCCGAGGAACGGGACAACAGGCAAGCTCGGCCACTGCAGCACGCCGGATGGATCAGGGTTCGGGTTGCCGATCAGGTAGCAGCCGACCGCGACCAGGAGTGCGCACACGATGAGCCATTCCGGTGCGCCCCAAGGGTCCTTGCGGAACACAGTGCGCCGCACCTGCCGACCGGCGGCCAATCCGGCGCCTACGGCGAGCGCGGTTCCGGCGACAAGTGTGAGGACGCCGGCCGCGTGGTCCCCGCCGGGATCGATGACGAAATAGCTGCCGGTCAAAGCCGCACACAGGCCGAGCAACAGCAGCGCGTTGATCGTCCGGCGTAAGCCTGCCGGGACGGCGGCGCGTCGACCGTAACCACGAGAATCCATCGATGCGGCAACGGCAATCGCACGTTCCAGCGCCTCGGACAGCACCGGGACGAGCAGGGAGCGCAGGCCGGCAAACCCCGCGATGGACCGGCCACGCAAGCGTTGCGCATTGCGAACCCGTCCGATCGATTCGGTCAGCTGCGGGATCAGGGTGAGCGCCACCACCACCGCAACGCCGAGCTCGTACAGCGCAGCGGGCACGAGCTTGAGCAGCCGGCCGGGATGCGCCAGTGAGTTACCGGCACCGAAGCACGCCATCAGGGCGGCCAGTCGCAGTCCGGCGGTGAAGGAGTTCAGCACTGCCTCGCCGGTGACCGGTCCGCCGACTGACAGCCCCGCCGTCCAGGACGGCAGGTCCCAGCGGGGTAGCGTGAACAGCACGTGGCCGGGCACCCGAGTACCCAGAATCACCTGCAACACAACGGTGAACACGATGCTCACGGCTGCGAACAACAGCAGCAGTCGGTAGGCGTTTCCCCAGGCAGCTCGAGCTCGCCTGGCGTTCACCACGAATCCGGTCACGGCGATGATGGCAACCAGCAACAGGATGTTCTCGGTGCGCATGGCACACCAGGCCAGACCGATCGCCCAGGCCCACCAGGCCACCGGATGAACCAGCCGTGTTCGGGTCATGGCTTGCTCAGTGGTTCCGGACCCGACGGGATCTGGCCACCATCAACGCGGCAAGCGCGCCGAGCACCACGACCGCTACGACGGTGCCTGCGATCGGACCCGCAGAGCTGGACTTCTTCGTAGCCGCCTTCGCTTGGGACGGGGGGTTCGTAACCGCGGTTGCCGATGCTGTGGCCGGGCAGACCTGCGCGAACGTGACCGGCGCCGGGGCATAGGTTGCGCCGTCGAAGTAGAACCAGCCTTCGACGGTGCCGGCCTTGGGATGCGTCTTGTCCGAACCGCTGTTGCTGTAGGCCCATTTGCCGTTGGCCGGCTGCTGCCAGTAGGACCAGTACCGCGGGTGCTTCGAGTCGAACGCCGCGACCTTGGCCGGCACGCTGTCGATCGCGGTCAGGAAGTTGCTCTTGTCGAAGGTCAGCGTGTGATCGGCGGCCTTGAGCACGTCGTTGCCGGTCATGTTCGGGGTCAGGCTCACGCACTGGAAGGCGGGCTTGCTGCTGGCGCCGTCCTGGATCACCAGCCCGACCTGGTCGCCCGCGGCTTCGGCAGGCGCCGTCCCGAGGGTCGTCACGGCCGGCGCAGCGGCCAATCCGACCGCCAGTAGGGCGGCCACTGTCAGGCGCGTGACGCGGCGGTGCAGGGCAAGTCCGGTCATGGTTCCTCCTAGCTCAGGTCGCGTAACCGCTGGGCCGCGGAGCGATCTGAGCTGACAGACCGGAACCTTTGGCACTCAGTGACTCCGCGCCGTTTCCTCGACGGCGGGTTGGAGACGCGTCCCGGGGTGGGCAATCCGACTCTCCCGATCCGACGAGATACGACAGGATCAAGATCACGGCTGCGGGTCAGTGCCGGATTTTCACCGGCTTCCCCCACCCAGGGACGTGTGCGTCATCAATGGGAACACACCCCGTCAGCGGGGGTCAACGCGAGCCGGCGGCTACCGTGCACCTCATCACAACCGAAATCACAACCGAAGTCACGACAGAATGACAACAGATACCAACGGCAACGCGATGCGTGCGATCGAAGGGTGTGGACCGAGATGGCGTGGACCTGGCGTTACGAACCCGATGGCTCCGATGCCGAGGACGCGGGCGAGTTCCCCAGCCAGTCCGACGCCGAGAGCTGGCTGGGCGAAGCATGGCGGCAACTGGCCGAAGCCGGTGTGGCCGGTGTGACGCTGCTGCACGACGGCACCGAGGTGTATGGCCCGATGCCGCTCTCGGAGTAGGTCGAATCGCGCGAGATCGGTGCGCGTAGTTTTGTCCGTATGGAATTTCGATACCTCGGTAACAGCGGATTGAAGATCTCTGAGATCACCTACGGCAACTGGCTTACGCATGGCTCGCAGGTCGAGAACCACGTCGCGACCGAATGCGTGAAGGCGGCACTCGACGTCGGTATCACCTCATTCGACACCGCTGACGTCTACGCCAACACCAAGGCCGAGACGGTTCTCGGCGATGCGTTGAAGGGCCAGCGGCGCGAGTCGCTGGAGATCTTCACCAAGGTGTATTGGCCGACCGGGCCAGGCGGACCCAACGACACCGGCCTGTCCCGCAAGCACATCCTCGAGTCGATCAACGGCTCGCTGCGCCGGCTGCAGACCGATTACGTCGACCTGTACCAGGCACACCGCTACGACACCGAGACGCCCTTGGAAGAGACGATGCAGGCCTTCGCCGACGTCGTGCGTTCCGGCAAGGCGCTCTACATCGGGGTCAGCGAGTGGACCGCGCAGCAGATCCGGGAAGGTCACCGGCTGGCAACCGAACTGGGTGTTCAGCTCATCTCGAGCCAGCCGCAGTACTCGATGCTGTGGCGGGTCATCGAGGACGAGGTGATTCCCACCTCGAAGGAGCTTGGCATCTCCCAGATCGTCTGGTCGCCGATCGCGCAGGGTGTGCTGACCGGCAAGTACCAGCCCGGCCAGCCGCCACCGCCCGGTTCGCGTGCCACCGACGAGAAGGGTGGCGCGGACATGATCAAGCGGTTCATGAACGACGACGTGTTGGCTCGGGTGCAGGCACTGGTCCCGATCGCGCAATCGCTGGATCTGTCGATGGCTCAGCTTGCGGTGGCTTGGGTGCTGCAGAACGACAACGTCGCTGCGGCGCTGGTCGGGGCATCACGCCCGGAGCAGGTGCACGAGAACGTCAAGGCCGCGGGCGTCACGATTCCCGACGATGTGCTGAAGCAGATCGACGAGGTCCTGGGTGACATCATCGAGCGCGATCCGGCCAAGACGGCCGAGACCGCACCCAAGCATCGGGTTGACTGACAATCCGGTCAGTCCCTTGAGATTGCCAGGTTTGAGATAGCCAGGTTTGAGATAGCCAGATTTGAGATAGCCAGGATGGGTGATCACTCATCCTGGCTATCTCAAATTCAAAGGCGGCGGCTAGATCTTCTCGCCGTAGCCGACCCGGGGTGCCGGCCGGCGCCAGCTACGAATGAAGTACGCACGGCTGCCGGCATAGAACCCGAGCGACACCGCGCCTTCCTTGGTCTGCAGGCCCCGCTCGGCAGCCAGCTTGCGGATCTTGTTGCCGGTGAATATCCATTCCACGAGCAGCAGGAAAAACAGGCCCAGCGTGATGAGTTGCAGGGGCCGGACCGCGTAGCCGATCAGCATCAGCGGGAACAACAACAGCAGGTAATTCGAGGCCATTCGCCGCGAGTCGACGTAGTCGCGGGCCAGCGCCCTGACCGGACCCTGGTCTCGGCGCGGCATAACGCGGGGGTCACCGGCCTTCAACGCTTCCCGATATTCGGCCGTTGACAGTTTCTTCTGGCCGGCGACCTTGGACCTGGCGCCCTGCTGCTTCTGCCAGGCCATCGCTTCCTTGCGGGTGCGCGGCGCAGGCGGGGCAGGTGTGGCGGTGGTGCGGCGCTTCGGAGTCGGACGTCCCTTCGGGGCGTTCGCCGCCTTCGCCGCCTCCAAATCCTCGATCGACTCGAACGATTCGTCGGCAGCGGTCTCGACGGATCCTTTGGTGGAACTGCGGCGGAGCAGGCTCACGGCTGACACTTTCTGCGGCGATGGTCGGTCATGCTGGGCACCGACCGGTGGGTGGAGGGCTTCAGTCTTGCAAAGATTGCCGGCTCGGCACGACCTCGGGCAGCGCCAGCATCCGGTCCAATGCCGCGCGGGCGTTGCGCGCGACCGCGTCCGGAACGGTGATCTGGTTGACGACGGTGCCGGCAACGAGTGACTCCAGGGACTGGACCAGGTGTGGCAGATCGATCCGGTTCATGGTCGCGCAGTAGCAGACCGTCGATTCCAGAAAGGTGATCTGCTTGTCCGGGTGCTGCTCGGCCAGCCGCCGAACCAGGTTCAGCTCGGTGCCGATCGCCCATGACGAACCAGGTGCTGCCGACTCGATGGTGCGGATGATGTATTCGGTAGACCCGATCAGATCGGCCTTGGTGACAACCTCGTGGGTGCACTCCGGATGCACGATTACGGTGACCCCCGGCACTCGTTCGCGGACCTTGTCGACCTGCTCGGCGGTGAAGCGACCGTGCACTGAACAGTGTCCACGCCAGAGGATCATCTTCGCGTCGCGTAGCTGCTCCTGGGTGAGACCACCATTGGGTCGATGCGGGTTGTAGACCACGCAGTCGTCCAGGCTCAGGCCCAGCTGAAGCACCGCTGTGTTACGCCCCAGATGCTGATCGGGCAGGAACAGCACCTTCTCGCCCTGTTCGAAGGCCCATCTGAGGGCCCGTTCGGCGTTGGACGACGTACAGACAGTGCCACCGTGTTCACCGGTGAATCCCTTGATTGCCGCGGAGGAATTCATGTATGTGACCGGGACGGTGACGTCGGCGACACCCGCTGCACTCAGCACATCCCAGGCGTCAAATACCTGGGTGTCCTTGGCCATGTCTGCCATCGAACAGCCGGCCGCCAGGTCGGGCAGGATCACCTGCTGGTCTGAGCTGGTGAGGATATCGGCGGACTCGGCCATGAAGTGCACGCCGCAGAACACGATGTAGTCGGCCTCGGGACGGGCTGCGGCGTCCTTCGCGAGCTTGAACGAGTCACCGGTGACATCGGCGAACTGGATGACCTCATCGCGCTGGTAATGATGACCGAGGATGAACAGCCGGTCCCCGAGCGTCGCCTTGGCAGCGTGCGCCCGCGCCACCAAAGTCGGGTCTGAGGCGGCCGGCAGCTCGCCGGGGCAGTCGACACCGCGTTCGGATTCGGGGTCGCTGCCACGGCCCAGCAGTAACAGGGCGCGTGAGGTGGCGGTTCGGATTGAACCATCCGAACCAGGAGCTTCGTATGCATCAGTGGACACGCCGGTGCTGGTCACGCCTATCAGTCTGCCTCGTCGGGGCTGATGTGTTGGAATGGGGCCGCACGGAGCGGAGTTGCCGGGGCGCGCACCTTCAGCGTCGGAAGGGTCAGCGTCGTAGGGATTTGTCCCATTGGGTCCCAGCCAGTCGTCTGGGAGTACTCGGAAAGTCGAGAGGATGCGGACCATGAACAAGGACTCGATCGACACTTCCGGTGACGTCAGGGCCGTGAAGCAGCCGCGATTCAGCAATTCCTGGCCGACGTTGCCGCTGCGGATCTTTCTCGCCGTACTGTTTTTGTTCGCCGGCTACGCCAAGCTCAGCTACCCGGGTTTCTTCAGCGCCAATTCGCCGACCGGCTTCAAGGCGACGATCGAGAGCGCCAAGATCGACTCACCGATCAAGAGCCTGCTGGGCCCGCTCAGTGATCACTATTCGGTTTTCGGTCACATCTCCGCCTTCGCCGAGATCGCGATCGGACTGGGGCTGCTGGTCGGCCTGCTGACCCGGATCGCAGCGCTAGGCGCAATCGTGCTGATGGTCTCGATCGCCTTGAGCATCAACTACGACGGAATCAAGCAATACACCGGCTCCAGCGGCTGGTTCACCTCCGTGGACTTCGCGGTCGCGGCGGCATTGACGGTTTTCCTGATCGGCGGGGCCGGGCCGCTGTCGCTGGACGGCCTTATCCGAGCCTGGCGTGCCCGGCGCCGCGAGGCCGACGACCTCGAGCCCGGCTTCGACGACTACCGCGTGGAGGACTCCCGGGCCCGCCTCAGAGGCGAAGACACGGCGATATACCAGCCTGCTGACAGCAGCCCCCAAGCCGGCGCCGTCGGGGCGTTTCCGTCCCGCGGGGTCTCCGAAGGCGACACGACTGAGCACCGGACGGAGCAGCTGCCCCGGCCGACCGAGCGGCCCACGCCGGAGCCGGAGCCGGGTTCGTTGTGGACCCAGGGGCGTCGAGATCCCTCGGAGTGAGGCCGAGACCGATGACGTTGCCGAAGACGGTCCCGAAGACGTTGCCGATCGCGTCGCCGATCACGCGCGGCGATGGCTGGCCTGGACCAGGCGGCAAAGCCACGTAGACTGGGAATAGCGGCCGGGGTTGACTCGGTTGCGAGTACAGACTGAGTTGACCAGAGCGCCGTCGACCCGCACCGGGCGACGCCGAGATTGTTTGGGGAGCGAATGACCGCCACGGAGATCAGCATCGACACGATTGCACCGAGCGAGGCAGCGCCGATCAGCCTTACCGCTTCGGCTGCTGTCAAGGTGCGCGAACTGCTCGATGCCGAGGGACGCACCGATCTCCGGCTGCGCGTCGCGGTCCAACCTGGCGGCTGCGCGGGGATGCAGTACCAGCTGTTCTTCGATGAGCGGAGCCTGGACGGCGACGTGACCATCGACCAGCCGCTCGCCGATTCGACCACCGTCCCGCTGGTAGTCGACCGGGCCAGCGCGCCGCTGGTGAGCGGTGCTGTGATCAGCTACACCGACACCATCGAAAAGCAGGGCTTCGAGATCGACAACCCGAATGCCGGTGGTGGCTGCGCATGCGGGAACTCCTTCTGCGGCTGATCCGCAAGCGTTAGCACCCCCATAACCGTCAGCGGTTCACAACCGCTACCAGACGGGCGTCGTCCATCCCGACGGGGTGGCATCGGCGCCCGTCTGTCATTGGGCAGGTAAGGTCGTTGGCTATGCCAGTGCTTCTGTCGGGGTCCATTGCCACCGACCATCTGATGCGTTTTCCCGGACGGTTCAGCGACCAGTTACTCGCTGATCAGCTCCATCAGGTCTCGTTGAGCTTTTTGGTCGACGACCTCGTGGTGCGTCGCGGCGGTGTCGCGGCCAACATCGCGTTCGGGATGGGTCAGCTCGGTGAGAACCCGGTGCTTCTCGGCGCCGTCGGCGAGGACTTCGCCGATTACCGCTCCTGGCTGGAGCGGCACGGTGTCGACTGCGACTCGGTGCATGTCTCGGCCGAGCATCACACCGCACGCTTCGTGTGCACCACCGACGAAGAGATGTGCCAGATCGCGTCCTTCTACGCGGGCGCGATGAGCGAGGCGCGCAACATCGAATTGCAGCCCGCCGTGGACCGCACCGGCGCCGAACTCGTCGTGATCAGTGCTGATGACCCGGCAGGAATGGTGCGGCACTCGGTCGAGGCGCGTGAACGCGGCTACCGATTTGCCGCCGACCCGTCCCAGCAGATCGCGCGGATGAGCGGCGCAGACCTGCGCTCGCTGGTCGAGGGCGCGGAGCTGCTGTTCACGAACGACTACGAGAAGAACCTGCTCGAGAGCAAGACCGGCTGGTCCGAGGCCGAGGTACTGGAGCGGATCGGCGTCCGGGTCACCACTCAGGGCAAGCGCGGTGTTGAGATCGTCGGTCGTGACATCGAGTCAGTGCATGTGCCGGTGGCCAAGGAACGGGCCAAGCTGGACCCGACCGGCGTCGGCGATGGCTTCCGGGCCGGGTTCCTCGCAGCGCGGACCTGGGGGCTGTCCTGGCAACGTTCGGCGCAGGTTGGCAGCCTGCTCGCGACCCTCGTCCTGGAGACGGTTGGGACCCAGGAATACCAGGTCAAGCCGGCCGACTTCGCAGAGCGACTTGCCGAGTCCTACGGCGACGACGTGGCCGCCGAGATCGTCCCGCTGCTCGGTAGCTGAGGTTCGCCAACCGAGTATCGCCAACCGAGTCGCAGGCACCCGCTACGGTCCGGGAATGCAATCACAACGCGCAGCGGTCGGCATCTGCTTCGACCGGACATTTCCTGCCGCACTAGCTACCGACTTCGCGCGGCGCCTGGACGGCAAAGCCGACCAGCTGTGGCTCATCGAGGACTGCTTCTTCACCGCGGGCGTGAGCCTGGCCGCCGCGGCATTGTCGGTCACCGAAGAGTTGACCGTAGGCATCGGCATCCTGCCGGTGTTGGCTCGCAACCCCGCGATCACCGCGATGGAAATCGCTACCTTGTGCGGTCTGGGCCCTGGTCGATTGCTGCCTGGCCTTGGTCACGGCGTGCAGTCCTGGATGCAGCAGATCGGAGTCCGGACACCGTCACCGCTGACGACGATGGACGAGGTGTTCACGACTGTCACCCGCCTGCTCGCCGGCGAGCGGGTGACCTTCCACGGCCGTGAGGTACACCTCGATGACGTGGCACTGGACCAGCCGCCAGATCAACCGCCGCCGCTGTTGGCCGGCGTCCGAGGTCCGAAGTCGCTCGAATTGGCCGGCCGGATCGCGGGCGGCGTGATCCTGGTAGAGCCGGCGACGCCGTCGTATGTGCGCTGGGCAGTTGAGCAGGCCGGCAACCCCGAGGACTTCCACGTGGTCACGTTCTCTTCGCTGTGTGTCAACGAGGACCGTGCCGAGGCGCGACGCAGCATGACCGGGTGGCTAGCCGAAATGTTGGACGCACCAACCGTGGCGATGCGGCAGGTGCCCTTCTACGACGAGCTGCAGCGCTATTACGCCGATCGCGGCACGGATGCGCTGGTCGGCATCCCGTCGGACTGGTGGGCCGAACTGGGCCCGATCGGCACCCTGGAGGATGCCGTCGCGCACATCGAAGCGCTCGAGGCAGCGGGCGTCTCGAGCGTTGCGATCTTTCCACCGCCTGACCTCGACGTTGCCCGTTCGCAGCTCGACGACGTGCTCCGGCTAGCCACTCGCTGAGCGCACCGGGCCGCTGCCGGTACAGGGTCAGCGCCGGCGAGCCAACACTGCCGCGGCAAGCTGGTCATAGACGGCGCGGGACAAGGCCGTACCTTCGCGGCGCACCGCGTCGCTGCGCAGCCGCAGGATCCGATCGAGCCGCACCTCGCTGGGGCGGTGCCGCCCATCCCAGTCGCCTGCGCCGACGTCCATCCAGTGACGGCCGTGCCGTGCTTCCTCGGCGGCGTCGCGATCGTGGTCCTTGCTGGTGAGCATCAGGCCCAGCAGCAGGTCATGGTCACGGCCGATGATCAGCACCGGCCGGTCCTTGCCGTGAGTGTGGTCCTCTTCGAAGGGCACCCAGGACCAGACCACCTCGCCGGGATCGGGATGACCGTCCGGATGCGGGGCGTATTGCAACTGCAACGGCGCACTGCCCGGGCCCGGATAGTCGCCGGCGTAGCCGCCAAGCCCGGCCCGGCCCATCGCTGGTCGGTCCGGACGGCGCTGCGGATCCGATGGGCTCCGGCGCAGCCATCCGAACGCGTGCACGGCCTACACCGCCACCGGGTACACCGGCTCGGGGATCTCGGGCTTGATCCGTCCTTCGACGAAGATGCCGTGCCAGATCATGAACACCAGCAGGGTCCAGATCTTGCGGGAGTAGTCGATCGGACCGGCCCGGTGTGCGGCGAGCAATTGTAGGGCTGCCTGCCGGTCGATCAAGTGGTCGGTGCCGGCCTCGCTGATGATCTGGTGTGCCCAGTCGTACATCACCGTCTGCAGCCACGGGCGGGTCGGTACCGGGAAACCGAGCTTGGCCCGGTTCAGCACGTGGGCGGGCACGATCTCTGCCAGCGCGCGGCGCAGCGCGTACTTGGTGGTCTCCTTCGTGAGCTTGAGGTCCACCGGGATGGAGCGCGCCACGTCGTACACCACGGTGTCCAGGAAGGGCACTCGCAGTTCGAGCGAGTTGGCCATCGTCATCTTGTCGGCCTTGACGAGGATGTCGCCGCGTAGCCAGGTGAACAGGTCGATGTACTGCATGCGGGTCGAGTCGTCCAGGTGGGTGCTTGCGGCGTAGTACGGGGCGGTGACATCGGTGTAATTGACGTCGGGGGAGTAGCTGCGCAGCAGGTGCTGCATCTCGTCGGGACGGAAGATGCGCGCGTTGCCGTAATAGCGCTCCTCGATGCCGATGGATGCGCGGCGAAGCAGATCCTTGCCGCGCATCCCGTCCGGCAACTTGTTGGACAGCGAGCCGAGCAGTCGCTTCACCGGGTCCGGAGCAGCGGTCAGATGCCGCAGCGAGATCGGTTCCTTGTAGATGGTGTACCCGCCGAACAACTCGTCAGCACCCTCGCCGGACAGCACGACCTTCACGTGCTTGCGGGCTTCCCTCGCGATGAAGTACAGCGGCACCAGTGCCGGATCGGCGACTGGGTCGTCGAGATACCAGACGATCAACGGCAGGCTGGCCATCATCTCCTCGGCCGTCACGACCTTGGTGATGTGTTGCACGCCGATGGCCGCGGCGGATTCGGCTGCGACGTCGATCTCGGAGAAGCCGGCCCGCTCGAAGCCGGTGGTGAACGTGAGCAGTTTCGGGTTGTGTTCTTTGGCCAGCGCGGCCACCGCGGTCGAGTCGATACCGCCGGACAGGAAGGAGCCGACCGTGAAGTCCGAGCGCATGTGCTTGGCGACCGAATCACGAAGCGCGTCGGCGATCTCGTGATACAGCTTCTCGGGTTCGGGAACCGGCTTGATGGGGAAGTCCGGCTTGAAGTAGCGGCGGGTTTTCGGCTGCTCACCCGGCCGGACCGTGAAGCAGGTGCCGGAGTCGATCCGGGTGATCGCGGTGTGCATCGACGCCGGCTCCGGGACGTATTGCAGGGTCAGATAATGCTGCAATGCAACGGTATTCACGCTGAGGTCGACATCGCCTTCGCCGCCCGAGGTTCTCGACTCCGCGACCGACAGCAGCGCCTTCTTCTCCGAGGAGAAGAAGGAGCCGCGGTCATCGGTGTAGGTGTAGAGCGGCTTGATGCCGAACCAGTCGCGGGCACCGAACATGACGTGCTCGACCGAGTCCCAGATCAAGAACGAGAACATGCCGCGCAGGTGCGTGACGACGTCCTCGCCGAGGTAGTGATAGCCGGCGACGATGGCCTCACCGTCGCCTTCGGTGGCGAACACCGCGCCGAACTCGCGCGCCAGCTTCTCGCGAAGCTCGAGGTAGTTGTAGATCTCGCCGTTGAAGATGAGGTGATAGCGCCCGTCGAGGTAGGGCAGCGGTTGGTGGCTGTGCTCCCAGTCGATCAGGGACAACCGGCGAAAGCCGATCACCACATCGTCGTCGGACCACGACCCGCCGTCGTCAGGACCGCGGTGGCGCATCTGCACCAACGACTGCTCGATCGCCTCGCGGGTGTCGGGCGCGTCCGAATGCGCGGCCAGGAAGCCGATCAGTCCGCACATGCGTTATCGACCCGCCACTGGATCGGCATCAGTGCCGGTCGCGGAATCGGCCGCGGAATCGGCCACTGAATCTGCTGCGGTATCGGCCGGGATCTCCGCTGCGATGTCGGTGAATCGCGGCGCGCCGGCATCCTTGGCCGAGATCTGCGCCGGGTTGTCGACGTCCAACGGGATCGGCCAGTCGATTCCGAGGCCCTCGTCCAGTGGCGTGTATGCCATGCCTGCCATACCCGGCTTCCACTCGTCGGTGAAGCAGTACAGGTACTGGGTGCCGGACTCGCTGACGGATTGGAATCCGTTGCAGACACCGGCCGGCACGAGGACCTGGGTGCCGGGCTTGAGCGTGACGGTCACGACCTTGCCGAAGCTGGCCGAGTCGGTGCGGGCGTCGAGGTAGGCCCCGAAGGACTCGCCGGACACGCAGGCCACCAGCTTCACCATCTGCTCACCGTGCATGCCGCGGATCGCGCCGTATTTGGTCTCGGTCACATTGATCTGCTGCCAGTCACCGGCCCCGGCGAAGGGGCCGTCGGCGTAGGCCGATACCCGGTAGAACTCCCGCACCGTGCCGCGATCGTCGGTGACCTGCTTCAAGGTCACGATGACGAGGCCCTCAATGTCGGTTTCGGTCACTTGCATATCGGTGATGTCCACTGTCACGCATCAATCTTCACACGAGCTGCGGTTCTCACCGCAGTCGCCGCACCCGGTACGCGCGCGCCCCGTCCTCGTGCTCAGAGCTGGACACCAGTTCGTGCTGGCGCATCCGGCACCAGGCGGCGATGTCGCTGGCGGCCGCGGGATCGTCTGCGAGGACTGTGATCTGCGTCCCGACCGGTACGCCGCCGATCGCGCGAGCCAGGTCGAGAACAGGCAATGGGCACCGGCGTCCCCGTGAGTCGATGACCGTGCCTTGGACGGTGGGTCCCTCCGTCGTGGCAGCGGCCAACTCGACACCGGGCCGGAGCGCTTCCGGGCGGCCACCCGGTATCTGACCGCGAACTTCGTCGATCACGGCCGGCAGCACGGTAAGGAACCGCTCCACGGCCGCATCGGTGACTTCAGGATGCAGCGAGACCCGGACGTTGCCCGAGCTCAACGCACCCATT
>DASXHV010000172.1:0-11232 GCA_036488285.1 Jatrophihabitans sp. | reverse complement strand
GTACCAGACAATCAGCGCCAACCACGGCTTCGCACTGAACGTCCCGGTGCCCGGCGGGACGCACAGGGTATGCGTATACGGCGTGGCGATGAACGGAACCGATCGCACCGCGCTCGGGTGCCGCGTGCAAACCGTGTCGGTTCAGCCCGGCGGTCATCTGGATCGTGTCGCCAAGGCCAGCGCCAACAAGGTGCGGGTGGCCGGCTGGGAATTTGACCCCGACGCCGACGGCGGCCCGGGCATCGTGCATCTCTACGTCGACGCGACCGGCTACGTGATCACCGCCGCGTCGCCTCGCCCGGACGTCCAGCGCGCGTACAAGTTGCTCAACGACAAGGTCGGCTTCGATGTGAGCCCGAGCGTGGCTCGCGGAAAGCACCGGGTGTGCGCGTATGCGATGAACAAAGCCCACACACCAGGCACCAACCATCTGATGGGTTGCGCGACCCTCGCCATCTGACCTCCCGGCTAAGCTTGCGTATCCGGCAAGCATCTTCATCAGGGAGTGGTCGTTGCTCAGCGTTCTCCTCGACGCGACCGCTGTGCCGACCGACCGCCGAGGAGTGGGTCGTTATATCGACAGCGTCATCCCGGCGCTGGCCGCCCGGGGTGACGTGGCCCTCGACGTCGTCTGCCGGCCCGAGGACGGCGAGCACTACGGCACCCTGTCCGGCCGGGACCCTGTCCTCGCACCGGCTCGTACCGGCCACCGCGCGGCCCGGCTGGTCTGGGAACAAACCGGCCTCGCCGGCACTGTTGCGCGCCGATCGCCCGACGTCCTGCACTGCCCGCATTACACCCACCCGCTCGCCGGCCGGTTGCTCGGCAACGTCCCGGTCGTGGTGACCCTGCACGATGCGACCTTCTTCTCCGACCCCGAACTGCACACCCGGATAAAGGGACCGTTCTTCCGGACCGCGTCCCGGCTCGCATTGCGGCAGGCAGCTGTCTGTCTGGTGCCTTCCCAGGCCACCGCGGACGAGCTGATCGCCCAGGCCGGAGCACGACCCGATCATCTGCAGGTTGCCCACCACGGAGTGGACAGCGACGTCTTCCACCCACCGGATCTGGCCGACATCGAGCTGGTTCGTAAGTCGCTCGGACTGGCCGATGGCGAGCTGTACATCGCGTTCCTGGGGACCATCGAACCGCGCAAGAACATCCCGGCCCTGATCGAAGGGTGGGCCGCGGCGTTCGGTTCCAGGCCCTATCCACCGGCACTGGTGATCGCCGGAGGTGCCGGCTGGAACACCGACCTCGACGCGGTGGCAGCCCGCCTGCCGCACGATCTACGCCTGATACGGCCCGGTTACCTGCCCATCGAGCAGCTGTCGGCGTTCCTGGGTGGTGCCAGCATGGTGGCCTACCCGAGCCTCGGTGAGGGGTTCGGTCTTCCGGTCGTCGAGGCGATGGCCTGCGGTGCACCGACGGTCACAACCCGACGGCTCGCCTTGACCGAGGTGGCCGGCGATGCAGCGGTGTACACCGAGCCGGACTCCGGGTCGATTGCCGCGACCCTGGCGCAGCTTCTCGATGATTCTGAACGGCGGCAGCGTGCGGTCACCGCAGGCATCGCCAGGGCCGCCACTTTCACCTGGGAGGCCTGCGCCGAAGCACACGTGCAGGCTTATCGTCGGGCGGCCGGTGGGCGTCGGTGACTGCATACCCGGGCCCGGCTCCGACTCGCGACGAGCAGGCCACGGTCGCAGCCGTAGTGGTCACCTACGACTCGGGGGAGTCGCTGACCGAGTTCCTCGACAGCCTCCAGCAGGCCAGCGCGCGCGAGGTCGAGGTCATCGTCGCCGACAACGGATCGATGGACGGTGCGCCGGAAGTAGCTGACAAGCGGGCCGGGGTTCGGGTACTGAACACCGGCCAGAACCTCGGCTACGGCAAAGCCGCGAACCTCGGAGTGCTCTCCTCGTCCGCGGACTGGGTTGTGGTGGCCAACCCCGATGTCGTGTGGACGCCCGGTTCATTGGACGAGTTGCTCGCCGTCGCGCAGCGCTGGCCGCGGGCGGGCTCGATCGGGCCACTGATCCGTACCCCGGACGGCGACGTCTACCCATCTGCACGCCAGCTACCCTCTCTGACCCGCGGCATCGGACACGCGGCGTTCGGATGGTTCTGGCCGACCAACCGGTGGACCGCGGCGTACCGGCAGGATCACACCGACCTCCGAGAGCGTCCGGCCGGCTGGCTGTCCGGCTCATGCATTCTGCTGCGCCGGATCGCATTCGACTCCGTTGACGGATTCGACCCGTCGTACTTCATGTACTTCGAGGACGTCGACCTGGGTGATCGGCTGGGCCGCGCAGGTTGGCTGAACGTCTATGCGCCCTCAGCGGAGGTGTCACATGTCGGAGCGCATTCCACCGCTCGGCATGCCGAGGCGATGCTGACCGAACATCACCGCAGCGCCTACCAATATCTGAGCCGGCGCTACTCCGGCGTCGGCCGGTTGCCGATTCGACTCGCGCTACGGATCGGCCTGGCGTTGCGCGCCAAGCTTGCACCGAGACTCGCCGAAGTCGCCGAGCGACGTCGCGCCAGGTTGCAGGCAGACAGAGGGGATCGTCATGTTCGATAAGGCAGATTCCGGGTCCGCGACCGCCGCCGGTGTCGACGCGATCGTGCTGGTCGGTGGGCAGGGCACCCGGCTTCGCCCTCT
Organism: Jatrophihabitans sp.; assembly: GCA_036488285.1. Lineage (GTDB taxonomy): Bacteria > Actinomycetota > Actinomycetes > Mycobacteriales > Jatrophihabitantaceae > Jatrophihabitans_A. The sequence goes on along the minus strand of DASXHV010000172.1, from coordinate 8,561 downwards.
AACCCTGTCGGCGCCCAAGCCGATGCTGCCGACGGCTGGCCTACCGTTCCTGACTCATCTGCTGTCCCGGATCAAGTCTGCCGGCATCGACCACGTGATCCTCGGGACCAGCTATCAGTCCGAGGTCTTCTCCTCATACTTCGGGGACGGTGCCGAGCTCGGTCTCGAGCTCGAATACGTCCACGAGGATGTTCCGCTCGGTACCGGTGGTGCAATCGGCAATGTCGCGCATCTGTTGCGCGGCGACACCGCGATGATCTTCAACGGCGACATCCTCACCGGCTGCGATCTCAGGGCTGTGCTCGATCACCATCGCCGGGTCGGAGCCGACGTCACGCTGCATCTGACCAAGGTCGATGACCCGCGAGCGTTCGGATGCGTGCCCACCGATGCAGACAACCGCGTGCAGGCGTTTCTGGAGAAGGACCCGAATCCGGTCACCGATCAGATCAACGCGGGAACCTACGTGTTCGCGCGTTCGGTGGTGGAGGCAATTCCGACTGGCAGGCCGGTCTCGGTGGAGCGTGAGACCTTCCCGCAGTTGCTCGCGAGCGGGGCGCTGGTGAGCGCCTACATCGATGCGACGTACTGGCGCGACCTGGGAAACCCCAGTGACTTCGTGGCCGGATCTGCCGATTTGGTAAGGGGAATCGCGCCTAGCGCGGCGCTGGCCGGTCGTACCGGCGAGGCCTTGATCCTCGACGGAGCGCAGCTTGCCGGCGATGCTCGGGTGTTCGGCGGCTCCACCGTGGGCAAGGATTGCGTGGTGGGACACGGGGCGGTCATCGAGTCCTCGGTGTTGTTCGACGGCGCGAAGGTCGCGCCCGGCGCCACAATCCGATCGAGCATCATCGGACGCAACGCCGTCGTCGGTGCCAACACCTCGTTGTGCGACGTGGTGATCGGCGACGGTGCGGTGCTCGGCAGTGGGATCGAGCTGCTCAATGGGGCACGGGTGTGGCCTGACGTCACGCTTACCGACGGATCGGTGCGGTTCTCCGCAGACGCGTGAGCGAGCTCAGTCGGACCCGCCGGTGGCGGCTGGAGCGGCCGCTGAGTGTCGTGGACACCCTGCGCCCATTGCAGCGCAGCTCCGCCGATCCGACCATGCGCTTCGTCGCAGGCGCATGCTGGCGCGCGTCTCGCACCCCGGATGGTCCCGCGACGGTGTCGGTCCAGCTGCTCGGGGACGAGGTGACCATCACCGGATGGGGACCGGGAGCCGACTGGATGTTGCACACGGCGCCCGACCTGCTCGGCGAGAACGATGACTGGTCGACCCTCGACATGACCGCGCACCCGATCATCAACGAGGTGCGCCGCCGCCGTCCGGGTGCCCGATTGTGTCGCACGAATCTGGTCATGGAGGCGTTGGTCCCTGCGTGCCTGGAGCAGCGGGTCACCGGTACCGAAGCATGGCGAGCCTGGCGCAAGCTCATCCGGCGTTACAGCGAACCGGCACCTGGACCGACAGAAGTCGGGCTGTGGCTACCCCCTACTCCCGACGGTCTGCGTGCGGTGACCTCCTGGGACTGGCACCTGTTCGGCGTCGACCCCGGTCGGGCCCGCACCATCCGCGCAGCGGCCACGGTGGCCGGCAGGCTGGAGCAGTGCGCGACACAGGCCGTGCGCAATGATGCCGGCCCGTCCGATGATTTCGCCGCCGCCGCGCGACGGCTCAGGCTGGTGCCGGGGGTGGGGGAGTGGACCGCGGCCGAGGTGACCCTGCGTGCGCTCGGTGATCCTGATGCGGTGAGTGTCGGCGACTTCCATCTGAAGAATCTGGTTGGTTTCGCCCTGGCCGGCCATTCGCGCAGCGACGACGACGTGATGCTCCAGCTCCTCGAACCCTGGCGTGGCCAGCGGGCCCGGGTGATCCGGCTGATCGAGCTGAGCGGTGCGACGCCGCCCAAGTTCGGGCCACGGTTCAGCCCCAACGACATCAGCCGGATCTGACAGCGTGGGCCGTTTCCCTGCCCGCCGGTGCGAGATCGGGCGTCGAAGGCCGTGACGCGGTGCTAGTAATCTGACCGACGTTCTCCGCCGACAACCCCACGAAGAGGTCCCATGCCCCGCGCGCTGCTCACCGGAATCACCGGTCAGGACGGTCTCTACCTGTCCGAACTGCTACTCGACAAGGGCTACGAGGTTTTCGGACTGATCCGCGGTCAGAACAATCCCAAGCGCGAAATCGTCGAGCAGTTGCTCCCGGACGTCACCCTGCTCACCGGGGATCTCACGGATCTGTCCAGCCTGATGCGGGCATTCGGCACGGCCCAACCGGACGAGGTTTACAACCTGGGGGCGATCTCTTTCGTCGCGTACTCATGGGAAAACGCCGCGGTGACCTCGGAGGTGACCGGGTTGGGTGTGCTGAACATGCTTGAGGCAACCCGGCTCTACGCCGGCGCTGACCTGTCCAAAGTGCGCTTCTACCAGGCCTCCAGCTCCGAGATGTTCGGCAAGGTGCAGCAGGTCCCGCAGACTGAATCGACGCTGTTGTGGCCCAGATCGCCCTACGGTGTCGCCAAGGTCTACGGCCACTACATGACGATCAACTACCGCGAGTCCTACGGCATGCATGCCTCGTCCGGAATCCTGTTCAATCACGAATCGCCGCGTCGCGGTCCTGAGTTCGTGACCCGCAAGATCACCCAGGCCGTTGCCCGCATCAAGCTGGGGCTGCAGGACAGCGTGTCGCTGGGCAACCTGGAAGCTCGCCGGGATTGGGGATTCGCCGGCGACTACGTCGATGCGATGTGGCGGATGCTGCAGCAGGATGCCGGCGACGACTACGTCATCGCAACCGGCGAGACCCACTCGATCGGAGAATTGCTGGACATCGCGTTCGCCAGGGTCGGCATTGATGATTGGCAGCGCTACGTTTTTCAGGACCCGCGGTTCTTCCGTCCCGCTGAGGTCGACCTGCTGATCGGTGACGCCGCCAAGGCCCGCGAGAAGCTCGGCTGGTCGCCGAAGGTCGATTTCGCCGAGCTGGTGCACATGATGATCGACAACGACCTGGCCGAACAGCAAGCTCTGGGACGGTAGGCACGTGCCGACGGCCTTCATCACCGGCGCATCAGGGCAGGACGGCAGCTACTTGACGGAGCGGCTGCTCGATGAGGGTGTCGAGGTGCACGCCCTGCAGCATGCGGCAACGAGCCCGTCGCTCGACGGACGCTCGTGGGTGGATCGGGTCCATTGGCACCACGGCGATCTCGTCGATTCCGACGGTGTCCGAGCGGTGGTTGCCGACATCGCACCTGACGAGATCTACAACCTGGCCGGTGTCACGTCGGTCGCCCAATCGTGGCAGGCGCCGGTCCTCACCGCGCAGGTCACTGCGGTGGGCGCGGTGTCGATCATGCAGGCGGCGTTCGAGCACACCGAGAAGAGCGGCAAGCCGGTACGGGTGTTGCAGCCCTCCAGTGCGGAGATATTCGGTTCGCCGGACGAGTCACCGCAACGGGAAACCACCACGATCCGCCCGACGTCGCCCTACGGCGCGGCGAAGGCGTACGCGCACACCATGGCATCGGTCTATCGCGACCGAGGGTTGCCGGTCTCCACCTGCATCCTCTACAACCACGAGTCGCCGCGCCGGCCGGTGAGTTTCGTGACGCGCAAGATCACCCGGGCCGCTGCAGCGATCAGTCTCGGCCTGGCCGAGACGGTGTCGCTGGGCAATCTCGACGCGCGGCGGGACTGGGGTTGGGCCCCGGACTACGTCGAAGCGATGGTCGCGGCAGCGCGTTACGAGCAGGGCGCCGATTTCGTGATCGCGACCGGACGCAGCCATTCGGTGCGTGAATTCGTGGCGGCCGCGTTCGCTCGGGCAGGCGTGCAGGATTGGGAGTCCCGGGTGCTCGTCGATCCGGCATTCGTCCGTCCCGCGGACCCCAGCGAGCTGGTCGGCGATGCGAGCAAGGCCGCCGAATTGCTGTCCTGGCGCCCAACCGTCGCTTTCGAGGACATGGTGGCCGCCATGGTCGAGGCCGACCTCGTGGAGCTGCATACAGCCGGCTGAGGACGTTGTCGCGACCCGGCGATGGTCGGGAATTCGCCGCATACGCGATATCCTGGTCTGCGGTCCCGATTGCCGGGCCAATGCCATGCCGGTCCGTTGGCCGCAGCGAGTTGTGAACGAGGTTGTCGTGCGTCTTGTCGTCCAAGTTCCGTGCCTGAACGAGGAAGAGACCCTTCCCCTCGTACTCGACTCGATTCCCAAGCAGATTCCGGGGATCGACGAAATCATCGTCCTCATCATCGACGACGGTTCGACGGACCGGACGGTGGATGTCGCCCGGGCGCACGGTGTCGCCCACTTCGTCCGTCATGCCCGTAACCGCGGCCTGGGCAGGTCCTTCCACGACGGGGTTCAGCGCGCGCTCGAGCTGGGCGCCGACATCGTGGTCAACACCGACGGCGACAACCAGTATCCGCAGGAAAAGATTGCTGACCTCGTTCAGCCGATCATCTCCGGCGAGGCCGAGATCGTGGTCGCAGATCGCCAGGTGCACCTGGTGGAGCATTTTTCCAAGCCGAAGATCATGTTGCAGAAGTTCGGCAGCGACATCGTCAACCGCGCTGCGGGGACCGATCTGCCCGACGCTGCCAGCGGTTTCCGCGCCTACTCGCGGGAAAGCCTGCTACTGCTCAACACCATCACCCGCTTCAGCTACTGCATGGAAACGATCATCCAGGCCGGCAACAAGAAGCTGAAATGCGTCAGTGTCCCGGTGCTGACGAACCCGAAGACCCGCGAATCTCGGCTGTTCAAGTCCACCCACCAGCACGTATTGAAGTCCGCCGGCGCCATCATCCGTGGCTACATCATGTACAAGCCGTACGTGATTTTCACCTCGCTGGCTGCCTTTCTCGGGCTACTCGGCCTGGTGCCCTTCGTGCGCTTCGCGGCGTTGCAGCTAGCCGACAATCCCGGTAGTCACCTGCAGTCGCTGCTGGTCGGCGCGATCCTGCTGATCATGTCGTTCCTGAGCGTCATCATCGGCATCATCTCCGACCTCATCAGAACGAATCGGATGCTGATCGAAGATTCGCTGGAACACACCAAGAAGATGCGATTCGGCAAGGCCGAAGATCCCGCCATTCCGATTCCTCTCGAGTCGATGGTTGTTCGTTGAGGTTTTCCGTCGTTGCCGGCGCAAGACGTGGCTGAGCCAGCCCCTGCGGAGGTAGTCGGTTCGCCGCCCCAAGCGAGGGCCAAGCACAGCCTTGCCAACCTGCTTCGGGTTGCTTTCGTCGTTGCGGTGCTGGCCTTCGGCATCTGGTACGTCGCCGCGCGGTGGCATCGGATCGAGACCGCGCTGAGCGAGCTGTCCTGGTGGAGCGTCGCGGCATCGCTGTTGGCCGGTGGCGCGGGAATGTTCCTGTCGATGCTGGGCTGGCGGTCCATACTGGCCGACCTCGGGGTTCGCATGCCGATCCGGTCTGCGGCTTGGGTCTTCTTCGTCGGGCAGTTGGGCAAATACCTGCCTGGGTCGGTGTGGTCCTTCCTTGCTCAGGCTGAGCTCGCCAAGGGCCAGGAGGCTTCCCGTAAGGCCAGCCTCGTCGGTTCGGTCCTGGGCGCTGGCGTATCGGTCGCATCGGGCACTGCGATAGCGATCGTGCTGCTGCCGTTCGGGTCCAAGGATGCGCTTGAGCGGTACTGGTGGGTGGTACTCATCGTGCCGTTCCTCGTACTGGCGTTGCATCCGCGGGTCGTCACCGTCGTGGTCAACCGGGCATTGCGGCTGATTCGCAAGCAGCCGCTGGAACAGGCGCCCAGCTATCGCGGGCTGCTGCGCTCGACCGGGTGGTATTCCCTCGGCTGGCTGCTGCTCGGCCTGCATGCCTGGCTGCTGGTCATCGGGCTGGGTGGCACTGGCGCGCGGGCACTGCCGATCGCCATCGGTGGCTTCACGTTGGCCTTCTGTCTCGGCATCCTGTTCATCCCGGCGCCGGCCGGGGCGGGCATCCGCGACGTGGCTCTGGTCGTGGCACTGTCGCCGGTGCTGGGGGAATCCTCGGCGTTGGCGCTAGCGCTGCTGTCGCGGGTCGCCTTTGTTTTGCTCGATTTCGCCATGGCCGCGGGCGCCTGGCTGTGGGCCGGCCGATGGACACGGCGTGGCCGGTCGGTGGTCTAGAATTCGGCAGGTTCGGACGGTCCGGACTGCGCAATGAAAGGGAGTGGACATCATCGAGGCGAGCACCGAAGAGCGCGATCCGCGGGGCGGCTCGCTGTCGCTGTGGTTGCAACGGCGTCGCCTGGATGTCGGTAAGCCCTTTCTGCGTGGGAACGTCCTGGACTTTGGCTCACACCACGGCGTGCTGACCAACTACGTGTCTGCTGACCGTTATCTCGGGGTCGAGCACGACCCGGTGTTCATCGAGAAGGCCAGGCAGCTGCACCCGACCTACACATTTGTCACAGAGCTTCCCAAGGACCAGAAGTTCGACACGGTGGCGGCGTTCGCACTCATCGAGCACATCAAGGATCCCGGCGCCCTGATCGCCGAATGGGCATCGGTGCTGGCCCCTGGTGGGCAGATCGTGATGACGACCCCTCATCCCAAGTTCGAGTGGATCCACACGCTCGGAGCTCGGGTCGGCCTCTTCAGCCACCACGCGCACGATGACCACGAGGACCTCATCGACAAGAAGCTGATGACCAAACTGGGTGCCCCGTCCGCGCTGGCCGTTACGACCTACAAGCGATTCCTGTTCGGTGCGAACCAGCTGTTCGTGTTGAGCCACCGATAATCGCCGGGCGCTGAAATCAGGATGAGCCGCCCCGCGTTGCGCATCTCGATCGTGGGTCCGACCCATCCGATCAAGGGTGGCGTCTCCCAGCACACGACGGTCCTTGCCCAGCAGCTTGTCGCACAAGGTCGCGAGGTCGAGATCGTGTCCTGGTTGCACCAGTACCCGGCTCGGCTATATCCAGGTCAGCAGACCGTCGATCAGCCGGAGTTCACTCCCTTCGAGCCGACCAGGCGGACGATGTCCTGGAATCGGCCGGACAGTTGGATTCGGGCAGCACGCTCCATCCGCGATCGCGATCTGGTGATCTTCGCCCACATCACGCCGGTTCAGGTCCCGGCCTACCGCGCGATGCTGGGGATTGTCCGCCGCGGCAAGGCACGCACGGTGGTGATCTGTCACAACGTATTGCCGCATGAGCAAGCGCGCACCGATCGAGCCATGGTCAGCAGTTTGCTGCGAGCGCCTGACGCGATATTGGTCCACTCCGATGAGCAGGCAGCGATCGCCGCGTCGTTGACCTCCGTGCCGATCGCGGTGGCAACGATGGCGCCGTTCATGCCCGATGGTTTCGTGGCGCGGCAGCCGATTCCGGGCGTGCACCGACGTGTGCTGTTCTTCGGCTTGGTCCGCCCGTACAAGGGCCTGGATCTGCTGCTGCATGCGTTGGCCCGAGTTCAGGAGCGGATCGAGCTGAGAGTCGCTGGCGAGTTCTGGGGTGGTCCCGACGCGACGTCGGCCCTGATCGAGGAATTGGGGCTCACCGATCTGGTCGAGATCAGGAGCGGGTATCTGCCCGCCGAAGAGGTGCCGGGACTGTTCGCGGACGTCGACGCACTGGTGCTGCCCTACCGGTCGGCCACCGGGTCGCAGGGGGTGTGGACGGGTTTCGAGTTCGGCGTTCCCGTCATCGCCTCGGATGCAGGACACCTGGCCGACGACATCCGCCCCGGCGTGGACGGACTGATCTGTAGTGCCGGTAGCGTCGAGTCGCTTACCGCAGCGATCGATGAGCTCTATGAAAACGACAATGCGCTCAGGATGCGGGCCGAGGTGCGCCCGGTTGATCCGGAACCGATCTGGCAGCGGTATCTGCAGGCGGTGCTCGATGACCGACAGAAAGGCGAGGCGATGACACAGAAGGCCGCCCCACCAGGGGGAAGGCTCTTGCACGCGGCGAAATTGGCAGCTGAGCAGGTGTTGTGGGCGCGCGTGGCTGCCCGGTCCACGCTGGATCAGCGGCGCGGAAAGCGCCGGCCGTTGCCCACTCCGGTGCCGCCCACCGACGTGCTCGGTACCACGGCCGAGTACGAAGCCTCGGTCGCCGAATGCAAGAGGCTGGGTCTGCCTCCACACCGTGACAAGGCCAAGAACTGGGATGCCCTCGGCGCGGTCAGCACAGTGCTCAACGACCTCGGAACGGACATCAGGGTGCTCGATGCCGGAGCGGCGCGGTACTCATCGATCCTTCCGTGGCTACGGCTTTACCAGGTGCGGGAGCTGGTCGGCAACAACCTCGAGTTCACGAAGGTCACGCGGCACGGCACGGTTCGTTTCGAACCGGGGGATGTCACGAACACCCACTACAAGGACGGTTGGTTCGACGCCGTCACCTGCATGAGCGTGATCGAGCACGGCGTGCCTCTGCAGGGCTTCGTCGATGAGTCTGCTCGAATCATTCGGCCCGGTGGCCTGCTGATCGTGTCCACCGATTACGACCAGGATCCGCCCGACACGACGGGCAAGTTCGCCTACGGCGTGCAGGTGAAGATCTTCTCGCCGCGCGCCATCAACGA
>DASXHV010000051.1:0-28495 GCA_036488285.1 Jatrophihabitans sp. | reverse complement strand
CGCGCCGTTTTACTGAGAACAGCGCTCCGACGTGGGGAATCCAAGGCTCGCGAGTCGCTACCTTTCATGGCGACATTGACCGGGCCTGCGCCACATAGAAACCGCCCCGCACGTTTAAACGTGCGGGGCGGTTTTGTGCGTTGTGGCCGGCCTAGCGGCGTCGACCGCGCGGCGGGATCGGTTTGAGTCGCGGGAGGTTCTCGGGCGGCGTGCGCTTGTGCATGGCGCGGATCTCGTCGAGGTCTGCTAACTCGAAGGTGATGCGCCGGCCGTAGCGGCGGTGCGGGAATCGGTTTGCGTTGCGCCGAAACCAGTCACGCGGGGCGCCGAGCAGGTCAGCGGCCTCATCGCACGAGAACGGCCCTTGATGCGTCGCGGGGTCCACCATCGCAACATCATCGCAAAGGCTCAGGCGGCGCGGCACTCGAACAGGTCGGCGAAGGCGGGGACCGTGTGATCCAGCAAGTTCCAGGCCGCCGTTGCGATGAAAGCGCCGCTGAGCGGCTGGCCGGCGCGTGCGGCCGTCACCTCGCCGACACTGACGCCGAGTTCGGCGGCGATCGTGGCATCGTCGAACCATTGACGCCGCTCGGCGCGGTTCGCAAATTCGGCAAGGTCTAGGAAGATTCCTGTAGTCATCACATCGGACTTATCGGCCAGCGAGGCGACGGTCTGAGGTGCGGGGGCGAACGTAGTCATTGTGTGCCTTTCTCGACATGCGCTAGATCGGTGTCCAGCGCCTCGCCTGGACGCTGACCGACCTTGCTGGCCGGACCAGTCCAGGCTTGGATGAAATCCGCGAAGCTGTCTTCCTCCGGGGCGGCCGAATCTCGCAGTTGGCGGCATGACCGCCCCCGCCTCGACTGAGCAAGACCTGCTCGCAGCGGCCTATCTGAGTCGAGTCGCCGAACCGGCCTGCCTGCCGCTCTGGGTGTACGTGAATCAGCTCGGTTACCGCGAGGCCGCGGCAGCGATCCGGTCCGGCGATGCTCCCGAGGCGGTGCGCCATGTAACCGAGGGCCGCCGGACGTCCTGCGATCCCCAGGCCGACCTGGACGCCGCCGAGCGCAACGGGATCCGGCTGGTCACGCCGAGCTGTCCGGACTGGCCGCACTACGGCCTGCTGTCGCTGCAGCTCGCGGCCGGACGTCGGGTTGCGAGCTGGCGGCTCGGGGACCAGGTGCGCGGCACGGCCAGGGACCGCGGCGAGCCACTGCCGCCGCTTGCACTGTGGGTTCGGGGCTCGGGCGACCTGTCCCGCGCTGGCGTCAGGTCGGTCGCCATCGTCGGCGGACGGGCGGCCAGCAATTACGGACAGCACGCCGCTTCCGAACTCGGGTTCGGGGCAGCCCAGCACGGTATCGACGTAGTGTCCGGCGGTGCGTACGGCATCGACGCTGCCGCCCATCGCGGGGCGCTCGCGGCAGGTGGCAATACCGTGCTCATCTCGGCTGGCGGCCTGGACCGGCCGTATCCGTCGGGTAACAAGGTGATCTATGACCGTGCCGCAGAATCCGGCCTGCTGATCAGCGAACGGCCACCGGGCAGCGCGCCGCATCGGCAGCGTTTCCTCAGTAGGAATCGTCTGATCGCGGCGCTGGGATCGGCGACCGTGGTGGTCGAGGCCGCCCGCCGATCGGGCGCGCTGAACACCGCCGGCTACGCGCGCGACCTGGGGCGTCCCGTGCTGGCCGTGCCGGGTCCCATCACGTCGGCGATGTCGGTCGGTTGCCACGCCCTGATCCAGCGAGACGAGCAACCGGCTCGGTTGATCACAGGAGTCGCCGACATGCTGCCCTACTGCGACCTGACCATCGACGACACGACAGAGCCATCGCTGAGCGCTGGCGTGGACGACGCTCGTGGCGGCATGTCGAGCGCTCTCGCCATCGGTGCCGCAACCGGGACGCCCCGCAGCCGGGGCGCCGACTATGACGCCCTGGACCCTGTCGCGAAATCGGTACTGGATGGTTTTCCCAGCCGCCGGACTGTCACCGAGGCCGAGCTCTCGGAGCTCAGCGGGCAGCCTATTCAGCGAGTTCTCGCGTCCCTTCCGACGCTGCGGGCAGCCGGGTTGATCACCGCGACTTCCGAAGGCTTCCGGCTCAGCGGCCGCGTGGCGAGTTGACCAACCGAGACGGCTCCCGCACTGTCGGATGGTGGCAGTCCAGGCAGCAATCCGGCGCCGAACCCCGCGGCCCGACGCGAAGAAGTTGCGGGCCACACTGCCCGATGAATTCACATCGGCGCTCGCCGACTTCCAGCGGTACCTCGAGCTGGAACGCAACCGGTCCCGACACACCACCTCGGCGTACCTGACAGACCTGACGCTGCTGTTCAGCCACCTGGTCGCGCGCGGCGAAACCGGTCTGGACGGCTTGTCCTTGCGTTCGCTGCGTAGCTGGTTGGCCAGCCAACACGATCAAGGCGCCGCTCGCACCACCATGGCCCGACGGGCCGCGTCGGCCCGCACATTCACGTCATGGGCCTTTGCCCACCAGCTACTGCCGGCCGATGTCGGCGAACTGCTGGTCAGCCCGCGCCCGCATCGAAGCATTCCCGGCGTGCTGTCGGCCGACGAGGCCGCCCAGATCATCGACGAGCATGATGGCGACGAGCCTCGGCAGCTTCGCGACCGCCTGGTCCTTGAGCTGCTGTACGGCACCGGGATCCGGGTCGCCGAACTCGTCGGCCTGGATGTCGGTGATGTGGACCGATCACGCCGGGTCATCCGGGTGCTCGGCAAGGGGAACAAGCAGCGCACCGTGCCCTACGGCGGGCCGGCGGAGGAAGCCTTGCAACGGTGGCTGTCCGACGGCCGGCCCACCTGGGCCAACGAGAACTCGGGGAATGCCTTGCTGCTCGGCACGCGCGGGCGGCGCCTGGACCAGCGAGCCGCCCGAACCGTGGTCAACCGCGCCACGGCTGCCGTCGCCGGCGGGAACGGACTGTCCCCGCACGGGCTCCGGCACACCGCCGCGACCCATTTGCTGGACGGGGGCGCCGACCTGCGCGCGGTGCAGGAACTGCTCGGTCATGCCAGCCTCGCAACCACCCAGATCTACACCCATGTCTCGGTCGAACGGCTGCGCTCCAGCTTCAACCAGGCTCATCCTCGCGCCTGATCCGCCTGCTGGTACCCATCGCTCACTATGGAACCAGCCGGACCGGTCCTAAGGGTCGGAGCAGGCTCATAGGGTCCAGATAGACCTCGCCGCGCCGGGCCCCCCAATGCAGGCAGTCCGACGGCCCGCACGCCTCATGCCGGCCTGCCAGTCGGCCGATCGGCTCCCCGGCTATCACGGCCGCCCCGACCGCTACCGTCGCACGCACCGGTTCGTACTCCGTGCTGATTCCGTCCGGATGCTGAATCACCACGACGCCACGACCGGCAACGCTGCCGGCGAAGCGCACCATCCCAGTCCCTGCCGCAACGATCACCGAGGACTGCGCAACTGCAAGGTCGACCCCGCGGTGCCCTGCCGAGTACGGAGTCGGCGGCGGCTGAAAGGGCACCAGCACCCGCAGCGCGCCCGTGACCGGTGCGCGATACGTTGGCTGGCTGGCCTGGCCGGTACCGGAAGTTCGAGCATCACTGGCCCGACCGGTTGGATCGAATGCTGCGCTGGTAGTCACGGATGCGTGGCCGGCCTGGGCCGACAGGCCGACGGCAAAGTCCGGCGCGGTGAGCAGAACCACGACTGCAACCAAGGCAAGTATCCGCATGCTGCCAAGACTGCCCTCAGGATCGCGCCGGCAATCGGGAAGCCGAGAATTGTCGATGACGCGGTATCTGTCCACAGGCCGCCGGCCCAGCGGCGACCGGCGTGATAGGGGGCTTAGCCGGGGCGCCGGACTGCGCCGGCTCCCTAGGGCATCAGGCCGCAGCTAAGGCCGCAGGTAGGTCCGCAAGCAGCGCAGCACGGGCGCCCGGATAGGGATTAGTTCCGATGTAGCGACCCCCCTTAGACGAGCAAAGTCATGGTTGTCATCGAAAGCAAGGCACCAAGTAGCTGCCAGACCGAAGCCAGACCGAAGTAGCCAGGAGGACACCATGTTCGGAGTTCAGGACCCCAACGCAGAGCTCGCTTACCGGCGGGATCGGATCAGCAAGTCGTTCCGGCACAGCGTCAAGAACTCTCGCGGACGGCGGTTCGCGTACCTGCCGCGCCGTCATGAGGACAAGAGGTCGCAGCAGGCCCTGTGATGGGCGCCGCGCCAGCCGCGGTGCTGGACCAGTTCGTCGGTGGAGTCGGCAATCCGTTCGATTCTGTCAGTGGGAGCGGGCACGATGAGGTCGTGGCACTTCCAGACCGTCCGCTCATCGGGCGAACCGAAGAACTAACCGAGCTCACCGACCTTCTTGATCGGGCCAGCTCGTCCAGCACCGCGGCTTTGCTGCTCTCCGGCGACGCAGGGGTCGGCAAGACCAGGTTGCTCACCGAAGTGTTGAGCCGCGCCGCAGAGCGCTCCATGACCCGGCTCGTGGGCCACTGCATCAGCTTCGGTGACGTCGGCCTGCCGTACCTGCCCTTCAGCGAAGCGTTCGGCCGGCTGGCAGCCGCGCGACCCGAGCTCATCGAGCAGATCCTGATCGACTTCCCGCCGATCGCCCGGCTACTGCCGCAGCGTCGTGTCATGGGCGCCGCTCCCTCCGCCGACGAGGTGCGCTACGACTGGAGCGAGTTGTTCTCCTCCGTTCTCGGCGCCCTGGGCCGTATCGGCCAGACCGAACCGACCGTCTTCGTTATCGAGGACGCCCATTGGGCCGACCAGTCCACCCGTGACCTGATCGGCTTCCTGCTCACCCGCCTGGACGGCGAGCACGTCACGATGATCGTGTCCTATCGAACGGACGATCTGAACCGGCGCCATCCGCTCCGTACCGCGGTCGCCGGCTGGTCCCGGCTACCAGGCGTGCAACGAATGCAACTCGCCCCGCTGGGCACCGAGGACGTACGAGCCCTTGTGGCATCCATCAACCCCCAGCTTTCACCAGCAGCGGTGGACCGGATCATCGCCCGCTCCGACGGCAACGCCTTCTACACCGAGGAACTCCTGGCCGCCTGCGAGCAACGCGGCGCCGACCAGTCCGACACATCGGTGCCGCCGGCCCTGGCCGATCTATTGCTGGTCCGGTTGGACTCGCTGTCCTCGCAGGCGCGCGATGCGGTCCGGCTCGCCGCGGTCGCCGGACGACGAGTACCTCATGAAGTGCTTGCTGTGGTGTCCACACTCTCGGCCGCCGACCTCGACGACGCGCTACGCGAGGCCGTCGACGCGCACATCCTCGAACCCGTCGGCCAGACGCGATACGCCTTCCGCCATGCACTGTTGGGCGAGGCCATCTACGACGATCTGCTGCCCGGTGAGCGGGTCCGCATGCATGGCGCCTACACCGCAGCGCTGGCCCAGCACGCGATCGCCGGGACGGCCGCCGAGCTGGCCCGGCACGCTCGCGAGTCGCACGACCTGGACACAGCGTTCAGTGCAAGCGTTCGAGCCGGTGACGAAGCGATAGCGGTAGCCGCCCCTCAGGAGGGGATGCGGCAGTACGAGACCGCCCTGGAGCTCCATCCCCGTCTGACCAGCCAAGCCGCCGAATCAGCGATCGACATCACCGAGTTGGTGCTGAGAACCGCGGACGCCGCCTCCGCCGCGGGGCACATGAGTCGCGCCTTGGCGCTGGCACGGGACGCCCTGGCGCAATTGCCGCCCGACGCCCCGCCGGTGACCCGGGCCGCACTGCTGCACGCGATCGGCATCCACGCCTCGACGATCGAAGGCGAACGGGAAGCTCTCGAAGCGACAGCCGAGGCGCTTGCCCTCATCCCGCACGAGCCGCCCACCGAATTCCGTGCCGAAGTTGCCAGCTCACACGCCCGCATCCTTGCCCAGCTCGGCCGGTTCGACGACGCCGAGCAGTGGGCGCGTGAAGCCGTCTCGATCACGGATGCGCTGGGCAAGCCGGGGCTGTCCACCGACGCGCGCACCACCCTCGCAATTCTGGAACGTCGACTCGGCGATCCGGACGAGGCCCGCCGCCGCATCACCGAGCTCTCGGTGCTTGCCCACGACAGTGGCCAGATCGGTGAAGAACTGCGCACTCTCTTCCAGCTCGGAGTGGTCAGTTTCGGCCTGGGGGATCTCGACGCAGCCAGAGATGCCTACACCCGGTGCTGGCATCGCGCCCAAGCCACCGGACGTGAGTGGGCCGCATACGGACTGGACTCGCGGGTGCATCTCGCCTTGGTCGAGTTTCAGGCCGGCAACTGGGACGCGAGCGCAAACGTCACTGAGTTCTCCACCGAGCGACCGCCAACTTTTGCCGAGGCCAAGCTGACCGCCGCCAGTTTTGCCGTTCGAGCGGCTCGGGGCGACGTGAGGATTGTCGACGCCATGCCGTTGCTTCGGCGGCACTGGAGGCAGGACGGGCTCACCGCGATCCTGTCGCTGCCACAGCTGGCCGAGTTGCGAATCCAGCAACTCGACACCACCGCCGCGCTGGACGCTATCGATGAGCTCGCGGCACTGATCGCCGAGATCTGGCAACAAAGCTGGTTCAGCGCCGGTTTGCGGGTTTCGGCCGTCGGCCTGTCCGCGATATCGGCGACGGTGACTGGTGCTACGCAGGGCGAACGTGACCGTGCAATCGCTATTGGTTTGGTGCAATACCAGAACGGCACCACCACCCTGAGCAAACAAAAGATGAGCAAACTCGGCCCCGAGGGACGAGCCTGGCAGCACCGGCTGGAGGCCGAATGGGCTCGGCTGCGCTGGCTGGCCGATGCCGATCCGCCCGACATCGAGCAGCACATCCAGTTGTGGCGCGGATGCATTGAGGCCTTCAGCGGCGAGGTCTACGAGCAGGCGCGATCCCAGGCGCGGCTGGCCGCGGTGCTCATTGCCGCCGGACGCGGATCCGAGGCGACCGAATTGATCCAGGCGGCCCTCGGGGTGGCTACCAGGCTGCGGGCAAACCCATTACTCGCCGAATTACATGCCCTCGTGGCACCGAAGCCGGCCGCGACCCGATCCAAGGCCACCGAGTCGGCGCCGGTAGGGATGGCTGCCCTGACCGCCCGCGAGCGCGATGTGCTTGCCCAGTTGGTTGAAGGCCTTACGAACCGGCAGATCGCCAGGCAGCTCTACATCAGTGACAAAACGGTGAGCGTGCACGTGTCCAACATTCTGGCCAAGCTCGAGGTCGGCAGCCGTGGCGAGGCTGCCGCCGTCGCCCGACGGTCGGAGCAGGGTCAGACCATCGGCTGAATCGCACCGCCTGCACCGCGGCTGGCTGCGCATTTCGTAACGCCGAGACTGTCGGGATAGACTGATCGTGCACCTGGCTGATGCCGGGTGACTTCGCGTGCCCTTCACTCTGCGGAGTGGTAGGCGGTCGACCTCGGTCCAGCATCAAGTAATGAGCTGGCGGCTGACCGCGACACCGGGCACCAGGGTGATCAGCCAGCCGGCTTGGTCACGACAACCGAGGCGCGCGTCGGTTGCCGCTCAATGCGGCATGACGCGCACGGAATGCAAGGAGGACGTACTGCAATGGCAGTCGTCACCATGAAGAACCTGCTCGACGCAGGTGTGCACTTCGGGCATCAGACCCGGCGCTGGAACCCGAAGATGAAGCGGTTCATCCTCACCGAGCGCAACGGCACGTACATCATCGATCTGCAGCAGACGCTCAGCTACATCGACCGCGCGTACGAGTTCGTCCGCGAAACAGTCGCGCACGGCGGCAGCGTGATGTTCGTGGGCACCAAGAAGCAGGCACAGGAAGCGATCGCCGAGCAGGCGACTCGGGTCGGGATGCCCTACGTCAACCAGCGTTGGCTCGGCGGCATGCTCACCAACTTCCAGACCGTTTTCAAGCGGCTGCAGCGCCTGAAGGAGCTCGAGGCGATGGAGCAGAACGGTTGGGAGGGGACTGCCACCAAGAAGGAGCAGCTCATCCTGACCCGCGAGAAGACCAAGCTCGAGCGCACCCTCGGCGGAATCCGCGAGATGTCCAAGACCCCGAGCGCGGTCTGGATCGTGGACACCAAGAAGGAGCACATCGCCGTCGGTGAGGCGCACAAGCTCAACATCCCGGTCATCGCGATCCTGGACACCAACTGCGATCCGGACGAGGTCGACTACAAGATCCCCGGCAACGACGACGCGATCCGTAGCGCCGCGCTGCTCACCCGGGTCATCGCCGATGCCGTCGCCGAGGGCCTGATGGCTCGCGCCGGCGCTGCCGCGAACGCCGGCCGTGACGAGAAGCCGGAACCGGGTCAGCTCGGCACCGACGAACCGCTCGCCGAATGGGAAGCCGAACTCCTCAAGCCCACCGACACCGACGGTGGCGCAGAGCCCGCAGCCGCCCCCGCGTCCTGAGGCCGAACCGCTAGAAACGCAGTGCGCTGAGGGCGTCCGACTCGACAGATTCGGACGCCCTCGCCATGCCACTGCCCGTACAACGAAACAGACAATCCGAGAGACAGGACGAATGATGGCCAACGTCACCGCAGCTGATGTCAAGAAGCTCCGCGACGCCACTGGCGCCGGGATGATGGATGCGAAGAAGGCCCTGGAAGCCGCCGACGGCGACTTCGAGCAGGCCGTTGAGGAACTGCGCATCAAGGGCGCCGGTAAGGCCGCCAAGCGCGGTGCCGAGCGCGAGACGAGCAACGGTCTGGTTGCCGCCGCGGAAAACGCGATGATCGAGCTCGCGTGCGAGACCGACTTCGTCGCAAAGAACGAGCAGTTCCAGAGTCTGGCCGGTGACATCGTTGCGCACTTCGTGAAGTCCGAGGCCACCGATGTCGAGAGCCTGCTTGCTGAGACGCTCGCTGATGGCAAGACCGTCGCCGAGAACATCGCGGCGTTGAACGCCATCATCGGCGAGAAGATCGAAGTTCGCCGCGCGGTCAAGCTCGAGGGCAGGGTCGCGACCTACCTGCACAAGAAGTCGGCCGACTTGCCGGCTCAGGTCGGCGTATTGGTTTCATTCACCGGCGACGATGTCAACGCTGCTCGTGCGGCGGCCATGCAGGTTGCTGCCCTCAAGGCGCAGTACCTCAGCCGCGAAGATGTTCCCGCCGAGGCCGTCGAGAACGAGAAGCGGGTGCTGGAGGCCAAGGCCCGCGAGGACGGCAAGCCAGAGGCGGCGCTGCCGCGCATCGTCGAAGGCATGTTGAACGGATTCTTCAAGGACGCCGTGCTCCTGGACCAGTCCTCGGTGCACGACAGCAAGAAGACCGTCAAGGCGCTGCTCGACGAGGCCGGCGTCGCGCTGACCGGCTTTGCCCGCTTCGAGGTCGGAGCCGCCTGACCCTGCCAACCTGCCGCTGCAGCACAGCCGGTCATAAGGCAGGATCAGTACGAAGTCACGACGACGAGAGGGGTCGCCCATGACCGAATCGCCCAGCGAGATCGGCCAGGCGTCCCCTTCGTTGGTGGCACCCGATGCGGGCCCGTCCTCAGGCGCGCACACGGCCCATGTCGATGGCGGCTACCGCCGGGTCATGTTGAAACTTTCCGGCGAGGTCTTCGGCGGCGGTGAGGTAGGCGTCGATCCGGACGTGGTCTCCTCGATCGCGAGTCAGATCGCCGAAGTGCATGGGTTCGGCACCCAGGTCGCGATCGTGGTCGGTGGTGGCAACTTCTTCCGCGGCGAGGAACTGTCCCAACGCGGCATGGACCGCGACCGTGCCGACTACATGGGCATGCTCGGCACCGTCATGAACTGTCTGGCGTTGCAAGACTTTTTGGAGAAGGCTGGCGTGCCCACCCGGGTACAGACCGCAATCGCGATGGGGCAGGTCGCTGAGCCTTACATCCCACGCCGGGCCGAGCGGCACCTGGAGAAGGGCCGCGTCGTCATCTTCGGGGCGGGCGCCGGCATGCCCTACTTCTCCACCGACACCGCCGCTGCGCAACGTGCACTCGAGATCGGTTGCCAGGTGCTGCTGATGGGCAAGAGCGGAGTCGACGGCGTGTACGACTCCGACCCCAACCGCAACCCGGCCGCGGTGAAATTCGACAGCATCAGTTATGACGAGGTCATGCGCCGGGATCTGAAGGTGGCCGATCAGACCGCGTTCAGCCTGTGCCGCGACAACGCGATGCCGATCCTCGTTTTCAACCTCACCGACGGCAACATCGCGAGGGTCGTCCGGGGCGAAAAGATCGGCACGCTGGTCTCGGCTCAGGGCTGACGTGGCCGCCGCCGGGTAGGTTCTCCATCAGCGCTAGGCAAGATCGGAAGATTC
Organism: Jatrophihabitans sp.; assembly: GCA_036488285.1. Classification (GTDB taxonomy): domain Bacteria; phylum Actinomycetota; class Actinomycetes; order Mycobacteriales; family Jatrophihabitantaceae; genus Jatrophihabitans_A. The sequence continues at coordinate 18,227 of DASXHV010000051.1, read as the reverse complement.
AGGAGCAAGGAGATTGACGTGATCGACGAAACGCTCTTCGAAGCCGAAGAGAAGATGGACAAGGCCCTCACCGTCCTTCACAACGACCTCGGCTCGTTGCGTACCGGTCGGGCCTCGGCGTCGGCGTTCTCGCGCATCACGATCGACTACTACGGCACCCCGACCCCGTTGCCGCAACTGGCCTCCGTGGCGATCCCCGAGGCTCGGATGGCCGTCATCAAGCCGTATGACAGCTCGCAACTTGGCGCGTTGGAGAAGTCGATTCGCGATTCCGACTTGGGCGTGAACCCGACCAACGACGGCAACATCATCCGGGTGCTGTTCCCGCAGTTGACCGAGGAGCGTCGCCGAGAGTTCGTCAAGATGGCCAAGAGCCGAGGCGAGGACGCAAGAGTGTCGATCCGCGCGGTCCGTCGGCACGCCAACGACGCCTTCGCCAAGTTCGTGAAGGACGGCGAGGTCGGTGAGGATGACGCGCGCCGTGCTGAGGCCGATCTTCAGAAGCTCACCGACAAGTACGTAGCCTCCGTCGACGAATCGGTCAGACACAAAGAAGCCGAACTCCTCGAGGTCTGATGTCCGGACCCGACTCCGAGGACTCGTCCGGCACTGCACCCGGCGGCAGGCATTCCGGCTCGTCCGGTGGACTGACCGCCGCGGAATTGATCGCCCGCTCCCGAGCCGCCAGAGCCGCTGGCGAGAGCCAGCCGCAGAGCAGGTCGGCTCGGCGCGCCGCCGCCGAAGCGGCTGAAGCCGCCATCCCGGCGGAGAACGACCCGGTACCTCGGGTTGAGGGCGTCGCAGAGAACGTGACAGCCGAGATACCCGTTCTCGAAGACGTCCCGATCCTGCGACACCTTTCGCTGGTTGATCCGCCGATCGCGATGGTCGACGAACCGGCGCTACTACCGCCGAGGGCGCGCGGCGGACGCAACCTGCCCGCCGCGATCGCAGTTGGCCTCGGCCTCGGCGTGCTCATCCTGGCCACGCTGTTCCTGTATCGGCCAAGCTTCGTAGTGCTGCTGACCGTCGCTGCGGTCCTCGGCGGGTTCGAGATGGTCGGTGCGGTCTCCACCGTCGAAGCGCGTCCGTCCCTGGTGCCATTGCTGGTCGGCGGTGTCGCGATGGACGTCGCTGCATGGTTCCGGGGCCCCGACGGCATGGTCGGGGTGCTGATGCTCACCGTCATCGGGCTGATCGTCTGGCGATTGGCCGACGGGGCAGCGGGCTATCTCCGGGACGTTGCCGCCGGAACCTTGGTCGCCCTTTACGTCCCGTTCCTGGCCGGCTTTGCAGCATTGCTGGCGCATCCGCACGATGGCGCCGCCCGAGTCGTGATATTCATCCTCGCTGTCGTGTGTTCGGACACCGGAGGCTATGCCGTCGGCGCGGTGATCGGCCGGCATCCGATGGCACCCACGGTGTCACCGAAGAAATCTTGGGAAGGTTTCGTCGGCTCGATCGCGGCCAGCGCCGGCTGCGGCGTGCTGATGATGATCTTCACCTTCCACCACGAATGGTGGAAGGGCGTGGCCTACGGAGTCGCGATCGCCTTCACCGCCACCCTCGGGGACCTCGGCGAGTCGATGATCAAGCGCGACCTCGGCCTGAAGGACATGGGCAAGCTGTTGCCCGGCCATGGCGGCATCATGGACCGGCTCGACTCGCTGTTGCCGTGCGCGGCGGTCGCCTATCTGCTGCTCAGCGCCTTCGTCCCGGTCTGAGCGCCCGAAATCCCGGCGCGGTCGGACTGCCGGTCGAGGTCTGGGACAATGGAGTGGTCATGACTTCCCTTCCCCTCATCTTCGACGCCCCGCGCCGCGGCATGCCGCCCCGGCACCTTGCCGACCTGTCCGAGTCCGAACGCCGCGCTGCGGTCACAGAGCTGGGGGAGAAGCCCTTCCGGGCCGACCAGTTGTCCCGGCACTACTTCTCCCGGCTCGAGAGCGATCCGGCGACCATGACGGACCTGCCCGCCGCGGTCCGGGACAAGCTCGGCAAGTCGTTGCTGCCGCCGCTGTTGAGCAAGGTCAGGCACGTGGAGACCGACGCCGGCGCCACCCGCAAGACGTTGTGGAGGCTGCACGACGGCACTCTCGTGGAGAGCGTCCTGATGCGTTACCGGCGCAAGGCAAAGCCGGGCGAGGCTGCCAAGGCCGATCGCTTGACGGTCTGCATTTCCAGCCAGGCCGGCTGCGGGATGGCGTGCCCGTTCTGCGCTACCGGCCAAGGCGGCCTGAACCGAAACCTGTCCACCGCCGAAATCGTCGAGCAGGCGGCCGCTGCTGCACGGTTGGCGGCCTCTGGCGAATTGACCGGCGGCCCGGCCCGGCTGTCCAACGTGGTGTTCATGGGAATGGGCGAGCCGCTGGCCAACTACAACCGGGTGCTCGCCGCCCTGCACCGGCTGATCGACCCGGCGCCGGCCGGTCTGGGTTTGTCGCAGCGGTCGATCACGATGTCGACCGTCGGACTTGTGCCGGCGATCGACAAACTCTCCGACGCGGGCCTGAACGTGACGCTGGCGGTGTCGTTGCACGCGCCCGATGACGAACTGCGCAGCACCCTGGTACCGGTGAACACACGCTGGTCCATCCGCGAAGTGCTCGAGGCCGCCGACAACTACGCGGCCAAGACCGGGCGCCGATACTCCATCGAGTACGCGATGATCCGTGACATCAACGATCAAGCGTGGCGCGCGGATCTGCTCGGGCAATTGCTGTCCGGGCGACTCGCGCACGTGAACCTGATCCCGTTGAATCCGACGCCCGGCTCGAAATGGGACGCGTCACCGAAGCGGGTGCAGGACACCTTCGTCGAGCGGGTGGCCTTGCATGGCGTGCCGGTCACGGTTCGGGACACTCGCGGTCGCGAGATTGACGGCGCCTGCGGCCAACTGGCCGCCAAGGGCTGACACAAGTGCTGGCAAGTGCTGGCAAGTGCTGGCAAGCGGTGGCCAAGCGCTGGCAAGCGCCGGGCCGAGGTCCGGCGCAGGGTGAACGAAAGTCGCCGGTCGAGGGGCGGCCCGCAGACATGCGGTCCGCCCCCGCCGTCGGTTGTGCTGACTAGCTGAGGGTGAGCGCGGTGTCGTCGATGAAGAACGACGTGGCGATCGAGCTGTCTTCAGTACCGGTCCACTTGATGGCCACCGTGGAGCCGGCGTAGGAGGACAGGTCAACGGTGCGCTGGACGTATCCGGTGCCCTTGTTGACGTTGGAGTACGACTGAACCGTGGCGCCGTTGGCGGTCACGGTCAGCTTGTCGTACGCCGTCGAGGTGCTCTCGCCGCTGCTGATGTAGAGGTAGTACGACAGCGACGCGTGGCAACCGGCTGGAATCGACACCGACTGCGACAACGTGTCGGTGTGGGTACTGCCGTAGCCATCCAGCCATGCATAACCGGTGCCCGCATGCGAGTGCGCGCCGTTGGTGTTGATCACGCCGCTGGTGGATGTCCAGCCGGTCGTACCCGATTCGAAGCCTGGATTCGTGAGCTTCTGGCCGGAGCAGCCCCCGCCGCTGGTGGTGCTGATCGTCCAGGAGAACGTCGTGCTGCCGGTCTTACTGGCCGCATCCTTGGCTGTTGCCGTGACCGAGTAACTGCCTGCCGCGGTTGGGGTACCGGAGATCAGGCCGGACGAGCTGATCGACAGCCCGGTCGGCAGGCCGGTCGCGGTCCAGGTGTATGGCGAGGTGCCGCCACTTGCCGACAGTTGCAGGCTGACCGCGGTGCCCACCGTTCCGGTCTTCGAACCGGGGTTGGCCACCGTGACGCTGCCCGGGTTGCCGCCACCTGCGGTGAACGCCGCGACGCCGTTCGGGGTGCCGAGCCCGGTCGGACCGTCCCAGCCGGCGCCCGCCGTGCAAATCGGCGCTCCGCAGGTGCCGTTCGTGCCGCTGGTGACGTCGTTGAGGTTGCCGGCGTGTGCGTACGGGTACGCGTTTGGCACGTCGGAGGAACCTGGCGCACCGGCCAGGGCGTAGACGCCCGCGACGATCGGCGCAGCGGCACTGGTGCCGCCGTACACAGCCCAGCCGGAACCACCGTAGGTCTGGTAGACCGCCACACCGGTAGCCGGGTCCGCCACTGCGGAGACATCAGCCTCGGCGCGCCTGGCACAGCCGGTGGAAACGTTGTTTTGGAAGGCAGGCTTGGGCACCGACCTCGAGCAACCGGATCCGGTGCCCTCGGTGTAGCTGGTGGTGTTCCACACCGTTTCCGACCAGCCGCGGCTGTTGCTTGCGGTCCGCAGGGACGTGCCGCCTACTGCCGTGACGTATTTCGAGGTGGCCGGGTACGAGCCGCCGTCGTAGTCGCTGTCACCGGAACTGGCTGTGATGGCGACGCCGGGGTGGTTGAAGTAACTGGAGTCGTAGCTGTTCTCCGAGCCGTTCTCGGCACCGCCGTAGCTGTTCGAGACGTACTTCGCGCCCAAGTTCACGGCGGTGTTCACCGCAGTGCCAAGATTCTGGGTGGTCGGGCTGGTGGCTTCGACCAAAAGGATGTGGCAGTTCGGGCAGATCGCCGAAACCATGTCCACATCCAGTGAGATCTCGCCCGCCCAGCCGGCGTCGGCCTGCGGCAGCGAGGTGGTCGAGCCGTTTTGATTGACCTTCTTGAAGCAGCCGTTTGCCGTGGTGCACGGCGGGAGGCCGTATTGGCTGCGATAGGTCGCAAGGTCGGACTCAGCGCTCGGATCGTCGTAGGCATCGACAATGGCGACCGTTTGACCGCTGCCGGAGCTCGTTGATGGCAGGGCGTAGGCAGACTGCAGGCTGCTCGGACCGTAACCGCTCGGGGTCGTATTCGGGGTGACCGAATTGGGAACGATCTTGTCCGGCTCGCTGGGGGCGACCTGCTTGATGGCCATGCAGGCCAACCGTCCCTTTGCCGGCGTTGCACAAACCCGAACCGTCTTGTGGGCGGCTGTCGGCGCAGCGGTCGCTGCCGGGTTTCGGGTCGCAGCGATGGCTGAACCGCTCGATAGAGCGGTTGCGAAGCCAAGCGCCGTGAACACCGCCATGCCAACGATCACGCCGCGTCTGCGACGAGATGTTGAGGGCAACGTCATAGTCGATCCTTTCGATGAGAGCGTGCTGATGACGATGAAAGCGTGCTGATGAGCGGCCAGACGGTGTCACCACTATTCAGTGGTGCCACTAGGCGCGGAACGCTAGAGATCCTGGTGAGTGCCGTCAATGGGTAGGAACGGACTTATTGGAATTTAATCGAATATTTACCTTAGATGAAACATCGGAGGTTCGTCCGAAAAGGTCTGTGGCGCCTGTGGCGCGCGCCTGGCCGCCACGAATGGGTGCGTTGCGGCTACGGTGGCTGGATGCTCGAGGAGTCCAGCAACCTGCAGCGGCTCGTGGCCCTTGGCCTGACGAGCTACGAAGCCAGGGCCTACGTGGCCTTGATCCAGCGGGAGAGCTTCGCGGCCGCCGAGGTCGCCAACATCACGCGCATCCCGCGACAACGGGTCTACGACGTCCTCAACGGTTTGGTTCAGCGCGGCCTGGCCCGGGTCTGGCCCGGGCAGGTGTCCCGGTATACCGCGGTCCCGCCGGACACTGCCGTCGAGCGACTGCTGGCCGTTCAGCGGGGCGCATTGAGTGCTCTGGAGAGCGAGTCGCACGATCTGGCCAACGCTCTGGGTGCGACGTTCGCCAGTGGGCGCGAAGCCAGCGCGCCACTGGAGTTCGTCGAGGTGCTGCGGGAGCAGTCGCTGCTGTCGGAGAGGTTCGCCGAACTGCAGCGGGAGGCGAGCAGTGAACTGTTGACATATTCAAAACCCCTTATGCGCTAACCGAAAACCCGATCGGACTGCAAGCTGCCCGGCGCATCGTGGCCAACGGCGGCGACGTTCGCTGCATCTATGAACGCAGTGTGCTGCACGAGCCGCAGATCCTGGCGGGGATCGCAGAGTTCACCGAGGCCGGCGAACAGGGCAGGGTCATCGACCAGGTTCCGATGAAGCTCTGCATCGCCGATGGATCACGAGCCCTGTTCTCCCTGACCGATCCGGTGGCCGGCGGCCTGACGGCAACCAACATCCTCGTCGACCACGCGGCGCTCGCAGCGAGCCTTCGACTCGGCTTCGAGGCGCTGTGGAAGCAGGCGGTGCCTGTCGACCGCGCGGCGCATTCAGCCGGACCGATGCCTGCCATCCGAGCCGCTCATTGAGCCAGTAACCGGCTGACCGAATCGGGCTGATCGATGCCGGGCCTCAGGTCTGGGGCGACGAACGCCTTGCTGTAGCCGGTGATTCTCGGTAGCACGCCGGCCCAACTCGGACCGGCGACGTCATTGTCCGGGTCGTCCGGCCAGCCGCGCGACACCTTCAATGACCAGTCCTCGACGGCCATCTCGAGCACCAGGGTCGCGGCCAGTTCCTTCCTCTCCGGGCGGCGGATTTCGCTGGTCCGCCCGGGGATGAGCGCCTCGGTGAGCTGATCCAGCGCGGCCAGCTTCTCATCACCGTCGAGTGGCTGGCAGCGACCGAACAGCACGGCGCTTCGGTAGTGCATGGACGACTCGAAGGCAGAACGGGCGACCACCAGCGCGTCCAACGAGGTGACGGCAACCGACACCGGAATGCCTTGTGCGATAAGGGAGAACCAGCGGGAACCGGTGGATCCGTGCAGGTACAGCCTGCGGTCGTCTCCGGCGACCGCGGTCGGCAGCACCATTGGCTGACCCGACTCCGTGGTGAACCCGACGTGACAGATCAGCGCGTCGGCGAGCAGCGTCCGAAGCTGTTCGGGATCGGGCACCCCGAACCTCTCCACCATCCGGCTCGGCTTCGTCCGGTCCGGCTGGCGAGCCCCACTCACGCCTGTCGGCTCTTCGCGCGCACTCATCGGCCGAGCATATGGTTCACGGCCGAGGCCAGCCGCGAAGAGCGGCCGTGGCGTTGCTCGGCCACGTCCGCCCAGGTCATCGCCCGAAGGCCCGCATTGGCGCCCAGCCAACGCAACGGCTCGGGTTCCCAGCTGGGCGAGCGGTGATTGACCCACGGGAGTTCGGTCAGGCCCGTGTCGCGTCGCAGGATCAGATCTGCCAGCGTCCGCCCCGCGAGGTTCGTGGTCGAAACGCCGTCGCCGACATAGCCACCGGCCCAGGCCAGTCCGGTTGAACGATCTAGTCCGACCGAGCAATGCCAGTCGCGAGCTATGCCTAGCGGGCCGCCCCACCGATGGGTGACTGCGGCACCGGTCGTGACCGGAAGGAGTTCGGTCAGGGTTCGGCGCAAGGCCTCGAACACCGCGGGCACCCGGTCGTAGCCGGCTTGGATCCGCGAGCCGAAGTGATACGGGGCGCCGCGTCCACCGAACACCAGCCGGTCATCGGCGGTCCGTTGCCCGTAGATGATCAGATGCCGAAAGTCGGCAAAAGTCTCGCGATCTCGCAGCCCGATCTGTTCCCACATCGTCGCCGGGAGCGGCTCGGTTGCGATTATCAACGAATACACCGGAGCCAGCGCCCGTTTCTGGCCGTGTAGCCGCGGGGTGAAGCCTTCGGTGGCGCGCACCACGATCTCGGCCCGCAGTTGGCCGTGTTCGGTGCTCAGCCGTCCGGCGCGAATGTCGCGAACGCTCGTCTGCTCATAGATCCGTACGCCGAGTGCCTCGACCCGACCGGCCAGTGATCTGGCGAGTTTGCCGGGGTGAATGGCCGCGCAATGTGGCGTGTAGGTGCCGCCACGAATCGATGTCGCAGCGAGCCGATCCGCGGCGGCTGCAGTGTCCAACAGTCTCGGTGCGTCGAAGCCGAATTGCCTTGCCTCGTCGACTTCTTCTCTGGCCCGACGCAGCTGCGGTTCACTGCGAGCCAGCGTTATGGTGCCACCCATCGCGAAGTCTGCAGCGAGGCTGTCAGCATCGATGACCCGGCCGACTTCGGCGACCGAGTCCTGCATGGCGCGGTACTGCCGGATCGCGGCATCGCGGCCGACCTCGCGGGCCATCGTTGACAGCGACACCGGATACAGCGCCGAACACCAGCCGCCATTGCGACCGGACGCACCGAAGCCGGCAATCTCGGACTCCAGCACAGCGATCCGCAGGCTCGGATCGGCCTGCGCAAGGTAGTAGGCCGTCCACAGGCCGGTGTAGCCGGCGCCGACGATCGCGACGTCGACGGACCGATCGCCCGGCAAGGTGCCGGCCAGCGACGGCCGGGGACGGAGATCGTCTCCGGCCGTCTCATGCCACAGCGACAGGGCGCGATAGTTCGGCGGGCTGATCGGTCGGGCGGCCACCCGCTATGCGAGAACCTCGGCCAGCGACCGGCTGGTGTAGCCGTGTGCCGCTGCAACCGGGCTATTTGTCAGCTCGCCGTCGTGGGTGTTCAAGCCGAGGGCCAGAGCCGGGTCGGCGCGCAGCGCGTCACGCCAGCCGCGGTTGGCCAGTTCAACTGCATAGGGCAACGTGACGTTGGTCAGCGCATACGTCGACGTGTGCGGGACGGCGCCGGGCATGTTGGCCACGCAGTAGAACACCGAGTTGTGCACCATGTAGGTCGGCTCCGCGTGGGTGGTGGGCCGGGAGTCCTCGAAGCAGCCGCCCTGATCGATCGAGATGTCGACGAGCACCGAGCCCGGCTTCATCCGGGACACCAACTCGTTGCTGATGATCTTCGGCGCCTTCGCACCAGGCACCAGGACTGCGCCGATGACGAGGTCGGCATCCAGCACGGCCTTTTCGACCTCGTAGGCGTTGGACGTGACGGTCTGGCAATGGCCCTGGTAGATGGCGTCCATCTGCCGTAGCCGGGCCACATTGCGGTCCAGCAGCAGAACCTCGGCCTGCATGCCGAGCGCGATCGCGGCGGCGTTCTGGCCCGAGACGCCGGCGCCGATCACGACCACCTTTGCGGCGTACACGCCGGGCACGCCGCCCATCAGCACGCCGCGACCACCACCCTGACGCATCAGGTGGTACGAGCCGACCTGCGGCGCCAGACGACCGGCGACCTCGGACATCGGGGCCAGCAATGGCAACGAGCTGTCGGCTAGCTGCACGGTCTCATAGGCGATTGCAGTGGTGCCGGCCTTGAGCAGCGCGTCCGTGCAGGCCTTGTCCGCCGCAAGGTGCAGGTACGTGAACAGCGTCTGGTCGGCACGCATCCGGTGGTATTCCTCGGCGACCGGTTCCTTGACCTTCAGGACCAGGTCGCCGGTTGCCCAGACATCGTCGGCGGTGTCGAGGATGGTGGCTCCGGCCGTTACGAAGTCCTCGTCGGGGATCGCCGAGCCCACGCCGGCATCCTTCTCGACGAAGACCTCGTGCCCGTTGCGGACCAGTTCGTGTACGCCCGCCGGAGTGATCGCCACCCGGTACTCGTGGTTCTTGACCTCGCGGGGGATGCCCACCTTCATGTCGTGCCTCCGTCGCCTTTGACAGTGTTCGTCGATGTGAGTGTGTTCGTTGCCCTGATTCGATTGCGCCGGCCGAAACGGCCGATTGCAGATGAGAATGAAGGATCGAAGCTTGAATAGCTAGTCGGCTGAAGATAATTCTGCGAACATCGGTGAATGGCAGCGACAAGTTCGAAAAGGAGTGGCCGAGGAGCGATTCCGTCGAATCGAGTGCGGGCCGAACCTGGGCCGGGCCGACCCGACCCGACCGCCTCGTCAGCTCGGTCGACCAAGCCCGCGGTGCTGCTCGACGAAGTGGATCGGGCCATTCTCGAGCATCTCGTCGCCGATGCGCGGATGCCGAACAATGCGCTTGCCGAGGCCGTGGGGATCGCGGCATCGACCTGTCTTGGCAGGGTACGAGCTCTGCTGGAACGCGGCGTCATCCGGGGATTCCATGCCGACGTCGATCCGGAGGCGGTGGGCCGCCCGATCCAAGCGATGATCGCGGTTCGGATGCAATCACACGCGCGCAGCCACATCGCCGAATTCGCAGCGGCCGTTACCGAACTACCCGAGGTGCTCAACGTCTTCTTCCTCGCCGGCGCCGATGACTTCCTCGTGCACGTCGCCGCGCGCAGCACAGAGAATCTGCGTGACTTCGTGGTGGTCAATCTCAGTGGCAATCCCGACGTCGCGCTGACCGAGACGAACCTGATCTTCGAACACCTGCGCTCCGCGACCCGACACTGAGGCGACGCCGCACTGAAGAAAGGCTGCACTGAAGAAAGGCCGCACTGATGCCGACCCTGCGTCGCCGATCGCTCCCACAACCGGCGACGCAGGCTGGAGCGAGGTTCAGATCCTGGCGGCACCCTCGGTGAGGACGGCGCGCAGGATCTGCTCAATCTCGTCGAACTCCTGCTGGCCACAGATCAGCGGCGGTGCCAGTTGGACGACCGGATCGCCGCGGTCGTCAGCGCGGCAGTAGAGGCCGGCGTCGAACAGCGCCTTGGAAAGGAAGCCACGCAGCAGCCGCTCGGACTCGTCGTCGTTGAAGGTCTCCTTGGTGGCCTTGTCCTTGACGAGTTCGATGCCGTAAAAGTAGCCATCGCCACGGATGTCACCGACGATCGGCAGGTCGTTCAGCTTCTCCAGCGTGGTGCGGAACGCACCCTCGTTGTCCAGCACGTGCTGGTTGAGGTTCTCCTTCTCGAAGATATCCAGATTCGCCATCGCCACCGCCGCCGAAACCGGATGACCACCGAAGGTGTAGCCGTGCGGGAAGTAGTCGGTGCCGTGCAGGAACGGTTCGGCGAGGCGATCAGAGATCATGCAAGCGCCGATCGGCGAGTACCCCGATGTCATGCCTTTGGCGCAGGTGATCATGTCCGGTATGTAGTCGAACTTCTCGGAGGCGAACATCGGTCCGAGCCGCCCGAACGCACAAATGACCTCGTCGGAAACCAGCAGCACGTCGTACTGATCGCAGATCTCGCGTACCCGCTGGAAGTACCCCGGCGGCGGCGGGAAGCAGCCGCCTGAGTTCTGCACCGGCTCCAGGAACACCGCTGCTACCGACTCCGGACCCTCCATGATGATGGCCTGCTCGATCTGATCGGCAGCCCATCGTCCGAAGGCGACGAGATCGTCGCCATGCTCGGGCGCGCGGTAGAAGTTGGTGTTCGGAACCTTGTGTCCACCGGGCACCAACGGTTCGAACATGGTCTTCGCGGCGGGAATGCCAGTGATCGACAGCGCGCCCTGCGGAGTGCCGTGGTAGGCGACGTAGCGCGAAATCACCTTGTGTTTCATGGGCTTTCCGGTCAGCTTGAAGTACTGCTTGGCCAGCTTCCAGGCCGTCTCGACGGCCTCGCCCCCGCCGGTGGTGAAGAAGACCCGGTTCAGGTCTCCCGGCGCTGCGTCGGCGAGTCGCTCCGCGAGGTGGATGGCCTGCGGATGTGCGTAGGACCAGATAGGAAAGAAGGCAAGTTCGGAGGCCTGCCGGGCCGCGGCCTCTGCGAGTTCCCTTCGGCCGTGGCCGACCTGGACAGTGAACAGGCCGGACAGTCCGTCGAGATAGCGGCGCCCCTTGCTGTCATAGATGTAGGCGCCTTCACCGCGCACGATCGTCGGCACGTCGGCCGTCTCGTAGGAAGACAGCCGGGTGAAGTGCATCCACAGGTGGTCCCGTGCGGATTGGGACAGTTTTGCGTTGTCGCCGTAGTCGGCGGAGTCGATACTCATTTCTCTCTCCTGCTCCTCGCGCGATTACTCATCGCTGGTTCGCGGCCGGTCGCTGTTGAAGTTCAGCTCGGCGGCGCTGCCCGCGGTGCTCGCTTATGCGATACCCCAGTTGTACGTCTGTTTCTGAAGTTTCAGGTACATGAAGGTCTCGGTGCTCCGCACGCCAGGAATGGTGCGGACCCGATTGTTTATCAACTCCAACAGATGGTCGTCGTCGGTGACGACCGCTTCACAAAGAAGGTCGAACGACCCGGCGGTCAGCACGACGTATACGAGTTCCGGGATCGCGGCGAGGGCATCGGCGGTCGCGTTCAGGTCCCCGGAGATGTTGATTCCGATCATCAGTTGCCGGGCAAAGCCGATCTGCAACGGGTCGGTGACCGCCACAATCTGCATCACGCCGGACTCGAGCAGCTTCTGAACCCGCTGCCGGATAGCCGCTTCGGATAGCCCGACGGCCTTGCCGATGGTCGCGTAGGGACGGCGACCGTCCTGCTGCAACTGCTCGATGATCGCCTTGGAGGTGTCGTCGAGATGCAACCGTCCGCTGATGCGCTTCGGAAGGGCCATTAGACGAATATGGCAGGGAGAGAACGTCCATGCAAGCGAATCCGAAGCAAATGGCCTGTGAAGCTGCTGATTCAGCCGTTTGGAGCGTTCGGCCGTCTGGCGACCTTGGATCGGACGAGAGTCCGTCGGTCGGCACGCGCGGCAAAGCAGCGTTGCGGTGCATTGGCGACGTATTCGCGCCTTCCGCGATGGATTTCGTTGCTGGCGCGCGCGATCGTTACGGAATTGCTTGTCACTGTAACTTCGCCGTGCAAGTATCCGGGGCTACCTTGGCGGCACAACCCAAAGGCGCTGACTGCGCGTACTCATCTGCCGCAGGACGGTACGGCGGAACAGGATAAGGGGATAAACCATGACAGACGAAACCAACGCCCGCGCCAGCGAATTTTCCCCGCTGACGCGCGGCTTGGTGTCCAGGCGCACGATGCTCGCCGGCATCGGCGTGACCGGACTGGCCACGATGCTGTCCGCATGCGGCACCAAAGGCACGGCTGCGAAAGCCAATCCGTCCGCTCAGGCTGCGGTGGACAAGTCCGACACGGAGAAGGTCGTCAACTGGTCGAACTGGCCTGAGTACATCGACGTCGACGACAAGACCAAGACACACCCGACGCTGGCTGCTTTCGACAAGCAGTTCGGGATCAAGGTGAACTACAGCGAGGACTACAACGACAACGACGCGTTCTTCGCCAAGGTGAAGCCGCAGCTTTCGGCAAGCGCCGATACCGGACGAGACGTCTGGTGCTCAACCGACTGGATGGTGGCCCGCCTCATCCGTCTGAATTGGGTCCAGACGCTGAACAAGGACAACATCCCGAACGCGAAAAATCTCCAGGACACCCTGGTCAACGTCGAGTTCGATCCAGGCCGCAAATATTCGCTGCCGTGGCAGTCCGGCTTCACCGGTATCGGCTACAACCCGAAGGCCACCGGCGGTAAGAAGATCGAGTCCATCGATCAGTTGTTGAACGACCCCATTCTCAAGGGAAAAGTCACCCTGCTGACGGAGATGCGAGACACCGTCGGGTTGGTGTTGCTCGCGATGGGCAAGGACCCCGCGAACTTCACCGATGCCGACTTCGACGCCGCGATCAAGGAGATCGACGATGCCAAGAGCCGTGGCCAGTTGAAGGGATTCACCGGCAACGAGTACGGCAAGGGGCTTGCTTCCGGTAACATCGCAGCATGCCTGGCATGGACCGGCGACGTGGTGCAGCTTCAGGCGGACAACCCGTCGCTGGGTTACACGCTGCCAAGTACCGGTCACATGATCTGGTCGGACAACTTCGTGATCCCGAACAAGGCGCAACACAAGAAGAACGCCGAAGTGCTGATGAACTACTACTACGACCCGACGGTGATGGCCAAGGTCGTCGACTACGTCAACTACATCTCAGTCGTCAAGGGTGCCGAGCAGCTGCTCGTAAAGGACGATCCGAAGGTTGCCAACAACCCGCTGATCTTCCCGTCCGAGGCCGTCCTGGCGCGGGCTCACGTGTTCCGTGGGCTTTCCGAGGCAGAAGAGACCAAGTACAACAAGGCATTCCAGACGGTGACCCTCAGCTGACGCGGCAGTCGGCCACCAAACCGCAGCACTTCCACGCACGGTGAAAGGACCATTTGATCGTGGAGAATTCAGGGATTCCGCCGGGCACCGGCGATCTTGTTCTGACTTCCTTGACCAAACAATTCGGACCGTTCACTGCGGTCGATGACCTGAACCTGACGATCCGGCAGGGCTCGTTCTTCGCGTTGCTCGGGCCGTCGGGATGCGGCAAGACAACGACGCTGCGGATGGTGGCAGGTCTGGATCAGCCCACCAGAGGCGAGATACGTATCGGCGACCGCGAGATCACGCATGAGAAGCCCTACCGGCGCCCGGTGAACACCGTCTTTCAGAGCTACGCGCTCTTCCCGCATCTGACGATCTGGGACAACGTCGCGTTCGGTCTCAAGCGTCGCGGCGCGGGCGACGTCAAGAAGCAGGTCGACGACGTACTCGAGCTCACCGAACTCGGCGCCCTCGCCAAACGCAAGCCGGCACAGCTTTCCGGGGGACAGCAACAACGCGTGGCGCTGGCCCGAGCGATTGTCAACAAGCCGGCGGTGCTGCTACTCGACGAGCCCCTGGGGGCACTCGACCTGAAGCTGCGCCGCCAGATGCAGGTCGAACTCAAGCGGATCCAGACCGAGGTCGGACTCACCTTCGTACATGTCACGCACGACCAGGAGGAGGCCATGACGATGGCCGACACCATCGCGGTGATGAACTCCGGGCACATCGAACAACTGGGTGCGCCGGCTGATCTGTACGAGAATCCGACGACAACGTTTGCGGCGAACTTCCTCGGCCAGTCGAACCTGATCCGAGCGACAGTCAAGGAACGGTTCGGTGACGTCGTCACGCTGGCGTTGCCGACCGGGACCGTGCGGGTGCCCAGCCGGCGAGTGCCCAGCGGGGTCAACGAGGTGTGGGCGGGGGTGCGGCCCGAGAAGATCAGGCTGCACGACGAGCCGGTCACCGCCGTCGACGGGCCGCTCGGGGAAAACACCATCAGCGGCGCCGTGGTAACCGACGCAAGTTTCATCGGGGTCAGCACCCAGTACCTCGTGCGCACGGCGTGGGGCCAGGAACTGATGGTGTTCGAGCAGAACCAGGGAATCGAGAACCTCAACCACGTTGGTGACATCGTCACGATGTCCTGGTCAGCCGCGCACACCTTTGCCCTGGACGCCGGACAGGACGCCGAGGCCGGGATCGTGTTGGACGACGAGGCGGTTTCGTGACAACACTCAATCCGGGCCGACCGGTGGCTCCTCGGTCTCGTAGTCGGCGCAAGTTCGCGGGCGCACCGATCATCCTGCTGCTACCTGGGGTGCTGTGGCTGGCGATCTTCTTTGTGGTACCGATGATCTTCCTGGCATCGCAGTCGTTGCAGACCGGTTCGCTCGAACAGGGCTACGCGTTCACCTGGCACTTCTCGACCTATTCCGATGCGCTGTCCACCTTTGCCAAGCAGTTCATTCGTTCCTTCGTCTACGCGCTCATCGCAACGGTCTCAGCTCTGCTGATTGCCTACCCGCTGGCGTATGCGATCGCCCTCAAGGCGGGCCGGTGGAAGCACATCCTGCTGGTCATGGTCATCGCCCCGTTCTTCACGAGCTTCCTGATCCGAACCCTGGCCTGGCAGACCATCCTGAGTGGCGACGGCCCGGTGACGTCGTTCTTCAAGACGACCCACCTGCTCACCGTCACCCGGTGGTTGCACCTGACCAACGGCGACCAACTGCTCAGTTCCCCGCTGGCGGTGGTATCCGGCCTGACGTACAACTTCCTTCCGTTCATGACCCTTCCGCTCTTCGCGAGCCTGGATCGACTGGATCCACGTCTGCTCGAAGCGGCCGGAGACCTGTACGCATCGCCGATAACGGCGTTCCGCAGGATCACGTTGCCGCTGTCCATGCCGGGCGTCGTGGCCGGCACGCTTCTGACCTTCATCCCGGCAGCCGGTGACTACATCAATTCCGAGCTGCTGGGTAACCCCAACACGTCGATGATCGGGCAGGTGATCGAGGGCCAGTTCCTCAGGGTCAGCGACTACCCGACCGCGGCGGCGTTGTCCTTCGTTCTGATGATCACGATCGTGGTGATCGTGGCCCTGTACGTACGCAGGGCCGGCACCGAGGAGCTGCTCTGATGACCGCTGCCCTCGCCTCGAAATCACCTGCCCTCAAACGGCGCCGACGTGCGCCCGGTGAGGTGTTACGGCACAACGTCATCTGGGTGTTCGCGACCGCCGCTTTCGTCTACATGCTGCTGCCCAACGCGATCGTGGTGCTGTTCTCGTTCAACAAACCCAACGGGCGCTTCAACTACACCTGGACGCGATTCTCCTTCGATGCTTGGCTGCACCCGTGCGCTGCTCCTGGCATGTGCGAGTCGCTGGGCCTGTCGCTCAAGATCGGGTTGATCGCCACAGTCGCCTCGACCGTGCTCGGAACCATGGTGGCCTTCGCGCTCAGCCGCTATCGCTTCCGCGGTCGGGCCGGTGCGAACCTGTTGATCTTCATGCCATTGGCGACACCGGAAGTCGTGATGGGTTCCTCGTTGCTCACGCTCTTCGTCAGTCTGCGGCTGCCGCTGGGTCAGACGACCATCATGATCGCCCACATCATGTTCTGCCTGAGCTACGTCGTGGTCACCGTGAAGGCCCGCATCGCAGGCTTGGATCCGACGCTGGAACAGGCAGCCGGCGATCTGTACGCCAACGAGTTCCAGACGTTCTCGCGGATAACCTTCCCGCTGGTCGCGCCGGGCATCGCCGCCGGTGCGTTGCTGGCGTTCGCGATGTCCTTCGACGACTACATCATCACGAACTTCAACGCCTCGA
This sequence comes from Jatrophihabitans sp., assembly GCA_036488285.1. GTDB lineage: Bacteria > Actinomycetota > Actinomycetes > Mycobacteriales > Jatrophihabitantaceae > Jatrophihabitans_A. The sequence continues at coordinate 1,657 of DASXHV010000051.1, read as the reverse complement.
ACGCCTCGGTGACGTTTCCGATGTATGTCTGGGGTGCGGCCAGCAAGGGCACCCCCGTGCAGATCAACGTGATCGGAACGGCGATGTTCCTGGTCGCGATCTTCGCCGTAGGCATCGGCAGGCTCGCCGCGAGCGGGGGTCGGCGGCGCGCGTCGTGAAGTTGCTCATTCTCGGCGCCGGTGGTGTCGGCTCCGCCGCGGCGAAAATCGCAGCCCGTCGCGCGTTTCTCAAATCGGTGGTCATCGCCGATTACGACATCGACCGGGCCCGGACAGCCGCGTCAGAGACTGGCGATCAGAGATTCGTGGGCGTCCAGGTCGACGCGTCGGATCAGGCTGCGGTCGAAAAGATCCTTCGTGAGCACGCGATCGACCTCGTGCTCGGCGCGACCGATCCTCGATTCACGATGCCGATCTTTCGAGCGGCGCTCGCCGTCGGCGTGCACTACCTCGACATGGCCATGTCGCTGTCACGCCCCCATCCCGCCGATCCCCATCGGTTGACCGGAGTCAAGCTCGGCGACGAGCAGTTCGAGCTGGCGTCTGAGTGGGAGGCATCCGGCAAGCTCGCACTGGTGGGTATCGGTGTCGAACCCGGGCTAGCGGATGTCTTTGCCAGGTACGCATCCGATCACCTGTTCACGTCCATCGATGAACTTGGGGTACGCGACGGAGCGAACCTGACGGTGTCGGGCTACGACTTCGCTCCCTCCTTCTCGATCTGGACTACGATCGAGGAATGCCTTAATCCGCCGGTGATCTACGAGGTCGACAAGGGCTGGTTCACTACCGAGCCGTTCAGCGAGCCGGAGGTGTTCAACTTTCCGGAAGGGATCGGCCCGGTCGAATGCGTCAACGTCGAGCACGAGGAAGTGCTCTTGATGCCGCGTTGGATCGATGCCAAGAGGGTCACGTTCAAATATGGCCTGGGTGACGAGTTCATCGACGTGCTGCGCACATTGCACACGCTCGGGCTGGACAGCACGCAAGGGTTGTCGGTGCCTGGGCTGGTCGATGGCTCGCCGCAGGTCGTGCAGGTCAGTCCGCGCGACGTGGTCGCGGCCGCACTGCCCAACCCGGCTGAGCTGGGGGATCGGATGCAGGGAAAGACGTGTGCGGGGGTCTGGGTGCGGGGGCTCGGTAAGGATGGCCATCCGCGCTCGACGTACCTGTATCACGTGGTCGACAACGAATGGTCGATGGCCGAGTACGGATCCCAGGCGGTGGTATGGCAGACCGCCGTCAACCCCATCGTGGCGTGCGAGTTGATCGCTAGCGGGACGTGGGCAGGTTCGGGCGTACTCGGGCCGGAGGCCTTCGACGCGGTGCCCTTCCTGGAGTTGCTCGCCGGTGAGTATCGATCGCCGTGGGGGATGACCGAGGTAACGGACTAGCGCGCACGTTACCGAGGGTCTGCGGTGGGATCTTGATCTTGTGACGGCTTTTGTTGGTATGGCGAAAGTAGCTTTCGGGCTGGATGCGCACGCCGCCATGACCTCGCCTAACCGTAACGGCGTGCTTTTGTACGTCTCAGACCAAAGGAGCAGCGACGAGCCGCGTTTCGTTCTCCTCGATCTGGCATGTCGGCTGCTGATCCAGCATGGTTTCAGCCGGCTACCTCGGTTGGACGCTATTTGCGCCTTGAGGCGCCGGTTTCG
>DASXHV010000137.1:0-10392 GCA_036488285.1 Jatrophihabitans sp. | reverse complement strand
GCGCTGGCAAGCGCGGTCGGCCATGGGTGATACGCGACATCGAGCAATGCCTGCTCAGCGCGCCAGGCGTTGCCGGCCAGCGCATCGGCGGCCCCGGGCGGCAGGGTGGACACGATCACGGACGCATCAGCGAGCGGCGTGGCGTCAGAGAGCAAGCCCAGCCGGATCGTCCTACCCAGTCGCTCAGCCGTCGCGCTCAATTCATCGGTCCGGTTCAGGTCGCGAACCAGAACGGTCACCTGCTCGGCCTGGCGCAGCGCCGCCAGCACGGCCTGCGCAGTGCCACCTGCACCGAGGACGACCACCGCCCCAGTCGAGGGCACCATGCGGTTGGCCAGCGCAGCACGGATGCCGATCCAGTCGGTGTTGTCGGCATGCCAGCCACTGCCTTCGCGCAGCAGGGTATTTCCGGCACCGATCGCTCGTGCCTCGTCGGTCAGCGTGTCTGCGACCCGCAGCACCTCGCGTTTGAGCGGCATGGTGCAGGAGTAGCCGATCGTCTGCGCCGACGATCGGGCCAGCAGACCAGCCAGGTCAGGCTCGGCACACTCGATCGCGTCGTACTGCCAGTCGTTCAGACCGAGCGCTCGGTAGGCCGCGCGATGCAAGATCGGCGACAACGAATGCCCGACCGGCAGGCCCAACACGGCCGCCCGAGCGGCGTCGGTCAATGACACCAGCCGTTGGCGACGCACTTCTGCTGTGCGTTGCTCCAGACGGTCTGATCACTGGTGAACAGATGATGGCCTTCCTTGTCGATGACGACGTAATAGAGCCAATCGCCGGCCGCCGGATTCACCGCTGCCTGCAACGATGCCTCACCGGGGTTGGACACCGGTGTCGGCGGCAGCCCGAGGTGGGTGCGGACGTTGTAGGGCGAGTCCTCCTGGTACGTGGTGGAGTTCGGGTCCTTGCCAGTCAACGCAACCCCGTAGCGGTTGGCCGCGTCGATTCCGATCGGGGTGTGCTGCGCGATCCGATTCAGGATCACCCGAGCGATCTTCGGACGATCCTCCGGGAACTTGGCCTCGGATTCGATCAGCGAGGCGATGATCAGCGCCTGATAGGGCGTGAGGTTCACAGCCTTCGCCTCGGCGGAGAAATTGATCTTGGCGACCTCGCTGTTGAACTGCTCGGTCAACAACTGCAGGACCGCCGTCGCCGACATATCCGGGTTGAAGTCGTAGGTCGCCGGGAACAGGAAACCTTCGACGGACTTGGGCGCATAGCCGTCCGGTAGGCCTAGGGCGGTCAGGTTGGTCGACGCGCTGGTGAGCTGTGCCAGCGGGACGCCGGTCTTCTGGGCGAGGCTGGCCAGGATCTGCTTCACCGTGTAGCCCTCGGGCACGGTCAGCTTCGAGACGAGCCGGTTCGCGGGGTCGAGGATCTGGCTCATCGCCGCTTTGCCGGAAGATTCCAACTTGACCTGATACACCCCGGGTTGAATATCGCTGGACTGGCCGGACGCCTTGGCCGCGTTGACGAATGCCCGGGTCGACTTGACCACGTTCGCCTTCAGCAGGATTGCCGCGACGTCATCGGCGGTGTCACCGGGATGGATCTGAATCCGGGTGGTGCCGTGTCCGCTTCCGGTGTAGTCGGCGACCTGGAACCGGTTGGCGACCTTGCCGACGATCAGCCATCCGGCAGTGACCACCGCAATGATGACGATGACCGAGACCAGCGCGATGAATCTGCGACGCCTGCGCCGTTTGCGTTGTAACCGCCGGGCGCGCTGGGCTTGCCGCCGTCCGCCGACTGCGTAGTGACCGGAATCTGGATGGGCAGCCTCGAGGTGAACGTCCTCGGTCGAGCCGAACAACGGATGGTCGTCCTCCTGCAATTCGTCGATCGGGCGCTCCACCGACACATGCCCTTCCGCGGCCCGGTTCATTCTTAACCGCGTCCGCTGTCCAGAAACGACTGCAGTATCTCCACTGCGGCCGCCTGATCCACGATCGGCCGCTGGGCGCGGCCACGCACGCCGCTCGTGGAGAGGTTACGCTGCGCCACAACCGTGGTCATCCGCTCGTCGGTGTACTCCAGTGAAATCGGGGCAATTCGTTCGGCCAACGCGGCCCCCAATTCACGGGCTGCGGCCACCGCCGATCCGTCGCGTCCGGCCAGCGTCCGAGGCAGGCCGACCACCACGCCGACCACCTCGTGCTCGGCGATCAGAGCCACCAGCCGGTCCAGGTCAGTACCTCGATAGGCATCGCGGCGGACCGTTTCCACCGGTACCGCGAGCACCCCGCGCGGATCGCTGCGGGCAACCCCGATCCGGACGGCACCGACATCGATGCCCAACCACACGCCGGAGGCTCGGTTAGATCGGTTCGACGCTGAGTCGCCGGACGGCGCGTCCGTCACCGAGCTGCCGCAACCGATCGCCGGACCACCTCCAGCGCCTGCTCAGCCTTGCCCGGGTCACCGCCGGCTCCCTGAGCAAGGTCGGCCTTGCCGCCGCCGCGAGCACCGAGAATCGGCGCGAACTCCTTGACCAGATCGCCGGCGGAGAGTCCGGCCTGCTGCGCCGCGGGGTTCACGCTCGCCACGAAATGCGCCTTGCCGTCCACGTCGGAGGTCAACACGACCACGCCGGGACGGTCCTGTCCGAGCCTGGCCCTCACATCTATGGCCAGCGTTCGCAGGTCGCCACCGGACACACCGGCAGGCGCCGCGACGGCCACCACCTGGGTGCCGTTGACGTCTTGCGCCTGAGCGGCGAGGGCTCCGGCACCGGCCAACACAGCCGCGACCCGGTTGCGCTCCAGTTCCTTTTCCACCGTCCGTAGTCGTTCGACCAGCGCGGCGACCCGATCGGGCACCTCGGCCGCCGGCACCTTCAGTGTTTCGGACACGGCGTTGACGAGCGCGCGTTCGTTCGCAAGGTATCGCAGCGCCTCGAGGCCGACGAAGGCCTCGATACGCCGTACCCCCGCACCGACGGAGGACTCGCCGACGACGGTGAGCGCGCCGACCTGGGAGGAGTGGCTGACGTGGGTACCGCCGCACAGTTCGCGGGACCACGGGCCGCCGATCTCGACGACCCGCACGTCGGCGTCGTACGTCTCGCCGAACAGCGCCAGCGCCCCGATCTCGCGGGCCCGGGCCAGCGGCATGTACTCCACCGATACTGGCAGGTCGGCTCGCAGCGCCCGGTTGGACACCTCTTCGACGTCTCGTTTGGTGGCCTCGGTCAGGGACGAGCCCCATGCGAAGTCGAGCCGCAGATAGCCCGGCTTGTTGTACGAGCCGCTTTGCAGAGCGGTCGGCCCGAGCACCTCGCGCAGCGCTGCGTGCACCACGTGGGTGCCCGAGTGAGCCTGCCGCGCCGAACGGCGCCACTCCGGGTCGACCTCGGCGCGTACCACCGCGCCGGTGCCGATCTCGCCTTCGGTCACCTCGACTCGGTGCGCGATCAGACCCTTGACCGGCTTCTGGACATCCAGAACCCGCAGCAGCGCGCCATCAGCGGTGATGGTGCCTTCGTCGGCGATCTGACCGCCAGATTCCGCGTAGAACGGAGTCTCGTCCAGCACCACTTCGACGATCTCGCCCTGCTTGGCCGACTGGACCAACTCGCCGTCCGCGACCACCCCACGCACCGCGGTCTCATTGGACAGGTCGGTGTAGCCGATGAAGATCGTCTCGCCCAGGGCACGCAAATCCCGATACGCCGGCGAGTTCAGGTGCGCGCTCTTGCGGGCACGTGAGTCGGCCTTGGCCCGCTCCCGCTGCTCGGTCATCAACCGATGGAACCCGTCCAGATCCACGGCCAAGCCCTGCTCGGCGGCCATCTCGAGGGTGAGATCGATCGGAAAACCATAAGTGTCGTGCAGCTGAAAGGCATGTTCGCCTTTGAGCTGCGCGCCGCCGTCGCGCTTGAGCTCGTTGACAGCCGTTTCGTAGATGAATCGCCCCTTGTCCAGGGTCTGCCGAAATGCGCGCTCCTCGGAATACGCGATCATGGTGATCCGCTCGAAGTCGGTGGCCAGCTCCGGGTAGGACCCCGACATGCAGTCGCGCGCGACCGGAAGCAACTCCGGGAGCGCCTCGTCGCCGTAACCCAAAGCTCGCATCGAGTAGATCGCGCGACGCAGGATCCGGCGCAGCACGTAGCCACGTCCCTCGTTGGAGGGCGTGACGCCGTCGCCGATCAGCATCAGCGCGGTTCGCACGTGATCGGCGATCACCCGCAACCGCACGTCGTCCGGGTGCGACTGGCTGGCCGCGTGACCGGAATGTGCGCCGTAACGCCTGCCGGTCAGTTCGGCAGCCCGGTCGAGGATCGGACGTGTCTCGTCGATCTCGTACAGGTTGTCCACGCCCTGCAGCAGCGCCGCGATCCGTTCCATCCCCATGCCGGTGTCGATGTTCTTGGCCGGCAGTTCGCCGAGGATGGCGTAGTCCGCTTTGTTGGTGCCCTCGCCGCGCACGTTCTGCATGAACACGAGGTTCCAGAACTCCATGTACCGGTCCTCGTCGACCTCCGGTCCGCCTTCGGGCCCGTAATCCGGGCCTCGGTCGTAGAACAGCTCGCTGCAGGGCCCACATGGGCCGGGAATGCCCATCGACCAGTAGTTGTCGGCCTTTCCGCGCCGAACGATTCGCTCCATCGGCAGCCCGATCACGCGATGCCAGATGTCGATGGCCTCGTTGTCGTCCAGGTAGACCGTGGCCCAGATCCGGTCGCCGTCCAGTCCGAATCCGCCATCCTCGACCGACTTGGTGGACAGTTCCCACGCAAGCCGGATCGCCTCCTCCTTGAAATAGTCACCGAAGGAAAAGTTGCCGTTCATCTGGAAGAACGTGCCGTGCCGGGTGGTCTTGCCCACCTCTTCGATGTCCTGAGTACGAATACATTTCTGGACGCTCGTTGCCCGTGGCCACGGCGCGGGCTGCTGGCCTATGAAGTACGGCACGAACTGCACCATGCCGGCGTTGACGAACAAGAGGTTCGGGTCGTCGAACGGCAACGGCGCGCTGGGCACCACGACGTGGCCGTTCGCCTCGAAATGCGCGAGGAACCGCCGACGGATCTCGGCAGAGCGCATGGTGGTACTCCTTCTCCCGAAGTTCGTGCCTGCGATGGTGCGCGGCGCAGACCGCCGCCGTACCAGCCTAAGTGCTGGGCAGCGGAGTCAGTGACCAGATTCCGGGCCGGCCGAATCCAGCCCGGCCGCGTCGCGCAATTCCAACTCGCGGGCGCCCATCGCGTCTCTGACGTCGTCAGCGAAATCGCGCAGCGAATAGGCGAGGTCGCTCAGGCCGGCACCGATGCTGGCCGCGATGCCCTGCGGGGTCAGCTTCTCGGCCGCCCGGGACAACTTGCGAAAGATCAGCGCGCCGAGGCTCGCGCCGAGGGCCAGCCAGAACAGCCTGCGCATTTCAGTGCCCCCGCCGAGCCGAGCGGCGGTGCCTGCGAGCCTCGGAGACCGCCTGGCTGTCCTGCCGCTTCTTCATTGTCGAACGCACCCCATAGGAGAAGGCGGCGACCTTGATCAGCGGGCTGCCCACGGTCGAGGAGACGATGGAGGTCAGCGCGGCGGCGTTGCTGGTGATGGAGCTGACGCCCCTGGTGATGCCCTCGACCTGATCGAGCTGACTGTTGACGTTGGCGACCGTGTCCTGCGCCTGCGACAGCAGCGGCGTGGCGCCCTCGTGCGTCTTGCGGATTGCCAACGTCGCCTCGTCGAGCGTCTTGCCGAGCTTGAGCAGCGGGATTGCAAGCAGCAGCACGAGCAGGACGAATGCGCCTGCTGCGATCAGTGCAGCGATGGCTCCAGCGTGCACGGCGCCAGCCTCCTTCTCATCAACGAATCACCGACCCTACCGTCGGCTCGGCGAGGGCAATTGTCCGGCATTGCCGATCAACCGTCGGGCTAGCGACCCGTTCCGCGGATCCTGTCCCGCAGTTTGGCGAGCCGTTCACCGATCGAGCGTTCCACGCCGCGTTCGGTTGGCTGGTAGTAGTCCTTTCCGATCAGCTCGTCCGGCGGGTACTGCTGCCGGGCGACACCTTCGGCCAACGAATGCGGGTACACGTACTGCTGGGCGTGGCCGAGTTTGGCCGCGCCCGGGTAATGCCCGTCGCGCAACGCGGGCGGGAGGGCGCCGGCCAACCCGGCCTTGACGTCGGAGATGGCACCGTCGACGGCAGCCACCACCGCGTTGGACTTCGGCGCCAACGCCAGGTGGATGGTCGCCTGCGCGAGGTTGATACGCGCCTCCGGCATTCCGATCAACTGGACGGCCTGGGCCGCCGCGGAGGCCGCCAGCAAAGCGGTCGGATCGGCCATCCCGATGTCCTCGCTGGCATGCACCACGAGCCGCCGGGCGATGAACCGCGGGTCCTCGCCTGCCACGATCATCCTTGCCAGGTAGTGCAATGCGGCGTCGACATCGGAGCCGCGAATGGACTTGATGAACGCGCTGATCACGTCGTAGTGCTGATCGCCGTCGCGGTCGTAGCGCACTGCGGCGGTGTCGACCGCCAACTCGAGTATCGGCAGGGTGATCTCGGTAGCACCGTCGGCGCGGACGGATCCCGCGCTGGCCTCGAGCGCGGTCAGCGCCCGCCTGGCGTCACCATCGGCCATTCGGAGCAGGTGTGCGCGGGCATCGTCGGCGAGCGTGACCGAACCGTTGAAGCCACGCGGATCGCTCAGCGCGCGATCGACCAGCACGTTGATGTCGTTGTCGGTGAGCGGTTGCAGGGTGAGCATCAGGCTGCGCGACAGCAGCGGCGACACCATCGAGAAGTACGGGTTCTCGGTGGTGGCCGCGACCAGGGTGACCGTCCGCGCCTCGACGGCTGCCAGCAAGGAGTCCTGCTGGGTCTTGGAGAAACGGTGGATCTCGTCGATGAACAACACCGTGGGACGTCCACCATGCTCCAAAGTCCGACGGGCCACCTCGATCACGCTGCGGACATCCTTGACGCCGGCGTTGAGCGCGGACAGCTGCACGAACCGGCGGTTGGTCGCATTCGACACGATGCTTGCCAGCGTCGTTTTGCCCGTCCCGGGCGGACCGAACAGGATGAGCGACATCGGCGCGTCGCCCTCGACCAACCGACGCAGCGGTGAGCCGGGGCCGAGCAGGTGCTGTTGCCCGATCACCTCGTCCAGGGTCCGCGGACGCATTCGAACAGCCAACGGCGCGTTCGGGTCGTCGGTCGAAGCGGACGTGCCCGGTTCGCCGTCGAGCGGATCGGAGGTCTCGCCGAACAAGGTCACAACGCCTCGAATTCTCCTTGGCACTCATTGCCTGGCCTGCACTCATTGCCTGGCCTGCACTCATCGCCTGCGCGCGACACTAGTTCCTGCGGCGCCGAGGCGCATCGGACGGTGGGGGTGCCACCCACAGCTCAAGCCTCAGGAGGGCGGGAGAACCGCACTGACTGTGTGAATCATCTGCTCGGTGATGAGCTTGGCCAATGTCGCCGAGGTCGCGCACACGCTCATCGTTATCACGGCGCGACCGCTCTGGTAGTGGGTGCGGGTGGCACCCGGGCAGGCCCGCGTAGCCGTGCCCATGAACGAATTGACCTTCGCCACGCCCAGGGCCGTCGGGGTGAACCCGGCGCTGGGTTCGACGCTTCCCAGCTTCAACACGACCTGGGTTGCCGCGGTCGGCGCCGAGCAGGTGAACACGTGCGCGACCCAGCTCCAGGCCTGCTTCGGGTCGACGATGGTTTCGACTCTGCCCTGCGCTGCGCCACAACCACTCAATTCACGTTGTTCGCCGGGCGAGACGAACTGGCGCTTCGTGGCGTCGGCCAGAGTCACCGGGCCGGTCGCCTTGGGATCTGCGGGTAGCGCCTGGCTTGCTGCCAGCGGCTTGCTCGGATCGAACACGCTGGCCTGCGACTTTCCGCCGTTGTGTCCACTGAGCACCCAGATACCAACGGCGACCACGATCACCAGGATGACTACCAGGCCCGCGATGCCCTGCGCACGGTGCCTGCGACGCCGCAGATAGCTCCTTCCCGCCGTGACGCGTGGCTGGGTCCAAGGCGACGGATCAGAAACCGTCGGAGGTCCCCAAACTGCCGGTGCCGGGGGTGCTGGGGGTGCCGGAACTGGCGGTGCTGGGGGTGCTGGGGGTTCCGGAACTGGGGGTGCTGGGGGTGCTGGGGGTGCCGGAGCTGGGGGTGCTGGAACTGGCGGTGCCGGAACTGGGGGTGCCGGAACTGCCGGTGGTGCCGGTGGTGCCGGTGGTACTGGGAGTGCTGTCGCTGTCGAAGGAGCCGAAGCTGCCAGCTCGGATGTCGAGGCCGGAGCGGCATGGCCATCGGCGGCGTGCTGCCCCGATTCTGCGTAATCCGGCGGCTCCCGGGACGGATCACTCGATGCAGTCGCACGGTGCTCGGCCCGGTGCTGCGCGTGCGTGCGCAGGTCGGGCAGCAGCAGTGAGCGCAAATGGAAGTACTCGGGCAACCGGATCTCACCGCGTTTGAGCCGTTCGTCGAGTTCCGAAAGCTGCTCGTTCGCGTCCACCCGGCCCCCTCCGATCGGTACCCGTCAAACCGTAGGCACAGTCTGCCGGAGGCGGTAGATCCCGCCATGATTGGGGCAGATCTTCGCCCGCCACGCACCAGCCGTTCCATAGCCGTCCGGCCTCACGGCGGCGGCGTCGGCGAGAGGAGGATGCCTAGACTCGGCTGCAGGATGCCGACATCAGCTCGGTGCCCGGGCAACTGCGACACGGGAGGCCGAAAATGGGAGTGATGACAGCACGCCGCCGCGTCGCGGAGGTCACCGGGCTCCGGGCCGCCGCGGAGACGGCCAACGGTGCACGCCGACCCGTGGCGGTTCATCGGCATGGCGACGACCTCACCGTCGAAGCTCCCCTGAATCTGGTCATCGACGAGCGGGTGGTCGCGACCCTGATGCGTACGCCTGGCCACGACCTGGAATTGGCGGCCGGTTGGCTAACGGTGGAGTCCGGCGTTCGTGGTCCTGCTGACCTGTCAGGCCTGCGGCAATGCCGTACCGATGACGACCTCGACCTGCGGGCCGACGATCCGAACGTCGGACGGGGCGTCGACCAGGTTCATCTCAAGCTCGCCCCAGGCGTCACAGCACCCGAGCCCCGTGCATGGGTGACCGGATCGGCCTGCGGCGTCTGCAGCGTGGATGTGCTGGACCTCGGTCTGCTTCGTCGGGCCGAGCCGCACAGTCCCGGCTGGAGCGTGCCTGCCGATGTGCTGGCGGACCTGCCGGACCGGGTCCGCGGCCAACAACGAACCTTCGATCGAACCGGTTCGGTGCACGCTGCAGCGCTGGCCACCCGTGCGGGTGACCTGCTCGTGGTCCGCGAGGACGTTGGTCGCCACAACGCAGTCGACAAGGTGAACGGCTGGGCGCTGCTCGATGACCGGCTGCCGGGCACCGACCTGTTGCTGGTTGTCAGCGGCCGAGTGTCCTTCGAGATCGTGCAGAAGGCTGTGGCGGCATCAGTGGCCGGCATCGTCGCGGTGTCCGGCCCGTCAGACCTGGCCGTAGATCTTGCCCGTGAGCACGGCTTGCTGCTTGCCGGCATGGTGCGAGGCCGTCGGCTCAACCTGTACGCAGGCGACGAGCTGGTGACCGGACTGGCTTGAACGGCCCAGCCGGCATAGCCGGAGCGACCCGACCAGCCCGGGGTGTTCAGCGGCGACACGGGCGAATGGCGCCCAGCCGGAGCAGCCGGAGCAGCCGGCCTAGCCAGAGAAGACGCCGTGTCGCGAGCAGCGGGCGTGCCAGCCGACCGGCGTCACCTGCACCACCATCCGGCGGGCACAATGCGCGCAGAATCGCGGCGGTTCGAGTTCGGAGCGCGAGGCACAGCGGTAGTGATCGCCGCCCAGCGGCTGGCCGCACTGACCGCAGTACAACGGGGTTGGCTGTGCTGCCATCGCGGTCGCCGTCCTCGCCTGGATATTTACAATGTCCACGATGCTGACACTGCTCACAATGTCGCGGACAGCGCCTTGATCGGCATCTTCAATTCCTCCAGCAAGTCGATATCCGACTCGGCCGGCCGGCCCAAGGTGGTCAGATAGTTGCCGACGATGACGGCGTTGATGCCGCCGAGCATCCCCTGACGCGCACCGAGGTCGCCGAGGGTGATCTCGCGGCCACCGGCGAACCGCAGAATGGTCCGGGGCATCGCGAGCCGGAACGCGGCGATGGTGCGCAACGCGTCCTTGCCGTCCATCACCGGCAGGTCGCCGAACGGGGTACCCGGCCGGGGGTTGAGGAAGTTCATCGGGACCTCGTCCGGATCGAGGTCGGCCAACTGGACCGCGAACTCGGCCCGCTGCTCGACGCTCTCCCCCATCCCGAGGATGCCGCCGCAACACACCTCCATACCTGCGTCCGCGACCATCTGCAGCGTCTGCCG
>DASXHV010000116.1:0-53752 GCA_036488285.1 Jatrophihabitans sp. | reverse complement strand
CGGGACGCGCAACGCAGCGCACCCTAGGTCGCGCAGCGCGCCCTAGGTCGTCCAGTGGTACCCGGCCGCGAAGTCGACGGTGACTGCAAACGTGAGGTACATCAGCCACAGACCGGCGACGACATGGATCAGCCCAAGGATTCGCTCAACCGGTTCCAAACCGACGGCCACGAAGAAGTCGGCGACGTATACGGCGGCTAGGCCGATGAACAGCAGCCCGACCGGCCAGTCACCCGCGTGGAAGAACACCGTGAGTCCGAGCACGGAGATGACCGTGAACGCGACAGACATCCCGGCGTTGGGACGTGGGTCGTTGCCGCGGTAGCGGTTCCAGCCGAGCGCGAACCAGTGGATGCCGTACGCAGAGAATGCCAGTGCGGCCATGTACAAGGCCCGGTTCGTGCTGAAGACCGGAAACCAGCCCAAGCCGACGAACAGCATCAAGCCGGTGAGTAGCTGGCACAGGCCGGGCATCCATACGCCCCACACACCGAGCGAGCGGTCGACCCGTTCGTCCCGGCGCGGAAAGCCGAAAAGCTCTTGTGGTCCCCAAATCAGATAGCCCACGCCCAGACCGAAGAAGCCCAGGGCGAGCGGCGGGAAGGGCGAGGCTGAAAACAACGACATCTTGATCGCGTCCTCTCGATCGGCGATTGACGACGTGATGTGACGAAGCCATCGGCCGGGTTGGTATCGGCGTATCCAGGTTGGTCACATCGCTGGGCACTCCACATCGCGCAACCGGGTAGGTCTGCCGCCCGTCGCATGCCCGCGCGTCGACTGGTCTCGGCAGCTCGCACGCACTGGGTGGCCGAACGAAGCTGTGAATCCGACCAGAGCAGGTGCCAGCGGAACGGACCTGCACCAGCCGAGCATGGTGGCTGGGCCGACACCGAAAGGGTGCACCTCACAATGTCGGGCAGTAGTGTCCGTGGCGGGTCTGGGTGGAGGGCGCGTGAGCGGGACAACACTGTTCACAGGAGCAGATGGCTACCTCGGTGGCCATCTGGCCGCGCGCGTGCTCGCCGAGGGCGAGGAACAGATCGTGCTTACGGTCCGCGCGGCCGATACCGCGGAGTTCTGCGACAAGCGCGCGCGACTGGCCACGCGTCTGCCACCCGAAGCGTCTGAACGGGTCTCCTACGCATGTGTCGACCTGCGCAAACCCGATCCCTTCGGTGACCTCGATCCCGAGCCGGTGACGCGAGTGGTGCATGCAGCGGCAGTGACTCGCCTCAACGTCGGCTACGCCGACGCGCTCGCCGTGAACGTCGAGGGCACTTCGCGTGCCATCGAGTGGGCGCGTCGCTGCCCGCGCTTGCAGCGATTCGCTTTGATTTCGACGCTCTATGCCTCGGGTCGTATGCAGGGCATCGTTGCTGAGGGTCCGTTGCCCGACTCCGGCTTCGTGAACCATTACGAGTGGTCGAAGTGGGAATCGGAACGGATCGCGATTCAGGCCGCAGCTGACATCCCGATTTCGATTCTGAGGGTTCCGACCTTGATCGCGGAGGACGACAGCGGTCGGGTCGTCCAGTTCAATGCTTTTCACAACACGCTCAAGTTGCTGTTCTACGGCCTGCTGTCGTTCTTTCCCGGCACTCCGGCCACGAAGCTCCCGGTATCCACGGCGGCCTTCGTTTCTGCTGCCACGACGCGGCTGCTCGATATTGCGGTACCGGACGGCATCTACAACGTGTGCCCTGACTCAACGGCCACCTTGGGTGAGTTGATGGATGCGGCGTTCACCGTTTTCGAGAGCGACGATCGGTTCCGGCGCCTCCGGATGGCGCGTCCGGCGTACTGCGACAGCGACGACTTCACCAAGGCTGTGCTGGCCGACCGCAACGGAGGAGCCGGTGCGGTCAGCACGTCGCTGGGTTCTGTGGCCCCGTTTGCCGAACAGCTCTGCATCGTCAAGGAGTTCCAGACCGCTGCGCTGCGAACTCACTGGCCCGATTACCAAGCGCCCGATCCCGTCGAACTTGCCACCGCCGCCACCAGTTACCTCGTCGAAACGCGATGGGGCCGTTACCTGGAGGAAACCGCGTGACCCTGTCGGAGAATGACCTTTGGTTGTTGAGCTATTACCGGTACTCCGAGATCAACGGCGCGTTGTTCTTCGGCCGCGTCGCGAGGTTCGTACGTGGGCCGCTGCTCGTCGACGTCACTCATCACTTCGCCGACGAGGCTCAGCACGCTCATTACTGGACGAAGTGCATCGACCAACTCGAGCATCTACCACTGAAGCAGACTCGGGCCTATCAGGACCAGTACCTGGAGGCGGTCGGCGTGCCGGCCAACATGATGGAGATCATGGCCATCACTCAAGTCTTCGAGAAACGGGTGATCGGTCAGTACCGACAACATCTGCGGTTGCCCGGCATACACCCGGCGATCAAGGAGACGATCGAAAGGATCATGGAGGACGAGCGCTGGCACATCCAGTATGTGCGAGAGGCATTGACCGGCATGGAAAGTGTGTACGGCGCAGCTGAGATCGAGCAGACCCTGGCCCGGCATACCTCCGCAGACGAGGAGGTCTATGCGAACACTCTTGCCGAGTTCGGCCAACGAGTTGCTTTTCTCAGCGAAAGTGCCCAGCACCGGTTCCCGGATCTGGGCGAGGATCTCACCGATCCTACGCAGGCGGACGGCGATCGGGAGGCTTGACATCGACGGGGTCGGGGGTGCATCGCGCTTTCGGATCGGCCTTGTCGTCGCGGTAACGTCGCAAGAATTGAGCGTACGGCAACTTGTCCCTGCCGAGCGAGCGATGCTGTCTGGTTTGTCGACCGCGCGCCACCAGGACTACCTGACCTCACGTCGCGCGCAACGGCTGGCGACAGCCCTTGCCGGGCTCGGTCGCGTCGACGAGGGATCCTCGCCGGCCAGCCCCACTTCTATTACCCACAGCGGAGGATGGGGCGCCTGTGTCACCGCGTTGAGCCCCGTTTCCGAGCACGTGGTCGGGGTGGGCGTGGATGCCGAGCCGTTGCGCGATGCGAGCGCACGAGCGGCAAGATTCTTCCTGGATTCCGACGAGCAGGCTTGGCTTGCCGACGCGCAGGCATCGATACGAGCCGCCGAGCAGGTGCGGATGTGGACCATCAAGGAAGCGGTGTTCAAGGCTGATCCCGACAACGCCGAACACATCCTGATGGACTATCGCCTGCCGGTCCCCGAGGCGCACGCCGGCGTGGTTCGGCGGCACGCCACCGGAGGAAACCGCGCCGCACCGACGTTCGGATACATTCATTCCACGGTCCTGGGCTTTCACCTGTCCGTCGCTGTAGCCCTGCGCCGATCGACCCAGGAAATCGAGCCGTCGCCTAGGAGGAACGAATCCGTGCAGCTGATCACCTTCGACGCCGTCGCGGAAAGGATCAGCGCCGTGCTGTCCGTCCCGGTCGAGCGGCTGACACCAGAGAGCACCTTGGCAGACCTTGCCGCCGACAGCTTCCTACTCGTCGAGATGGTCGTCGATCTGCAGGAGGAGTTCGATTCCATCTTCACTCAAGCCGAGCTGCGACGCGTGACCAAGCTGTCCGAACTCGTGAGCCTGCTTCAAACAAATGCGCACGAGGGACCGGTGGCCGCGGCTGACCCCAGCGACGGGTTCGGGCACTGATCACAGGCGTGACGAGGTTCAGCGCCTGGCTCGCGGAGCCCCGTGACGATCGCGGTGTGCACCTCGCCCAAGGGGCTGACCAATGGTCATACACCAGCTATCGAACTCTCGGGGGCTCAACCGGCTCGGTAGCAGCACAGCTCACCGATGCGGGGATCGGCAGTGGGGACACTGTCTGCCTTACCGTTCCCACCGCATACGACAGCCTTGCCGGCATGTTCGGTGCGTGGGCCGCAGATGCGACGGTCTGCCCGCTACCCCCGCCCTCGATCCAGCCCGAGCATGAATACATCGAGCACATCGCCGCCATCCTCGCCCAAGCGCGGCCCTCCGCCATACTCACGACCGCTGGATACGAGCAGTTGATCGTTGCGGCGGCCGAACGTGCCAGCGCGCCCGCGCCAATGCTCATCGACAGGACAGCGACCTCGAAGCCGCCGACCTTGACTGCCCACGCTGAAGACGCCACAGCGCTACTGCAGTTCACCTCCGGATCGACCGGCGCTCCGCGAGGGGTGCGGGTGTCCTGGGCAAACCTGGAAGCGAATTACGCGGTCACATCTCGCTGGACCGACCGGCACCAGGACGAGGGTGTCGCCTCGTGGCTACCGCTGTATCACGACATGGGCCTGATTGGCTGCCTGCTCTCGGCTGTCGCTACCCAAGCGAACATCTGGTTGATGTCACCGATGCAGTTCATCCGGAATCCGGCCCGCTGGCTCGAGTGTTTCGCGCCCGGCAAGGCTTCAATGGCCGCGGTCCCGCCGTCGGCGTTCGCCCATCTGCTGCGCCGAGTGTCGGCCGAACGTCTGAAGGAACTCGACCTCTCCGGTTTGCGCTGCGTGATCGTCGGTGCAGAGCCGATCGATCCCGCGGTGCTCGATTCGTTCGCCATCGCTGCGCAAGCGGCGGGCTTTACCCGACAGGCATACGTGCCCGCCTATGGGCTCGCGGAGAACACTCTGGCGGTCTCGTCCGCCGGCCTCGGTGGCACCCTGGACATGCTCTTGCCGGATTGGGCCACGGTCGGCTTCGGTACTCGGATCAGCATTCTCGAACAGGCGGCGTTCGGGACCCGGGGCACTGGCGAAGGGTCGGGTTGGCTGCTGGGACACGGGATGCCCGCAGTCGGCGACCACATCTCGATACGCATCATCAACGAAGACGGCACGGATCTGGTCGAGGACCACGTGGGCGAGATCGCGGTCAGCGGCAGCTCCGTCGCGCAGGGCTACCAGAGCAGTGACCTCGAGTCCTCCGCACGCTTCGTCGAAGGCGACTTGCTGACAGGAGACGCGGGCTTCATCCATTCCGGTCAGTTGTTCGTCGTGGGACGGATGGGTGACAGCCTGCAGCTGAACGGAAGGAATATCTACGTCGAGGATCTTGATGCCAAGGTCGCGGCGGCAGCCGAACTCCCGCACGACCGGGTCACCATCGTCAGCACTCGTGACCGAGCCGGTGTCGGCGTTGCCGTGTTCGTCGAAGCACAACCCGGACCGTGGGCGAGCAAGGTGTTGCAGAGATTGCGAGCCGAACTCGGTCCTGGGCCGAGCGTGACCATCGTGAGCGGTACTCGCGGTCTGATCAGGCGTACTTCCAGCGGAAAGCCAAGACGTCGCCACATGTGGCAGCTGCTGCACAGCGGTCAGCTCACCGGGGCGAGCATTGTCGAGCCGGAGGGCTGGGATCAGCCGACCGCAAGCTAGCCGCCCCGTCCACAGAATGTCGGCACCGTACCCAAGACGCCTTACTCTGATAGGAAGTGGACGCGCAATCGCATCTTCACGAGATCGAAGGCCGGAAAAAAACAGTTGATCTCGAGGTTTGGGAGCCGCAGTGACCAAGACCTGGACCGAAAGCGATCTGTTACTCGAACTCGAGCCGGTTGTCGAGGGCGAGTTGAACCGGCACACCGGAATCGCGAAGGAGTGGTTCCCGCACGAATACGTGCCGTGGAGCGAGGGCCGCAACTACGACGGCCTCCTCAAGGGCGACCGATGGCAGGACAGCGATTCGCGGGTGTCCGAGGTCGCCCGGTCGGCGCTGATCGTGAACCTGCTCACCGAGGACAACCTGCCCAGCTACCACCACGAAATCGCGCTGCTCTTCGGACGGGACGGAGCGTGGGGTGACTGGGTGCATCGGTGGACGGCCGAAGAAGGCCGGCACGGCATCGCCATGCGCGACTACCTACTCGTCACCCGCGCTGTCGACCCGGTGGCGCTGGAACGATTCCGGATGGAACACATGGGTGCGGGCTACATATCCGCACACAGCGAAGACATGCTGTGCTCCCTGGCGTACGTGTCCTTCCAGGAACTCGCCACCCGGGTTTCACATCGCAACACCGGCAAGTACGCCCAAGATCCCCTGTGCGACCAGCTGCTCACCCGCATCGCGGCGGATGAGAACCTGCACATGATCTTCTACCGCAACCTGCTCAACGCCGCCCTGCAACTCGCCCCGGACCAGACGATGCAGGCCATCAACGACGTGGTCAAAACGTTCGCAATGCCCGGCACCGGCATCCCCGGTTTCCAGCGCAAGGCTGTCGAGATGGCGATCGCCGGAATCTATGACGTCCGCCAGCATCGCGACGAGGTCCTCGCACCCGTGTTGCGGTTCTGGGGCGTTTTCGACATCGAGGGACTCTCCGCTGAGGGCGAGCGGGCCCGCACCGAGCTCGCGGACTTCATGGACAACCTGGAGAAGGAAGCGTTGCGGTTCGAGGAAAAGCGCGCGGCTCTCCAGGCGCGGCGCGCGGCCCGCAGCTGATCCGGCCGAGGACGGTGGACCGGGCACGGGATATCCTGGTCTGCGGTCGAGCGTCTGGGTAATTTCCGCGCCGGTCCGATCGGACTGGCGAAGGCGACTGCGAACGGGGTCACATCGGTGCGTCTGGTTGTTCAAATCCCCTGCCTCAACGAGGAGGAGATCGGTGCCTGAGCCCGCCGAATCGGCCCGTCAACCCCAACTCGCTTATTCCGAGTTGATGGGCAAGATGCTCGACGAGGAGAAGCGCCGGAAGAAGGCCGCCAAGATCCTCGCCGTCCTCAAACATTTTCTCGGCCGGGAAGACTTCCGCGGACTGCTGGCACTCGACATCGGTTGCTCAGCCGGCTATATCTCCGACGAGCTGCACCGGGCGGGCGCCCAGGTGGTCGGACTCGACATTGACGTGCCCGGATTGGTTGCGGCGCACCTTCGGTTCGGTTCGAGCGTTGGCTTCACCTGCGCCGATGGGGAGGCAATGCCGCTTGCGGACCGCAGCGTGGACATCGTGGTCTTCAACCACATCTACGAGCATGTCGTCAACGCCGACGCGGTGATGTCGGAGATCAAGCGGGTTCTCAAGGTTGACGGGGTTGCCTATTTCGGCTTCGGCAATCGGATGGGGGTGATAGAGCCCCATTACCGGCTGCCGTTCCTGTCCTGGCTGCCCAGGCGCGCAGCGGACCGATACATCTCGCTCGCTGGCAAGGCGGATCACTACTACGAGCAGTTCCGCACCCGGCCCGGCCTTCGAAAGATGTGCGCGGGCCTCAAAGTATGGGACTACACCTACACCGTGCTCGCGCAATCGAAGGATTTCTCGGCTGACGACATGGTGCCTCGGCCGTTGGTTGCTGCCCCGCTTGCGCTGTGGAAGGCGGTGTCACCTGTAATGCCGGCATTTGTGTGGGTCGGAACACCGGGTGACCGCAGCCCCTCCGGCTCAGAGCGTCGCGTGCCGCCGCATCTCATCGTTGGCGCATGAGGCTTGGCAAGCGCAGACCGTCTTGGTCGACACTGGCTAAAGCCGCTTTCCTCGCCGTAGCACTTGTCTTCGGCGGCGCCTTCTTGGCAGCCCATTGGGGCGAGACGAAGCAGGCGATCCAGCGGCTAGGTCCGGCACCCGTGCTCGGCTCATTGGCCTTCGCCGCGCTTGCCCAGATTGCCGCGATGCTTGCCTGGCGGTTGATCTTGATCGATCTGGGCAGCCGGCTGAGCTACCGGGAGTCGGCCCAGATCTTCTATGTGAGTCAGCTCGGCAAGTACATCCCGGGATCGGTGTGGCAACTCGCGGCGCTGGTCGAGTTGGGTCGAAAACGCGAGGTGCCGAGGCAGAGCCTGGCTGTCTCGGGTGTCTTGGCCTTGTTGGTTTCCGTCGTGACCGCAGGTGTCTTCGGTGGCGCTCTGGTGGTCATCGGTGGCGTGCGCGATGCTGGCAGCTGGCTCTGGCTGGCGCCGGTCATGCTGCTCGTGCCGGTGGCCGTGTTGCACCCTCGCGTCGCGGGGCCGGTCCTCGACTGGTTGCTTCGCGTGATCCGTCGCCCTCCATTGACCCCGCGTTGGACCGAACGGGGCATCCTGCAGGTCGCTGCTTGGCAACTGATCACGTGGCTTTGCTACGGCCTGCACTGCTGGGTGCTGGTCGTCGCATTAGGTGCCCCCGCCGGGTCCAGTTTCTTGCTCTGCGTAGGCGGATTCGCCCTCGCCTATGCGGCGGGTACCGTCTTCCTGCCGTCGCCGGCTGGAGCGGGTGTCCGAGAGGCCGTGCTCGGCGCGGTGCTGGCAGGTTTGATCGGCCAGGGAGAGGTAGTTGTGGTGGTGCTGCTGTCACGGGTGCTGCTCGCCGTGCTGGACGTCGGTTTCGGGGCCGTCGCGGCTGCCGTCGTTCGACGCTCCGTCGTCACCGATCCCGTCCTCGAGCCGGACGACTAGACCTATTCGGTCTGCGAATCAGCGGCGGACAGGTTCAGGCCGGCTCTGCTATGTGTCGCTGCGCGAGCAGGGCCAGCCATACTTTCGGCCCGCGAACGTGAAACGATCGTGTTCCACCGAGACGCGGCAGGCAGGTGGCTCGGCGTGCAGGAGCACCTGTTACCCGACCGTCAGGAAAGCGAGCCCGGGCAGTCATGAATTCACCTGACATCAACGATCGGCGGACCGGGCAGCCTGAGCGGTTCGGACCTCCCGACGCGCTCACCGTGCCCCGTTACGCCGGACCGGACACCTTTGCGCGGCTGCCCCGGCTCAGCGACGTCGGACATGCCGATGTCGCGGTGCTCGGCGTGCCATTCGACAGCGGCGTGTCCTACCGCCCCGGGGCCCGGTTCGGGCCCGGTGCGATCCGGGCCGGCTCGAAGCTGTTGCGGCCATATCATCCGGCCCTGGACATCGAGCCTTGGTCGGTGCTGCAAATAGCCGACGCCGGGGACGCGGCCGTCAACCCGTTCGATCTTGGCGAGGCGATCAACCAAATCGAGGCAACCGCTGACGCCACCTACGACAACGCGGACCGGCTGATCACGATCGGCGGGGACCACACCATCGCATTGCCGCTACTACGTGCTGCGCATCGGCGGTACGGGCCGGTTGCGCTTATCCACTTCGACGCCCACCTCGACACCTGGGACACCTACTTCGGGGCGCCCTATACGCACGGAACCCCGTTCCGGCGCGCGTCCGAGGAGGGCCTTCTGGCAACGGATCACGCCGTGCACGTCGGCATCCGCGGACCGCTGTACGCACGCACGGATCTGACCGACGACCGCAAACTCGGCTTTGCGACCGTGTCCACCGACGACGTCGCCCGCCGCGGAGTTGACGAGGCAATCGACCGGATCCGCGAACGGGTCGGCAGCCATCCGATCTACCTCAGCATCGACATCGACGTCCTCGACCCAGCGCACGCACCCGGAACAGGGACACCGGAGCCTGGCGGCCTGACCACCCGCGAACTGCAGATCATGCTGCGCGGCCTCACCGACCTGACGATCATCGGCGCCGACGTCGTCGAGGTCGCCCCCGCCTACGACCACGCCGAACTCACCGCCCTCGCGGCTGCGAACGTGGTCTATGAATACCTCGGCCTTTTCGCCCTCCAAGCAAGTCCGAAATGACGTGGGAACCGCCTGCTACATAAGGCATTCTGGGCCGCGATTCCAGGTAGCGGGTAACAGCAACGGCCGCTGACCGGGAAGACCACCGTGCGGACACAGTCCAGGCTGGAGGCAGCCCAATTGTGCCCCACGCGGAGGTGAACGTGACCAGCACCGATCCGGCGCCGTCGAACACGTTCTTGCTACAACGCGTTCAGCCCGCGATGACAGGGCTGATCGATGGATCGCTCTCGACGCTGGCTCCCATCTTCGCCGTCGCCCTCGCGACGCACCAACCGCACTACGCGTTCTTCGCGGGGCTGGCAACCGCGATCGGGGCAGGCGTGAGCATGGCATTCTCTGAGGGTCTTTCCGATACCGGAGACCTGACGGGTCGTGGCAATCCCTACCTCCGTGGCTCGATCACCGGGGCCGGGACGTTCTTCGGGGGAATCCTGCACACGCTGCCGTTTCTGATCCCGCAATACCGCGCTGCATTACTGGTCGCGGCCGCGACCGTCGCCTTGGAACTGCTGACCCTTGCCTGGATCCGGTGGCGCCTGTTCCACACCGGCTTCCTGCGCTCGTTTGCCTCGATCACGCTCGGCGGAACGATCATCGCCGGGATAAGTGCGCTGCTCGGGGTCGCGGCAGGTTGACGTCCAGCTAGCGGTCGGTCTGACGAGCGTGCTGCGGGTTCACGTCGTGACCAGAGCGGGGTACGGTTTTTGTCGATGCGCGCGCAGTCGCTGCTGATCCGCCCGCTGCCTTCTCAACTCGCGTCGTGGATCGGCGTCGCCGTCGCGTTCCTGTAAGGGTGACGCTCGTGGGGTGCGCCGTTGAACGGTGAGGATTTGCGCGTGCCGGCCGAGGAGCAGGCGGCGTTACGCCGGATCGCGACGTTGGTTGCGGGCGGAACGCCGCCCGAAGAGGTGTTCGCGGCGGTCACCGAGGAGCTGGGCCTGCTGCTCGGCGCGCAGCTCGCCGGGATGGCCCGTTATGAGAGCGATGACACGCTGACTGTCCTGGCTACGTGGGCTGCTGAAGGCGAGCACCCATTGGTTCGGGGGCCCTGGCCGCTCGAAGGGGGCGATCTGGCATCGACGATCGCGAGGACGGCCCGACCTGTCCGGATAGCGGACTACCACAGCGTTCCTGGGCGCATCGCCGAGTTCGTTCGAGAGGAGCTGGGGATCTGCTCTTCGGTCGGCAGCCCGATCATCGTTGAGGGGCGGTTGTGGGGCGCTCTGTTCGTACACTCGAAACACGCCCACCAGCCGCTACCTGCGGACACCGAATCGCGTCTGACGGGCTTCACGGAACTCGTGGCCACCGCGATCGCGAACGCCGACGGCCGCGCCGGCCTCGCGCGGCTGGCCGAGGAGCAGGCGGCGTTGCGGCGGGTCGCGACGCTGGTGGCGCGCGGGGTGCCGCCGGAAGAGGTGTTCGCGGCGGTGGTCGAGGAAGTCGCGCGGCTGCTTGGCGTCGAGTTCGCGGCCCTGGGCCGCTACGCCCCCGTCGGGGCGATCACCCTCGTCGCCGTTTGGGGCAGGACAGGCCAACACATTCACGTTGGCCGGTGGTGGAACCTCGGGGACAGGGACGTGGCCACGCGCGTCTTCGCGACTGGCCGTGCCGCCCGGATCGACAGTTACGTCGATACCTCCGGGCAGCTCACTGACATCGGCCGTAAGACGGGACTCGGCGCAGGCGTGGGGACGCCGGTCATCGTCGAGGGCCGCCTGTGGGGGGTGATGGCCACGTTCGCAGCCGTGGGCCAGCAGCTACCCAGGGACACCGAGTCGCGCCTGACCGGCTTCACGGAGCTGGTCGCGACGGCGATCGCGAACGCGGAGGGCCGCGCCGGTCTGGGGCGGCTGGCCGAGGAGCAGGCGGCGTTGCGGCGGGTCGCGACGCTGGTGGCGCGCGGGGTGCCGCCGGAACAGGTGTTCGCGGCGGTGGTCGAGGAAGTCGCGCGGCTGCTCGGCGTCGAGTTCGCGGCCATGAGCCGTTTCGAGTCGGACGGCACGATGACCACAGTCGCGACCTCGAACCAGGTAGGCGACCGCTTCCCGGTAGGCGGTCGGTGGCCTCTCGAGGGCAAGAACGTCAGCACGATCGTCGCGCAGACTGGCCGTCCGGCCCGGATGGACAGTTATGCCGATGCCTCCGGCCCACTCGGTGCAGCCGTCCGCAGTTGGGGCTTCGGCTCATCGATCGGGACGCCGATCATTGTGGAGGGCCACCTCTGGGGCATGATGGCCACCTACTCACCCGTGGGCCAGCCAGTGCCGCCGGACACCGAGGCACGTCTGGCCTCTTTCACGGAACTGGTGGCGACTGCGCTCGCGAACGCCGAGAGCCGCGCCGAGCTGATGGCCTCGCGCGCGCGGATCGCCGCCGCCGCTGATGACACGCGGCGTCGGATCGAGCGCGATCTGCACGACGGAATCCAGCAGCGGCTGGTCTCGCTCGGGCTGGAGCTTCGCATGGCCCAGGCGACGGTGCCCCCGCAGCTCGGCGAGCTCGAGGGCGCGTTGTCGCAGGTTGCCGAGGGACTGGCGAGCGTGTTCGACGAGCTGCGGGAGATCTCGCACGGCATTCACCCCGCCATCCTGTCCCAGGGGGGCCTCAAGCCGGCGCTCAGAGCGCTGTGCCGCCGTACGGTGTTGCCGGTCGAGCTTTACGTCCATGCCGAGCTACCGCTGCCAGAACCAGTGGAGGTTGCCGCGTACTACGTGGTGTCAGAGGCGTTGACCAACGCGGCCAAGCACGCCAACGCATCCGTGCTGAACGTCGATCTCGACGTCCACGACGCAATCCTGCAGTTGGCGATCCGAGACGACGGGATCGGGGGAGCCGACGCGGGACAGGGGTCCGGGTTGGTCGGGCTCAGTGATCGAATCGAGGCGCTCGGCGGCACGCTGCAGCTCTCCAGCCCTGCCGGGGAGGGCACCACGTTGCTGATCGAGGTCCCGCTCGAAGCCCAGGGCAACGCAGTGTCGCCCGAGCTGTAGGGGCGACTGCATCCCGCGGCGTCCCGAACAGAGCTGCGCCGAGCCGCTCTCCGAGCCGACCGATCGCCGGTTGGGAGTCGTCGCAGACAACGACCAGGAGCACCAGCGCACCGCGCGGGACGAGCCGACCGAAGGTGGCAAAGCCGCCGTCGGAGTCCGGCAAAGTCACGGGTTCCGTTTCCTGCGGCGTCCCGGCTACGACGCGCAGCGCCTCTGACAATGCGTCGAGGACGGCCAGGGCCGAAGCCAACCATCGCGCTTCAGGGAGTTCTTCACCGGCCCCTCCGACGATCCTGACCTCGCAATCCGTCGACCGCCCGACAACCGCGACCGATCGGACCCCGGTTTGGTCGCGGGCCTCGGCGACGACCTGAGCGGCCCGAGCCGCGTCGCGGAATGCGAATAGCACGATGTTCGCGGTAGTCGAATCCATGGCTTGAGCATCGTGGTGGCGGCGAGCCACGTCTTCATGGCCACCGTCAAAACTGCACCCCAGCTAGCTGGACGATCGAGATTCCGGTTGGCTGCACGGGCAGAGCCCTGCTGGCCCTGACGACAGCACCCTCAGGTGAGCGCCACGATGGTTTCGACGGTTTGTGCAAACTTGAGGTCAGTGAGGACGCATGACGAGGACCGATGAGCCGATGGCAGCAGTGCAGGTGTCGTCACGAATAATCCATCGCCGCGTCCTGCTTGGCGCAGCGATCACGGCGCTCGGTGGGCTGCTGTTCGGCTACGACACCGGCGTCATCTCCGGCGCGTTGCTGTTCATCGGCAGGGACTTCCCCGGGCTGACATCCTTCGACAAGGAGCTGCTGACCAGCATCCTGCTGATCGGAGCGGCGATCGGGGCCCTCGCCGCTGGCCGGATCGCCGACCGGGTGGGCCGACGCCCCACGGTTTTGGGCACGGCGGCACTTTTCGTTGCCGGGGTGATGCTCGCTGCCTTCTCGCCCGATTACGCCGTGCTGGTAGGAGCGCGGGTCATCATCGGGCTCGCCGTAGGTTCCGCGTCGATGGTCGTGCCGCTCTACATCGGCGAGATCGTCCCGCCGCGAATCCGCGGCGCCCTGGTCAGCTTCAACCAGCTGGCGATAACTGCCGGCATCCTCGCGTCCTATCTGGTCGACTACGGACTGGCGTCCACGCATAACTGGCGGCTCATGTTCGGCCTGGCCGCGATACCCGCGATCTTGATGTTCGCGGGCATGCTCTTCCAACACGAGAGCCCGCACTGGCTGATCGCCCAGGGCCGCGAGGACGAGGCGCGCGAGGTGCTGCGCCGGGTCCGGGACGAGGGCGACATCGACGACGAGATCGCCGAAGTGCGCGCACTATCCACCCGTCGATCCAGCTTGCGCGAGGTGTTCAACCCGGCGTTGCGCCACGTCATGATCATCGGCGTCATGCTGGCTGTGTTCCAGCAGATCACCGGCATCAACACCATCATTTACTACGCGCCCACGCTGCTGTCATCTGCCGGTCTCGGCAACTCCGCCGCGCTGCTGGCCAACGTCGTGAACGGTGCCGTCAACGTCCTGATGACGATCGTGGCAATCCGGCTGCTGGACCGCACGGGCCGGCGCCCGCTGCTACTGGGCGGCACGACCGGGATGGCAGCGGGGATGATCGTGGTCGCCCTCACGTTCGCCATCGGGGGCAGTCATCTACACGGGAACACCGCATACATCGCGATTGCCGGACTGCTGCTGTACACCGGGTCCTTTGCCGTTGGCCTCGGCCCGGTGTTCTGGCTGCTGATCAGCGAGATCTACCCGGTGAAAATCCGCGGTCAGGCGATGAGCGTGGCTACCATGGCGAATTGGGGCGCAAACTTCGTTGTCACCATCTCCTTCCTTACGCTGCTCAGCGCCATCGGCAACGCCGGGACCTTCTTCCTGTTTGCTGGCTTGTCCATCGTCGCGCTGGCCTATTTCAACCGGCAGGTTCCTGAGACCAAGAACCGGAGCCTGCAAGCCATCGAACACGACCTCGACCTCCACGCCGAACCAGTCGGGACGTAGGTCCACGTTGTTCGACGACTGGTCGCCGCACGTGGTCGAGATCTGAGGACCGACATGCCCAAAGTTCCGCCGTCGAAGGGACGGCCTCGCCAGGGGTCGGCTCGGGAGCGGTCTGCTGCATTCCATGCCGCTCAGCGCAGGGCTGAACGGCGCAGGCGGCTCCTGATCTGGGTGGCCGCAGCAGTCGTCGTGGCTGCGGCCGCCATCGGTATCACCGCGTCCGTGCACTCCGGTGCAAGCCACCCTTCGGCGCAAGGACCGAGCGACGCCGCTACCGCTGTGCTTACGGGCCCGCCCGGGCCCGAGGGCATCGTCCTCGAACAAGGTCAGTTGCTCGCACCGGCGAGCACTGGGGCGGACGGGCAAACGATCGACGGCATCCAATGCAACTCCAGCGAGCAGGTCGCGTACCACATACACAGTCACCTCACGGTCTACGTCAACGGAACGCTGCGGCCGCTTCCAGCCGGCATCGGAATCGTCACGCCGGTTGCCCAACAGACCGCCAACGGCGTGTTCTACGGCGCCAGCCGCTGCTATTACTGGCTGCATGTCCATGCCCAGGACGGCGTCATCCACGTCGAGTCGCCCAACCAAAGCAACTACACCCTGGGGCAGTTCTTCGCGATCTGGCAACAGCCGTTGACCGTCGACCAGATCGGTCCGGCCAAAGGCACGTTGACCGTCTTTGTCAACGGCATCCGTTACGTCGGAAATCCTGCCTCCATTGCGCTCAAGTCGCACGAGGACATCCAGGTCGACGTAGGTACACCCGCCGTCGCCGCCCAGAGAATCGACTGGTCCAAGTCGCAGCTCTAGCCGCGACTGACGAGCACCGGATCGCCTCGGACGAAGCCACTCATCGACCTCATGCCTAGGACAGAATTATGATGTGGACGGAGGCGATGACTGTGGCGGACTGGGCCGATCAACCGGATGCAGTCACGGGCGCTGATCGGAAGTCGGCACCGTGACGACCAACGGCACGCGAGTGGCGTTGGCCGACGACGACGTTTTGCTCCGCGAAGGTCTTGCCAGCCTGCTGGAGCGTTCCGGGTTTGAGGTTGTGGGCCAATCCGGAGACAGCGCTGGGCTGATCTCGCTCGTTCGCGAGCATCGACCCGATCTCGCGATCGTGGATATCCGGATGCCGCCGACGCACGCTACCGAGGGTCTTGACGCGGCCCGCATGATTCGACAGGAATTCCCCGAGACGGCAATTCTCGTCCTCTCGGCGCACGTCGAGGTCGAGCATGCGATGGACCTGCTCGGCAGCGGGGACCGCAGCGGCTATCTACTGAAGCGCCGTGTCACCGACGTTGACGAATTCATCGAAACACTCAACCGGATCGTCCGGGGCGGTTCGGTCGTCGATCCTGTTCTCATCCAGGAACTCGTGAGCGCTCGACGCGTCCAGGATCCGCTCGACGACCTGACACCGCGAGAGCGCGAGGCGCTCGCGCTCATGGCCGAAGGGCGCTCCAACGCCGGTATTGCGCGCCAACTCTGGGTCACCGAGGGCACTGTTGAAAAGCACGTGCGCAGCATCCTCAGCAAGCTCCGCCTTCCCGAGACGGACGAGGATCATCGTCGGGTTCTAGCGGTGCTCACTTTTCTTGAGGCGCGATAACACGTCGCCAGGTACAGGTCGCTGCGGCGAATATTGAAGCTAATTTTGCGGTGACCTGCTGGTCATTCGCAGGTGACTGAGCGCGCCAGCAACGTCCATCCTTCGCACGGGGTCGCATTCGAGCAGGCCGCGGAGTAGCTCACGCAGGTCGGCGGCGTGCTTGGGAGGCGCCAACGCCGCTGGCCGAGCCGGGTCCGGCAGGGACATCTGCGTCCCGGGATCGAACGGTGGATGCCCCTCGACCGCCGCATACAGCGTCGCGCCGAGCGAGTACAGATCCGACGGCGGCCCGAACTGGCCGTCCATGATCGTCTCCGGCGCCATGTATCGAAGACTCCCGGCCGCCGGGCCGCGCGAACCACCACCCGCGTAGGCGGGTGCGCTCAAGCCGAAGTCGGTCAGCACGACCCGATCTCCGCAGAGCTGGATATTGCCGGGCTTGACGTCGCGGTGGACGAGATCGACGGCATGGATTGCCTGCAGGGCGGACAGCAATTGCCGCGCGATCTGCCGCACCTCCTCGACTGGCAAGCGACCGCGCTCACCGATGATCGTCAATAGCGACTCGCCGGGAAGCGCCTCCATGACCAGCCAGTCGCCGTCGTCGTCGAGAACGACGTCGTGCACGCGGACAACGTTGGGGTGGGCTACGCGTGCAGCGGCGCGCGCCTCACGCAATGCGCACGAGGCATCATCGCGTTGGTCGCTGCGAAATTGCTTCACTGCGACCGGACGCTGCAACACCTCGTCGTGGGCGAGCCACACCACTCCCATGCCGCCGGTGCCGAGCAGCGTGCGAACGTGGTAGCGACCCGCGACGATTCGGCGACCCGGGTGGGCCGTCGCGTCGACTGCGACGCGCTTCGCCGGTACGGAAACGCGCTCAGCAAGAGCGCCCAAGGCCATGGTGTTTTCGTCTCGGAAGCGCTCGCCTGCGAGCGTGGCGTACTCGGTTGTTGCTGTCACCATGACTCTCCGGACTGTGGCGGCTGCCGCACGGCGTGGGTGGATCGCTGATTACCTGCACCAATGCTCGCCGTGCAACCGATGCGTCACATCCCACGGATGGGTAGCGCCCGGCCCTGAACGGAATCCCCGTGCGGGGTCGAGCCACAACATTTTCAGGCCGGGACGAGCCGCGTTCCCGCTAACCGGTAGCTGCCGTTTCCAGCCCGCGGGTAGCGAGAACGGCCGCTGGCCGCGACGACGAAAGTGCCCACGCCCGCGAGGCTGAATACAAGTCGTCGTGCCCAGCGGAGGTGGAAGATGACCGGCACCGATCCGGCCACAGTGCAGTCCTTCAGACCACGGCGGCTGAGCCCGGTTCCTGGATCGGCAGTGCAGCGCAAAGGCAAGCTCGGCCAGGGATGGATCGTGCTGGGACTGCTCGCGGCAGTCGTTGTCCTCGATCAAGCGATGAAATGGTGGGCCTGGCGACATATCTCCGGGGCGACCATCAATTCGGGTGGGGACGTCCTGGTCGGTGCCACGATCAGCGATTGGTTCGCCGATCCTGTCAAAGGTGCGCTGCTGGATCTGCTGGACTTCGGGTTGTTGAGCATCGCAGCGTCCGTCGTTCTACGCCGTCAACGTTCGGTCCCGGCACTGGTAACGGGATCCCTGATGATCGGCGGATGGAGCAGCAATCTGCTCGACCGGTTGTTCATGCACTACTGGACCGCCCCGGGCAGTATGCGGGGCGCGGTCGACTTCATGCATCTCGGCGAGCATTACTACAACGTCGCAGATCTGTTCATCATCGGCGCCACACCGCTGTTCGTACTCGCCGTGGGCGTGCAGTACCTCCGCCGGTCGGTGCCGAAGGGGCCGAGCAGACGTAGATTGGCGGTACCGACTGCGCTCCATCGGAGTCGGCCTCGGGTCCGGATAGCGGTCCTTGCCGGCGCGGTCGGACTGACCGTCGCGGTCGGGATGGGTGCCGCGAACGACAGCGGGGGGAACACCCCGGCGACCGCGTCCGCGTCCGCGCATTAACGGACCGACGTCAGCGCATCGTGCCGGAGCCTGCGAAGCCCGGACGCGCGGGGAGGGATTTGATGACGCTCGAGCGCATAGGTCTGGTTGTGAATTACGGCAAGAGCGGGGCGTCCCGAGCCGCGGACATCGTGCGCGCCTGGGCCCGCGAACACGGCGTTCTGTGTACGGATATGGATGTGTGGGAGGACGCTCCCGTCACTGCCGGCGCTGCCGGCACTGCCCGAATGACGGACAGCCAAGAGCCCGCCAGTGCCGCGGACCCTGACCTCGTCGTGACGATCGGTGGCGACGGCACGTTACTACGCGGAGTTCGGGTGGCCGCTCCGGCCGACGCCCTGGTGCTGGGCGTGGACTTGGGCCGGGTCGGGTTCTTGACCGAGGTCGGTGTCGACGATTTGCACTCCGCGCTCGATGCGATACATGCGGGAGCGTCCGAAGTGGAGGAACGGCATACGTTGACGATGCGCGCATCGCGGCCGCTGGAAATTCCCGCCGAGATGGAGGCGCTGCTCAAGTACGGGCGCGGCCCGGCATTGCCGCCGCCGACCGTGCGGCACGCTCTGGCCGACGAGGTCGGGTGGGGCGTCCTGTTGGACATCGTCGCAGCGAACGATGTGGTCGTTGAAAAGCTTGCGCGTGATCGCCAGGCCAGTCTCGCCATCTACGTATCGGGCCGCTTGTTTGCCTCCTACTCCGCCGACGCGGTCATCGTCGCGACGCCCACTGGGTCCACCGCATACAGTTTTTCCGCAGGCGGCCCGGTGCTGTCCCCGCAGCTCGACGCATTGGTCTTCACGCCGGTCGCGGCACATATGGTGTTCAACCGCAGCCTCGTCCTGGCCGCGGACGAAGCTGTCAGTGTCCGGGTGCTGGAGCGTTCCGGGCGCGTTGCGGTCAGTGTGGACGGCCAACTGCGCGGCGTGCTCGACCCCGGTGACTGGATCAGGGTGTACGCGGGCCCCAAACGCGCCCGTCTGGTTCGGCTCAAGCCGAGCGAGTTCCTCGGCCGGGTGCGGGATCGCCTCGGGCTCATCGACGCCACCGCGGCCCTGGCCGACGGCGAACCACCCGTCATATATCTACCGGACGACCCGGTCCCACCCGACATGGCGCACTTGCGCCAACCACGATGATGCTGTTCGGGACGGCCGGGCTCGCTCAGCGTCGGACGGTCGCGTGCAGTTGGGCGCGGGCGGTCTTTACCGCGGTCTTGAAGGTTTCGATGTCGTAGGCGCCGTAGTGGCGCTGGCCGTTGATGAAGAACGTCGGCGTGCCGGACACACCGCTGAGATCGGCGGATTCGACGTCCTGGGCGATTCGCCCCTCGTACGCGTGGCGCTTGAGTTCGTCACGGAAGCGATCGACGTCAAGCCCGAGTTCGCCGGCGTAGCGCAGCAGGTCGGCGAACGACAGCGCGTCCTGACGCCCGAGCAGCAGATCATGCATTTCCCAGAATGCGTCTTGCGCGGCCGCTGCTTCGGCCGCCTCGGCCGCGAGCTGCGCGGCGGGATGCACATCGGTGAGTGGCAGGTGCCGCCACACATAACGCAGGTCGGTGTCGGCAAGCAGTTCGCGTACAACCGGTTCGGCGAGGCCACAGTAAGGGCATTCGAAGTCGCCGAATTCGATGACCGTGATCGACGCGTCGTGCGATCCCCGCACGTGATCGCACGACGGATCCACCTCGGGGATGAGGTCCTGGATCAGCGTGGCGTCGCCGAGCAGCGCCCGTGCCTTGCGCACAGGCGATAGCAGCGCTGTGAGCCGATACACCAGCCAGGTCAGCACCGATGCCACGAGTGCCGCCGACAGCGCACCGAGCTTGGCCTCGGCCAGCTCTGCGCCCGAGAATGCCCGGTCGGCGATGAGCAGCGCCACGGTGAAACCGATTCCTGCGATCGTCCCGCTGCCGATCACGGCCGCCCATCCCACTGGCGGCCGGATTCGGCCGTGGCTGAGCTTGGTCACCAACCACGAAGTCCCGATCACGGCAACGGGCTTGCCGACTACGTAGCCGAAAAGAATTCCGAGCGTGATCGGAGTCGTGTACGCGTGCCGCAGAAAACTGCCGTTGAGTTCGATACCGGCGTTGGCAAGTGCGAAAAGCGGCACGATCAGGTAGCTCGTCCATGGGTGGTAGAAGGATTGCAGTCGCTCGTTCGGCGAAAGCGTCGAAGTCAGGCCGGCAGTCGCGGAGCGCGCGAGTTCCGAGGTCGGCTGCTCGCGGAACAGCCGGACCAGCACGGTTGCCTCTTCGAGGTCGGTGCGGGTGGGCACATAGGCCGAGGCCGACAGCCCGATGACGAGGCCGGCGACGATCGGGTCCACTCCGCTGGCGAGCAGTGCGGCCCACATGACGACGCCGATGACGACGTAGACCCAGCGCTGCTGCATCCGAAGTGCAGTGGCCACGAGCAGCCCGACAAAAACCGCCAGGGCAATGCCGATGTGCATCGCGTCGATGTGCTTGCTGTAGACGACGGCGATCACGATCAATGCGGCAAGGTCGTCGACGACGAACACGGTGAGCAGGAAAGCCCGTACTCGGTCGGGAACATTGCGCCCAAGCAGCGCCAGCAGGCCCAGGGCGAGCGCCGTGTCGGTCGACATGGCCACGCCCCAACCGTGTGCGCTGGAGTGCCCGGCGTTTACAGCCAGGTAGATCAGCACCGGGACGACCATGCCGGCGAGGCCGGCCAAGCAGGGCAGGATGAAGCGGCGCCGCTCGCGCAGATCGCCGAGGTCGAACTCACGCCGGGCCTCGAGGCCGATGACCAGGAAGAACAGCGTCATGAGCCCGCTGTTGATCCAGGTGCGCAGATCCCGCGTAATCCCGACGTTGCCGAGCCGCACCGACAGGGTGGTGTTCCAGGCCCGCTCGTAGGAAGCGATGTCGATGTTCGCCCAGATCAGCGCAGCAACGACGGCCACAAGCAGGATCCCCGCGCTGCCCGACTCGGTTTGCAGGAAGTCACGAAGCGGCGCCGCCCGGTCGCGCGCCCAAACTGTCCGTCCCCGCCATACCGAGGTAGTTGGACCGGCCGGCTCAGTCATCGCTGCGGCCAACGCGAACACGTCCGTTTGGCGTCATCAAGCCGGTTGCCATGCTTGTCTCCTTCGGTAGTCAGCGGCGTCGTATGACTGCCAGACGATGACGATGCGGTACCCACCGGACGGCGGCTTCCCGAGTCCGTCCGCCAGGCTAGACGCGATCGACGTTGGTTTTCTTCCCTGGCGCGTCAGCCGCCAAGGCTTCCGTCGTACCGGCCACGTCAGCTACCGGTGATCTGAGCGCGCTTCGCACGCTATCGATTCGCGCAAGATGCCAATGCGGCCGAGGCGAAATCTGTTTGGATGAGCAGTTGGCGCTTGGCTACTGTCCGGTCCATGGACGGAAACTCGGATGCTGCGAACGGTTTGCCGCCAAACGTCGCGCCGGACGACAAGGACTGGACCTGGGTGTTGCGCAAGCGGTGCCCGGAGTGCGGCTTCGAGGCGAGCGCGATCAGCGGGCGCGAGGTGTCTGGCATCGTCCGTGATTCAGTACCACGGTGGCAGCGTGTCCTGGCACGTCCTGATGCATCGCAACGACCTGAACCGCAGGTGTGGTCGGCTCTGGAATACGGCTGCCACGCGCGAGATGTGTTCACGCTCTTCGAGAAGCGCGCCGGGTTGATGCTCGGCGAGGACAACCCACAATTCGCGAATTGGGACCAGGACGCCACGGCGCTCGCAGATCGCTACTCGGAGCAGTTGCCGACCGTGGTGGCTGCCGAGCTTGCCGTAGCGGGTGAGCGAGTTGCCCGTGCCTTCGACAGCGTCCGCGCGGACCAGTGGGATCGCGCAGGGCAGCGGTCAAACGGCGACAACTTCACGGTGGAGTCGCTAGGCCAGTACTTCGTCCACGACGTCGTTCATCACCTGGCCGACGTACACGGCTAGGGCTTGCAATCGCCTAGGACCACGAACACACCTCCGGCCTCGGGTCAACCACCTGCTGACAAACCGCAACGCGGACTGGTCAGCGCTGCGACAGGTCTGGATTCGTCAGGGGGAGGGCGGCCACGGGTATGAGTGCGCGACGATGTATTGCACCGCGGGTTTGAGCGGTGACGACGAGGGCACCAGATAGGTCAGGCCGTAGATGAAGAGCTGCATTGTCAACACTGACACCAGCGCCATGATCAACGGCAGGAAAGCCAGGAACGAACCGAACGCCCAGGCCAACACGATCAGCGCCCAGCGATCCGACCAGCAACTCTCCGAGCGGGACCAGCGGATGGCTGCCGGTCGAGGCGAACGAGACGATGCGGACGGTCGGCGCCGCCTTGGAAAGGCCGGCGTCCACACCCTTCCGCTTTGCCTGCACCCGATGCCGGGTCACCCATCTACTGAGCGCGTCCATAAAGTCCTCCAGGTAAGCCGTGGCGAGGTAGGCCTCGGTCAACGTCACGGCGGACGCTAGGCGGAGCTACCTTGCGGCACGCTTTCACCGCGGGGGAGTTGCCGGATTCAGGGCCGGTTAGCGAGAACCGCGCGGGTCAACTGCACCCGCGAGCGAATGTCCAGCTTGGTGAACGTGTGCTTGAGATGGGAGTCGATCGTGTGCTGGGACAAGGACAGCCGGCTTGCGATAGCGCGATTGGTCAGACCCTCTGCTACCAGCCTTGCGATCAACAATTCGGCTTCGGTCAGGTTGATCCAGCCGGGGTACGGCTCGGCAGCGCGCGGCTCCTGCACGTGGCGCGATCCGTTGCGCGGATCGGCGAGCAGGTATCCCGGGTCCAGGCAGGTGCGAAGCGTGTGTTGTGCTTCGGCAAGATGGACGGCAGACGATGCAAGATCCCCGAGCGCCTCCTCGGCAATCGACAAGGCAGTGAGTACCTCGGCAATCTCAACGCTTCTGGGACCGCGTCGCACGACTTCCAGAGCGCGTTCGAAATACGTTCGAGCATGCTCGTTATCTTGTTGACTCAGCGCCGACCAACCCCGAGCGAAGCTTGTGCACCAGTTGTCGAAATGCTCTCCCAGCGCATTGTTCGCACTGGCACGGTCTGCTTGCGCCGCGAGCCGTTCGACCTCATGGAAAAGGCCATTTGCAGCCGCGATGATGGCCAGGATGCCATTGGCAATCATGGCGTTGAGGCCGTCTCCGTCCTCATCGGCGAGCACAGACGCGGCGCTGAGCGTGTCCTGTGCCGGGCGAAACTGCCCAATGCGGTACAGGCTCCAGCCCAGCACGGTGTGGGCGCTCGCTCGCCACGGTGCGGGAACCTCGCCATGCCGATTTGATTCCTGCGCAACTCTCAACGAGAGCGTGACTTGGCCCTCGGAGTAGGCGGCTGACCACTTCGTGAGGGCGATCAGAGCGCGGGTTGAGGTGACAAGTTCATCGGACACCCCGGGACGGCCCGCAGCAAGCTCTGCCAGACCGGTCCAGCGGTTCATCTCCGCGATCCGGCCACCGGCAAAAGCAACCGCCGCCCTGGCCAGGCAGAGCCTGACATCAGCCCGACAGCAGTCGCTGCCGAGCGCATGTAGCCAACCGAGGGCGGTCTCTACGCCACCGTGAAAACAAGTCCCGAGGCTGTAGGTCGCAATCAGCTCTGCTGCAAGGGTCCTGTCCTGAGTGGCGAGCGCATGATGGACGGCCTCGACAGGATCGCCGTGGTCACGGTGCCACTCGGCGGCCCGGTGGTGCGATTCTGCGGCGAGCGCAGGATCGGATCGATGCAGATCGGCGTCCAGCACATCGTTGAACAAGTGGTGATAGCGGTACGACGAGCGTTCATTGTCCAGCGGCACCAGGAAGAGCTGCTCTTCTTCGATGCGCTCTAGCATCGCGGCAGAGTCGGTCAGACCTGTGACGGCGTCACACGCCGATGCAGTCAAGCTGTTGAGGATGGACGTCTGCTGAAGAAAGCTGCGAATCTCAATGGGCTCCCGATGCAATACCTCGTCCAGAAGGTAGTCCCCGATACCGCGGTCACCATGGCCGAAGGTAGTGACGAACTCGTGCGGATTCGCGTCGGCGCCGATCGAAAGCGAGGCGAGATGCAGTCCCGCTACCCATCCCTCGGTGCGGTCATACAGGACGTCGATTTCGCCTTCGGTCAACTCAATGAGGCTTTGCGCCCTGACCAACTCAGCGGCCTCATCGCGTGACAGCCGTAGCCCATCGACGCCAAGATCAACCAGCTGACCTCGGGCGCGAAGCCTGGCCACGGGGAGTGCAGGACTGCTTCGACTTGAGATGACCAGACGCAACATCGGGGGCAGGTGCTCCACGAATGACCGCAGACTCTGCTGGATCTTGCGGTCACTGATCAGGTGGTAGTCGTCGATCACCAGCGTGGCAGGCTCCTGCAACCCCATCAGTTCGTTGACGAGCGCCGGCACGATGTCATCGACCACAGTCTGTTGAGCGGCGGCGAAAAGGCGACTCGGCCCGGCTGAAAGCTCCGAATCGATCGTCGCGAAAGCGGCGAGCATGCCGGTCCAAAATCGACCGGACTCATTGTCAGTGGAATCGATCGAGAACCATCCACAGCGGTCAGGTCGCGGGTCGCGTGCGTGCCAGAGCGCCAGCAAGGTCGACTTGCCCCAGCCTGCACCGGCGATCAGCAACGTAACTTGACCTGGAGCGGTCGCGTTGTTGAGCTGGCCAACGAGCGTGGTACGAGCAAGTGTCTGCGGTCGCACCCGCGGGGCTGCGAACTGAGTCGGTATGAGACCGGCAAACAAGACCGCCGGATGCAGGGACACCTGAGCTTCGCTCATGTCGCCAAGCGGCTCTCGCTAGTTGAGTTGGTCCTGTCAAGGACCCTACTCCGGACAGTTGTCTCCTATCTGTGTGCTACTGAGAGCTAGCCACCCAGCTATTGCTGATCGGTCTGTTGGGGAGCAAGGTTCGGCGCAACAACCCGGAACGCAAGTGCCTGGAACAGGTGCATGACGCAAGTGCCTGGAGCAAGTGCATGGAGGGTTAGAGGGTGTTGTGGATGGCCGGTTCCGACGTCGCGCGTCGTTTCGGGTGGATCTTCGTTTTGGTAGTGGGAGCACTGCTGTTCGAGATTGAACGTCGAACTCTGATCGACACACGCAACCCCAACTACGTCCCGTCGCTGATCCTCCTGGGCGCAGCAGTCGTCCCGGCGACTTTCGTGAGTTTCGTGTATGGGCGCCGCCTGCGCTACAACGTAAGCGCCGGCGCGCTGATACTCATCGCATTGCTGGGTGGCGTGCTCGGCACCGTTGTGGCTGGTGTTCTGGAGTACAAGACGCTGATCAAGCTCGGCACGTTGCCGATGGTCGCCGTCGCTATCAGCGAAGAGGCTTCGAAGCTGATCGTTCCGATAGCGGTGCTGGCGCTTCGCCGCTACCGGACCGTTGCCGACGGGCTGCTGATCGGCGTCGCATCGGGAGCCGGATTTGCCGCGCTGGAAACAATGGGTTACGCATTCGTTGCGCTGATCGTGA
Source organism: Jatrophihabitans sp. (assembly GCA_036488285.1). GTDB lineage: Bacteria > Actinomycetota > Actinomycetes > Mycobacteriales > Jatrophihabitantaceae > Jatrophihabitans_A. The sequence goes on along the minus strand of DASXHV010000116.1, from coordinate 28,106 downwards.
GTCGCGGTGACATTCAGACGGTAGACGGGCTGCTTCTGTTGCGTGGCGTGCTCAGTCCGGCCGGGCACATGGCGTGGACTGGACTGACCTGCGCTGGGCTATGGGGGGCCGCGAACGAGGGTTGGTCTGCTCGGTCGATCATCGGTTTTCTACTGATATTCGCGATGGCTGTCGCCCTGCACACCGCGTGGGACACCGTTGGGACGAGGACCGGGTACGCCGTGGTCGGCATCGTCAGTGTTGCCGCGCTGGGCTTCATCACCCATCGGATTTCTGTCAAATCTCGACTCTTTGCGGGCGCTGTGCGCTGAGCGGGATCGCTGCGACGAACCGCAGCGGCGACGTCCAGAAACCCGCATACACGGGATGTGGCCGAGCCGATGACGCGCAAAGATCGGTCGTGCGAAGCGAAGCGGCCATGCCGCGTTCGTCCCAAGCAACGTCTTCGCGCGCGGGTGGCACCGCGCACATCGGATAGTGAGGACAACATGGCTTTACCAATGCACAGGGGTCACACAGATGTCACCACCGAGTTCGATCGATTGACACAGCAACTGTCCCGGCTCTTCGACGACGAGTGGGCGGCGCTGCCCGCAGCACCCGGAGGGGAGCGTTTCACCCCGATGGTCGACCTCGAAGAAACCGACGAGGAATTCGTGCTTGACGTCGATCTTCCCGGGGTCCGCAAGAAGGACGTCAATATCGAGGTCGACGGCCGACGCCTGGTGATCAGCGGAGAACGCGTGCAGACACAGCACAAGGGCAGGTTGCGTCGGCAAGCTCGGGTCTGGGGGAGCTTCGCGTTCGAGGTGATCCTTCCAGCAGAGGTCGACGAAGAGCATGTCGAGGCCAGCATGAACGACGGCGTGCTGCACGTACGCGTGCCCAAGAGCACCGGTCGTGCGCGCCGGCGCATCGACGTGAGCTGAGCCGATGACGACCGGCACCGTGAAACGTGTCGATGCGGACATCCAGCTTGATGTTCTGGCCGAGTTGGCCTGGGATCGGCGCGTTCAACCCAACGAGATCGGTGTCGTCGTCACTGACGGCGTCGTTACGCTGACCGGCTGGGTGGACTCCTACCTGAAGAGGTGGGCGGCGGCGGAGGCCGCTCATCGGGTGCCGGGTGTCACGGCGGTCGCCAACGACATCGAGGTGCGGCTGCCGAGCTATCTCCAGCGCACCGACGCAGAACTCGCCGAAGAGGTCGTCCAGGCCCTGCAACGCGACGCCGTGGTGCCGCTTGAGGACGTGAAGGTAACCGTGTCACACGGCAAGGTCACTTTGCGGGGTCAGCTCGACTGGGGACACCAGAAGGACGATGCCGAACGTGCCGTGCGCCGGTTAGCCGGCATTCGCGCGGTGAGCAACGAGCTGACGATCAAGGCGCACTCCGGCCCGGCGCCTGACGAACTGAAGAAGCAGATCGAGGACGCCCTGCTTCGGAGTGCGGCAACGGACGCTGAGCGAATTACCGTCGAGGTGCGGGGCGATCACCTGACGCTGATGGGTACCGTGCACTCGTTTGCCGAGAAGCGAGCGGCCGAGCGCGTCGCTTGGTCAGCGCCGGGGATAGCTACGGTTGAGAACCTGATCTCGGTCAACTCATTCATCGACTGAGAATCTCTTCAGAATGACGGCTGTTCAGATGACGGCGAGTTCATCATGTCCTGGGCGAACTGCGCCTCGATCAGGCGAACGGCCATCGCACCTTCGCCTACCGCGGAGGCCACCCGCTTGACCGATCCGCTGCGTACGTCACCCACCGCAAAGACGCCCGGCCAGCTGGACTCCAGCAGTTGCGGCCGCGCATCGCCATCCGCGGCTGCGGCATACTCCCCGGTGAGGACGAATCCATCCTGATCCAAGGCGATCGTGTTGACGAGCCAACTGGTGCATGGCGTGGCGCCGATGAACACGAACAGCGCGCCGACGACCAGCGTCTCCCGCTCACCCGTCTGGTTGTTCTCCACGACGAGCCCGGTGAGCGATTGATCCCCGCGCAGCTCGCTGACCTCAGTGTGATATCGGACCTCGACATTGGGTATCGCGTCGATCTGGTCGATCAGATACTGGGACATCTCCCGGTGCAGATCGCCATGCCGGATCAGCAGATAGACCTGCGGCACCGTTTGGGATAGGAAGACCGCGGCTTGGCCGGCCGAGTTCCCGCCGCCAACGATGGCCACTGACTGCCGGCCACATTGCTGTGCCTCGAACCGAGTGGCGGCGTAATACACGCTGGTCATCTCGAAGTCCGCCAATCGCGCCACGTCGAGCTTGCGGTACAGAGCACCGGTGGCAATGATCACCGACCGTCCGACTATCTCCAGGTCAGCCTCGGCCCAGACCGTGTAATGCCCCTCAAGGCGCTGCAGTGCGCGAGCCTCGCCCGGGATCGTGATTCGCGCGCCGAACTTCTCAGCCTGGATCGTGGCTCGCTCGGCAAGGTCGGCTCCGGAGATCCCTGCAGGGAAACCCAGATAGTTCTCGATGCGAGACGAGGTAGCCGCTTGCCCGCCGGTGGCGACCGCGTCGAGTACGACGGTGGTCAGTCCCTCCGATGCGCCATAGACCGCAGCGGCGAGCCCGGACGGTCCAGCCCCCACCACGATGAGGTCAACCAGCTCGCGCTTGGCGTTGCGCTGGCGAAGCCCGGTTGCCTCCGCTAGCTCGGCGTTGGTCGGATTCCGCAACACGGCGTGGCCCGACACAATGACAATAGGTAGGTCGTCAGGCGAGATGTCGAACTGACGCACCAGGGATTCGGCGAGTGCATCGCGTTCGATGTCGAGGAAGCGATGTGGCAACCGGTTGCGGACGGCGAAGCTGCGTAGCCGCTGGGTGTCACGCGATGTCCGGGTGCCGACGATACGGAAGCCGGCGCCGGAGTCGATCAGCAACGACCGACGCACCAGAAACGCACGCAGGATCAGGTCTCCCAGCTCGGGTTCATGCAGGGCCAGCTCCCGCAGCCGCTGGGCTGGAACCGCGAGCACCTCTCCTTGCTCGAGGGCGGCCACCGTCACGAACTCCACCTGGCGGGTCAGGATGGACAACTCGCCGATGAATCGGCGCGGACCGTGCACTCTGATCAACCGTCGGCGTCCGTGGTAATCGTCGTATATCCCGACCCGTCCTTGAATCACCACGTAGAAGTACTTGCTCGGTTCTCCCTCGTCTATGAGCACCTCATCCGGCTCGACAACGCGCCGCACGCCATAGGCATCGAGCATCTCGATCTGAGTGTCGGTCAGTCGGGGAAATGCACCGTGCAGATCGGGGGTCTCTTCGGGCACCGGCGGTCGACTCGACGAATCGTGCCGCTCGAGCTCGCTCGACTGGTCAGACATAGGTCTCGTCGACGTAGCACCATCGCCATGACTCGCCCGGCTCGAAGGACTGCACGATCGGATGACCGATGTGCGCCGCGTGGGCGCGGGCGTGCCGCATCGGCGACGAGTCACAGCAGCCGACATGGCCGCACGTCAGGCACAGCCGCAGATGCACCCACGGAGTACTCAACCGCAGACACTCCTCGCATCCCTCCGGCGTCCGCGGCTGCACCGGCCGCACCAGGCTCAGGTGCGGATCGAGGCCCACCAGGTGCGGGTTCATGACTTTTCGCCCAGCACTCGTCGTCGCCCACGCTCAGGAGCGTCGTAGCGGCCAGGGAGGTACTCGACCGAGGGGCGCCGCCCCCGTGGCTGTGGATAGAGCCGCATCAACTTGCGGACCAGATCTGGCATGTCCGTTGTCACCTTGAGTCCAATGGACTGCGCGCGTTTTGCATCGATCGGGAAGTCGTGCGTCCAGCGTCCGTCGCTGAGCATCTTGGCCAGCTCGGAGGCGTGTTCTGTTGCCAGCTGCTTGGCGAGCAGCTCGCTCACGAAGTCATGGACCTGCACCTGTGCCTTACGGGCCATGTCGGACAGGATCAGCGTCTTGTCATCGAGTTCATTGACATCCTTCCGCTCGACGGTGGCGATGATCGAGGCCGCGGGATACTCGCCGAGCTGTGGATCGACAGGGCCCAACACCGCGGACGGAGCGAGCACGATCTGATCAGCGGCCATCGCGATCAGGGTGCCCCCGCTCATCGCGTAGTGCGGAACGAACACCGTAACGGGGCCAGCATGCTCGGCCAGCGCCGAAGCGATCTGTTCGGCGGCCAGCACCAGCCCGCCAGGGGTGTGGAGTATGAGGTCGATGGGCGTTTCCTTGTCCGTCATCTCGATCACCCGAATAAGCGCCTCGGAGTCTTCGATGTCGATGTAACCCCCGAATGGGATCCCCAAGATGGACAGACCTTCCCTTCGATGGATCAGCGTGACCACTCGCGAACCGCGCTGCTTCTGCAGCGCGCGCAGTGCGTAGGTCCGCTGTGAGGCCAGATAGCGCTGCTGGAGCACCGGTTGAAGACTCGACAAAACGAAGAACAGCCACAGCAGGTCTAGTGGGGTCATCGGCCACTCCTCTTATCCGCATGACGACCAACCGCCGCGTGCGGCGGCCCGCCGATCGGCTCAGCATGCGCGCTGGGCAGCGACCGGCACATCACTGAATCGCGGGGTCTTGGATCGGTCCGGCGACGGCGGAGGTCTTCAGGGATTTTCGCCACTCGATGTGGCGGGCTGATCATGCGTCGGCCCTTCGCTTTGCTGCTGTCGAGGACGTCCGCGGTTGGCATACGCCGCCCTGCGTACCGCTTCGTCCGTCTCGAGTCCGGCCCCGAGCGCACCCGCGACGGTCGCGAGCGAGCCGCCAAGCCAAGCCACCTGTGCCTTGTCGACGTAGCTGGCGTGATGCTGCAGGACAGTCGACAGCAGCCCACCGGGGACCAGCACCAGCAGTCCTACCGCGCTCAGCAGGAAGAGCATCACGTACAACGCGAACACGCCGAGCAGGACGGTTGCCGTTGTCGCGGTGTTGAAGAGCATCACCTGCTGTCGAGCTCGCGGATATGGGCTGCGCTCCCACAGGCCTGCGCCGATGATCAACGTCGCCGCGATCGCGACGATGGATCCTACTGTCGCGAGGACAAGACGAGCGGTCCCCATTTGATCGGCGATCCGCCAAATGTCGAACGTGAACAGGGCTGCAGCAACGGCCGCCGCCGCTGCTGTCAATGACCGGGTCAGATGCAGCGTCAGGCGCCAGGGCTGATTTGCACGGAGCATACCGGCGAGCAGGTGCAGATTGCCGGTGATGACCCGCGCCAGAAACACCACGCTCGACGGATGTGGCGAGACGGGGGTACCGAGTTCTCGGATACAGGCATCTGCGCGTCCCCGCCTGCCCGGGCGTCGGGCCGACGAGCTCTCAGTGGGGTCCGGCAAGACACTCGCGCCCATCAAGGTGCTTACCGCGTTCGCCATGCTCCGGCGCGTCTTGCTTTTCAGCGATACCGCGCCGTGGGCGGGGAGCGAGACGACGGCGACGCCGTGGGCCCGGCTTGCGTGACTGAGCACCGGGTGGCGTCCGACCTTCAGCGGCAAGTCGGTGATCAGCACTACGAGGTGACATTGCTGTTCGAGCAGGTGCTCCCGGGCTCGGCGTAGCAGATCGGTTACCTCCACCGGCGGCAACACGTCGGTGTCGACCAGGGTGATGACCTGCCAATCGATCGCGGGAAATGCACGGGAAAGATCCTCCAGAAGCCCCGCGCCGAGTTCTTCAAGCATTACCTCTGAGATGCCCGGGGTGGCAACAATGCCTATCCGCACTGGGCCTTCGGGGATCGGCTGAGCGCCGTCCGTCCGGTGCTGCGTCGGCTCCGGCCCCTCGATACGGATCGAATCCTGCGATTGAACGGGATCGCCTCGGTGATGTCGCATAATGCCACCACCCTCAAGCGTCCGCGGGCTTTGGGGAAATCCCATGTTCTAGTGATGCGTTCGAGGCAGCAAGGGATGACGGTGAGACAAGCGGCTCGGTGAACGAGGCGAACTCCTTCGCCGTAGGACAGCCGATATTCGCGCCGGTACGGCACGGCGCGGCCAGGGGAGCGGAAATGACCACATCGCACGGCAGAACGGATTTGGGCAGGGTGATCGGCTCCTACCCGAATTACGAAGAAGCCCAGGCAGTTGTTGACACATTGGCCGATCGAATGTTTCCGGTCGAGCACGTCACGATCATCGGCAGAGACGTGCACTTTGTGGAGCGGGTCATGGGCCGACTCACGATCTGGCGGGCTGCACTGGCGGGGGCCGTCACCGGTGCCTGGTTCGGACTGCTGGTCGGACTGGTTTTCTGGATCGTCAGTCCGTGGGAAACCGGGGCGATGCTGTCGGCACTTCTGCTCGGACTCGTGTTCGGCGCCGCTTGGGGGGCCGGGGGTTACCTTGCCAGCGGTGGTCACAGAGATTTCAGCTCGGTGCGCGCAATGGCTGCCTCGCATTACGAAGTCGTCGTTGACACCCCATACGCAGAGGACGCCCTGCGGGTTGTCGGGTCTCCGCAACCGGCGTGACTTCCCTACGGCAGAGACCATCACATCGCTGGCAAAGGCACTGCACCGAAGGAGGATCCGATGGCGAAAGCAGTCGGGATCGATCTGGGTACCACGAACTCCGTCATCGCCGCCAACGAAGGCGGCAACTACGTCGTCACACCCAACGCAGAGGGAGCCCGCACGACGCCGTCCGTGGTCGCCTTCACCGAGAACGGCGAGCGGCTGGTCGGCCAGATCGCGCGACGCCAGGCCATCCTGAATCCCAAGGGAACCATCTACTCGGCCAAGCGTTTCATCGGCCGACGCTATGACGAGGTGACCAGTGAATTGAGCGCGGTGTCCTTCGATGTCGTCCCTGGCCCTGACGACGCGGTTCGGTTCAAGGTCCACGGAAAGCTTTATGCGCCCGAGGAGATCTCTGCCCTGGTGCTGCGCAAGCTTGTCGAGGACGCAAGCAGATTCCTGGGCGAACGTGTCACCGAGGCGGTCATCACGGTGCCCGCGCATTTCAACGACGCGCAGCGACAGGCGACGAAGGATGCGGGCCGCATTGCCGGCCTCGAAGTGCTGCGCATCATCAACGAGCCAACCGCAGCGGCTTTGGCCTACGGCATGGAGAAGCTTGCCAACGAGACCATTCTTGTGTTCGACGTGGGCGGCGGCACCTTCGACGTCAGTGTCCTGACCGTCGGTGACGGCGTCGTCGAAGTACGCTCTACGGCCGGCGATACGCACCTCGGCGGAGACGACTTCGACCGCCGCATCGTCGACCATCTCGCCAACGAGTTCAAGAATGCAAACGGCATCGATCTACGAGACGATCCGCAAGCGCTACAGCGGCTGTTCGAAGCTGCGGAGAAAGCGAAGGTCGAGCTCTCTTCGGTCGCTCAGACGACCATCAACCTGCCCTTCGTCACAGCCGACGCATCGGGCCCGAAGCACCTCAACACGACGCTTATGCGATCGACTTTCGAGCAGTTGACCGCCGACCTCGTCGAACGATGCCTCGAGCCGGTACAGCAGGCGATGTCGGACGCGAAGATCACCGCCGACGATATCGACGAGGTCATCCTGGTAGGGGGTTCGACGCGCATTCCAGCTGTTCAGAGCCTGGTCCGCCGACTCACTGGCGGCAAGGAACCGAACATGACCGTCAACCCCGACGAAGTTGTCGCCGTAGGCGCGGCTGTGCAGGCGGCGATCATCAAGGGCGAAGTGAAGGACGTGCTTCTGCTTGATGTCACTCCGCTTTCGCTTGGGCTGGAAACTATGGGTGGCGTGATGACCAAGGTCATCGAGCGCAACACCACCATTCCCGCACGCCGAACGGAAACGTTCAGCACGGCCGAGGACAACCAGCCGGCCGTTGACGTCGTCGTTCTACAGGGTGAGCGCGAGAAAGCCGCTGACAATCGGGTGCTCGCGCGATTCAGGCTCGACAACATTCGCCCGGCACCTCGAGGCGAACCGCAGATCGAGGTGACCTTCGACATCGACGCGAACGGCATCCTGCATGTCTCGGCAAAGGACAAGGACACCGGCGCTGAACAGAAGGTGACGATCAGCGAGACCTCGAACCTCGACAAGGCCGAAATCGAGCGCATGATCGCCGACGCCGACCAACACCGTGCCGAGGACACCCAGTTGCGCGAAATAGTTAATGCTCGAAACGAACTGGATTCTGCTGCCTACCAGGTGGAGCGACGCCTCAACGAACTCGGCGATGCCGTCGCGTTGCACGACAAGGCACGCGCTGAAACGCTGGTGGCCGACGCCCGTACGGCGATCAAGGAAGAACAAAGTATCGAGCGCCTTCGTTCCCTCACCGCAGACCTGCAGCAGATGTACCAGGCGCTCGCCTCCGCGCGAGCCTCAGCTGCGTCCGGCCCCGCCGGCCCGACAGAAGATGGCAGTCGCCGATCACCCGCCGATGACGACGACGTCATCGACGCCGAGTTCACGCCGAGCTGAGTCGGATGGCGGATCAGAGCGTTGCTAGTCCCCACGACACCTCGTCTGACACGTCGCCCGAGGCGGCAGCCGAGGCCGCAACTGACGCCTCGGCGACCGGCGACGACAACACCGCCGCCACCGCGGCGCAGGCGCAGATTGACGAATTGGAGGACCGGTGGCGGCGTGCTGTCGCCGACCTGGACAACTTCCGTAAGCGGGTCAGCCGGGATGCCGATCAGCTACGGCTCGCCGAACGGGCTCGGGTCGCCGCGGAATGGCTGCCAGTACTCGACAACCTGGAACTGGCACTACAACATGCAGAGTCGGATCCCGGCGCCATCGTCGAAGGCATTCGCGCAGTGCGCGAACAGGCGCTGGCTGTGCTCAACCGCCTCGGATATCCGCGGCGGGAAGACATCGGTCAACCGTTCAATCCCGCTCTGCACGAGGCGGTCGCCACCGTCGAGGATCCCGACGTGCCCGCCGGCACCGTCGTCGAGGTTGTCCGACCTGGATACGGCACTGATGAAAATCTGTTGCGTCCAGCGGCGGTGGTGGTGGCCAAGAGGGCACCGTAATGGCGGCTCGCGATTTCTACGAGATCCTGGGTGTGTCCAGAAGCGCCAGCCAGGACGAGATTCAGCGTGCATATCGCAAGCTGGCCCGTAAGTACCACCCCGATGTGAACAAGGATCCTGAGGCCGAAGAACGGTTCAAGGAGACCTCCGAGGCCTACGACGTGCTGTCCGACCCGGACACGAGAAAGCGTTATGACGCATTCGGAGCGGACTTCCGTCAGGTTCCCGAAGGCGTGGATCCGCAGACGTGGCGGCGGGCCCGCGAGTACGAAGGCGCCGGCGCGCGAGGCGCAGGCACCGGCTTTGGCGACTCTGGGCCGGGTGGTGGTTTCCGCTATACGAGCACATCCGCAGACGACATCGATTTTGATGACCTGCTAGGCGGGATCTTCGGCGGACGCGGTCGGCGGGAGTGGGGCCCGATACCTGGCGCCGACCAGGAGGCCGAGCTCGCCCTGACCGTCGAGGAGGCCTACCGGGGCGGCAAACGCTCCGTGACGCTCGGGGGTGCAGGCGGCGAGCGCAGATTCGACGTCAATATTCCCGCAGGTGTCGTGGACGGACAGCGAATCCGGTTGGCTGGCCAGGGCGGTCGTGGCAGTAGCGGGGCCAATGCCGGTGACCTGTATCTGCGCGTGAGGATCAAACTGCATCCTCGCTATCGGGTGGACGGCCGCGACGTTTCGTTCACGCTGCCCCTGACACCATGGGAGGCCGCGTTGGGTGCCTCAATCCCGGTCGAGACGCCGGGCGGTCAGTCGACGATCAAGGTTCCTGCCGGCACCTCCAGTGGCCGTCGACTACGGCTCAGAGGTCAGGGATTGCCGAACCCGCGGGGCGCATCGGGTGATGCGTTCGCCGAGGTGCAGATCATGGTGCCAACCAAGTTGACCAAGGAGGAGAAGCGGCTCTTCGAACAACTCGCAGGCACCTCCAAATTCGATCCGAGGAAACGGCGATGAGGTACGTGCTTGCCCGGCCGGTACAAGTCGATCTCGAGACTTTCGCTCGCGGTGTTCGGATGCATCCGGACATGGTGCTCAGACTTGTCAGCCTCGGACTGATCGATTCCGAGCAGGACTCCTCGGGCGCGCTCTGGTTCGCACCGTCCCAGTTCGCTCAAGTGGCTCGCATTCAGCGACTGCGGGCCGGGTTCTCGCTCAACTATGCAGCGCTCGGTCTGGTGCTCGACCTGCTTGACCGGGTATCGGCGCTCGAGGCGGCAGCGCGAAGCCGCCAGGGCAGGACAGGAGTTTCGACGTGGACATGAACCGCCTGACGCAGAAGTCGCAGGAAGCCCTGCACGATGCGCAGACCAAGGCGCTCCGATTCGGACACACGGAGGTCGACGGGGAACACCTGCTCCTAGCGCTGCTCGACCAGGCCGACGGTCTCTCGCCCCGGCTGCTGATGCAAGCCGGAGGTGATCCTGACCAGCTGCATGCAAGGTTGGAAGACGAGCTGTCCCGACGTCCTAAGGTATCGGGCCCGGGTGCTTCTCCGGGCCAGGTCTTCGTCACGCAGCGGTTGTCTCGTTTGCTGGACGCTGCCGACCGTGAGGCGCGCCGACTCAAGGATGAATACGTCTCTGTCGAGCACCTGCTCATCGCCCTTCTGGACGAAGGATCTTCGACTGCGTCGGGACGTCTGATGGCTGAGCAAGGCCTCACCCGCGACCGATTCTTGAGCGCCCTCACCCAGATTCGTGGTAATCAGCGGGTTACCTCTGCGATGCCCGAAGTGGCCTACGAGGCACTCGAGAAATACGGCCGCGACCTCGTCGCCGATGCTGCTGCCGGCAAGCTTGACCCGGTCATCGGCAGGGACTCCGAGATCCGGCGCGTCATCCAGATTCTGTCGCGAAAGACGAAGAACAACCCGGTCCTGATCGGTGACCCTGGTGTCGGCAAGACTGCGATCGTCGAGGGACTTGCTCAGCGCATCACCCACGGAGATGTTCCCGAGGGGCTGCGAGACAAGATTGTCTTTGCCCTCGACATGGGTTCTCTGATCGCTGGGGCGAAGTACCGCGGCGAGTTCGAAGAACGGTTCAAAGCAGTCCTCAACGAGGTGAAGGCAGCCGAGGGGCGGATTCTGCTCTTCGTCGACGAGCTTCACACGGTCGTGGGTGCCGGCGCCTCCGAAGGAGCGATGGACGCCGGAAACATGCTGAAGCCGATGCTGGCACGGGGCGAGTTGCACATGATCGGCGCGACGACCCTCGACGAGTACCGCAAGCACATCGAGAAGGACGCTGCGCTCGAGCGCCGTTTCCAACCTGTGTTGGTGGAGGAGCCGTCCGTCGAGGACGCCGTCTCGATCCTGCGCGGACTGCGAGAACGGCTAGAGGTCTTCCACGGAGTCAAAATTCAGGACAGCGCGCTGGTCTCCGCAGTCGTCTTGAGCCATCGCTACATCTCCGATCGCTTCCTCCCCGACAAGGCAATCGATCTCGTGGACGAAGCGTGTGCGATGTTGCGTACCGAGATCGACTCCATGCCCGCCGAGCTCGACGAACTTACCGGCCGACTGACTCGACTCGAGATCGAAGAGGCTGCGCTCGCGAAGGAGGAAGATCGCGCAAGCAAGACTCGCCTGGAAGAACTTCGCAAGGAGCTCGCCGACGTGCGCAGCGAGGCCGACGCGATGCGAGCTCAATGGGAGTCCGAGCGACTGGCCCTTCGCAAGGTGCAGGCGCTCAGACAGGAGATCGAGGAGGTCCGCCAGCAAGCAGATCAGGCCGAGCGCAACTACGACCTGAACCTGGCTGCGGAGTTGCGGCACGGAAAGCTGCCGGAGCTGGAACGCAAACTTCAGGCCGAGGAGGAGCAGCTCGCCGCGAAACAAGGCGGCCATCGATTACTGCGTGAGGTCGTCACCGAAGCGGAAATCGCGTCGATCGTGTCGCGCTGGACCGGCATTCCGATGAGTCGTCTTCAGGAGGGCGAGCGGGACAAATTGCTGCGGCTGGACCAGATTCTGCACGAACGCGTCGTGGGCCAGGACGAGGCGGTTCAACTGGTCGCGGACGCGATCATTCGAGCGCGCTCGGGAATCAAGGATCCGCGACGCCCGATTGGGTCCTTCATCTTCCTCGGGCCAACAGGGGTCGGGAAGACCGAGCTGGCAAAGACCCTCGCGGCCGCCCTGTTCGACACCGAGGACAGCATCATCCGAATCGACATGAGCGAATATCAGGAGCGCCACACCGTGAGCCGGCTTGTCGGTGCGCCCCCCGGCTACGTGGGCTACGACGAGGGAGGTCAGCTCACTGAAGCTGTCAGGCGCAAGCCGTACTCGGTCGTGCTGTTCGACGAGATCGAGAAGGCTCATTCGGACGTGTTCAATACGCTGCTGCAAGTGCTCGACGATGGCCGACTCACCGATGCTCAAGGTCGGACGGTGGACTTCCGCAACTGCGTCATCATCATGACGTCCAACATCGGGTCCAACCACCTGCTCGAGGGCGTCACGTCCTATGGCGAGGTCAAACCCGAAGCACGGGACAGCGTCATGCGGGAACTGCAGATGCACTTCCGTCCGGAGTTCCTCAACCGGATCGACGAGATCGTCTTGTTCAAGCCATTGACCCAACCCGAGATCGAACGCATCGTCTCGTTCATGTTCAACGATCTGCGCAATCGACTGGCCGACCGGCGGATGACGCTCGAGGTCACCGAAGACGCACTCCGCTTCATTGCTCGGCAGGGCTTCGACCCGGTGTACGGGGCGCGCCCGTTGCGCCGCTTCATCGCTCGCGAGGTCGAGACCAGGATCGGGCGAGCACTCCTGAGCGGCGACGTGCCCGATGGATCGGTGATCAGGGTCGGCGTCGAGGAAGGCGAGATCGTCGTGAGTTCCGAGGCGCTCGAAGGCGAGGCCACGGCATGACCACGATCAAGAATGGAACCATTGTCGTGTGCCCAGTGTGCGGTAGCAAGAACCGAGTGCCCGCGGCCGCGAAAAGCAGCCCGCGATGCGGCAAGTGTCACTCGGAGCTGCCATGGATGGTGGAGGCCGACGACAACACGTTCGCCGAAGTCGTCGAGGCCGCGATGATCCCGGTGCTGGTCGACATCTGGGCTCCGTGGTGCGGTCCGTGTCGCATGGTCAGCCCGGCGTTGGAGCAACTGGCCACCGAGAAGGCCGGCAGCCTGAAGCTCGTGAAGGTCAATGCCGACATTGCGCCATCCCTGTCCAGACGGTTCGAGGTTCAATCCATTCCGACATTGCTGATCATGCGTGACGGGCAGGTTGTCGCGCGCCAGATCGGAGCCGTCCCCGTCGACATGCTGCGCACGTGGATGGAGAACGCACTGGCTGCGTGATCATTTCGACCTGGAGTTCGGGGTCGTGGCCGGGCAATCGCGCAGCGCCTGGGCGCGCCAGGCTTGCACGGGTAGTCATCACCATATGAATGTGGCCTAGTCCGCGCTCGGCGCATCGTCCCTTCGCCGAGCGCGAGCCCGCCGCTTTCCTTCGTGCATAGCTTGGACGCGCGCGATAGGGACCTGGCGACCTTCCTCGACCAGTTCCGCACTGAGCACCTGCGGCCCTGGCATCTGCTCCGCCCATGGATTGCGCTCGTTCAGCAGGCCTGGCGCAGTGTGCAGAGTGAAATCGCGCGGCGTGACGGCCTCGAGTTCTTCCCACCCAACTGGGTAGGACACCGGTACGCCGGCACGCAGGCGTGGGCCGTACGTGGCGGCCACCGTGGCACCTCCTGCGCGGGTCGAGTCGAGAAAGACTTTTCCATCGCGATCCGCACGCACGAACGCGGTGGTCGCGAGCGTGGGATCGATTCGCTCGGCCCGCACGGCGAGGGCGCGGGTTGCGGCAGCAGCCTCCTCCATGGTCGCTGAAGCGACCGGCACGAAGACATGCAAACCCTTTGCCCCACTGGTCTTCACCGCACCGGCCAATCCCGCGTCTGCGAGCGCCTGGCGAACCATCTGGGCAGCTCGGGCGGCATGCGAGAACGCCGATTCCTCCGGTGGATCGATGTCGAGGACAAGGTGGGTCGGATGACCGGGCTGATCGATCCGGAACAGCGTCGGGTGATATTCGACGGCACGTTGATTGGCCAACCACAGCAACGTTCTGCGGTCGTTGCACAGTGCGTAGGACACCTCACGCTTGGAGGATTCCGCCCACATCGACACGGTCGGCACCCACTCCGGGGTGTACTTGGGGACATTCTTCTGCATGAAAGGTGCCTGCCCACGCAGTACTCGCACCACAGACAGCGGGCGGTCCCGCAGCTCCGGGATGATCCGATCGGCGACAGTGTCGAGGTAGTCGACGAGATCCCGTTTGGTCGCACCCGCGCCTTCGAACAGCGGTTGATCGAGGTTCGTCAGCTCAACGCCGTCACGCACCTCATCTTTGCTCATCGCATCATCCTGCACCTGCCATCGTCCCTGCCGGTCCAAGGCCCCGCTGTTGTCGCCCGTGCACGGTGCGTGTTGTCCGCAGCTGCGTTTAGCGTGTGGGTATGCAGGTAGCGGGATCCAGGAGCGACGATGGCTGATGCCGAGGACGTACGCCGCCTCGCGCTGTCCCTGCCACAGGTGGCCGAGATCGACAGCGATGGTTTCGACTTCCGCGTTGCAGGGAAGGGATTCATCTGGTCCTATCCCGAACGCAGCGCCGGGAAGGCGCGGGTCATCCGCAGCGACATCGCGGTGTTGTTCGTCGGTGACGAAGCCGAGAAGCAGGCTCTCCTCCTGGGAGAACCCGCAGTCTTTTTCACCACGTCCGGTTACGACGGCCTGCCGCTGGTGATGCTGCGACTGGCGCAGGTGCGAGCCGAGCGCCTGAGGGAACTCGTCTATGACGCCTGGCGGATGCGTGCCCCGGATCAGCTCGCCGCCGAACTCGACGGGGCCGAGGACCGCTCACGTGCAGAACAGGACTGAGCGTCCCGGACCAGCGGCCTCGACACCAACCGCAACGGTGCGGCGCCGGCCCCGGATGTGTAGGTTGACCGAGCACGCTTGTCGGCGCATCTGGCGGTTTGATTGCTACCGATTGGACTATCGATGACGAGAGTCAGCTGCAACATCTCGACGTCTGTGGACGGCTTCGTGGCGGGGCCGAGGCAGAGCCTCGAGAACCCGATCGGCGAAGGCGGCATGCGCCTGCACGAATGGCATTTCAACCCGCAGGGCGAAGACCGGACGATCCTCGACGAGTGGCAGCAGATGCCCGGCGCGTACGTCATGGGACGCAACATGTTCGACCCTGGTCGCGGCGAGTGGGATCTCGAATGGAAGGGCTGGTGGGGTGACGAGCCGCCCTATCATGCGCCGGTGTTCGTACTGACCCATCACTCGCGCGAGCCGTTGCCGATGGACGGCGGGACCACCTTTCACTTCGTCACCGACGGCATCGAGTCTGCACTCGAGCAGGCCAAGGCGGCAGCCGACGACAAGCGCGTTGAGATCGCCGGAGGCGCCAGCACGGTCAATGCCTACCTGCACGCAGGCATGATCGATGAGCTGCACATGCACATCTCGCCGGTGTTGCTCGGTACGGGAGAGCGGCTGTTCGACGGCGTCTCCGACACCCTTCGGCTCGAGCCGGTGCAGGTAATCGGCTCGCCGGCAGTCACCCACGTCAAGTACCGCGTGGGATAGGCAGGCCGCTCCGCAGCCCGTCCTCCCGCAGCCGATCGGCATGGAGTAAAGGGTGCCTCGGAGGCCGAGAAGCCCCGGACGTAGCAGTCCTGTTTGGATCAGGAACGGGTCAACTGTTCCAGCCGCTGTTGTACACGTCCAGGCCGAACCGGTTCAGTCCGGCGGTCCGGGCGTAGCCGAGGTAAGGCAGCCGGAAGATGTCCTCGATCGAAGCCAGCAGCGAGTAATGGTTGTACGGCGTGGTGCTCCAAGTGTTCGGTGCTGTCCATCGAGAAAGGACCAATGCGCCGATCCGGCCGCCGCCCAGGCCGGCAATGCCCGGCAACGGGCTGTTCGGCCCCGGTCCCTCGCCACAGCAGGCGGTCGCGTCGCTTTGCGGGCTGTCTGCTTCGTCGGCCGTGATGATCAGCTCGCCGTCGGCCTGGTACGCAGGCGAGTTGAGGATCTTCGGTACCCAGACCTGCAGCCACGCGTTGACACTGGCCAGGCCGCCGAGGCGCCCGTCGACGCACGGTGAGTCGTGGCCGTCATTGCACAGGTTGGGCGTGATGTAGGACAGGTTCGCAGTTGTGCTGCTGCTTGCGAGATCCGTCGGAAGCTGGGAAAGGTCGACATTGCGTTGCGCGCACTCGGGGGAGTTGGTGATCGCACTGAAGTACACGAACGGGTTGTGCCGTACGGCGTACTGGTCGCCGACGGTGGCCTTCTGGGTCGGGTCGACCGTGTTGATAGTCGGGTGCCGGCACGGTGTGCCGATATCTTCCATGTAGCCCTTCCAGGTCAACTTTTTCGCGTCGAGCTGGGTCGGCAGCGAGGCGACGGTCGCGGGAAAGACGCAACCGCTGCCTACGGCCTGTCCGGGCGCGGCTGTTCCGCCACCTGCGAAGCTGGAGTAGATCTGGCAATCGCCCTGCATCTGTGGGTTCGGGCCCTGGCCCGACAGTTGCGCAACGTAGTTGGGCTGCGAATTGTGTGCGGTGCCGTAATAGGTATTGAGCAGAACGCCCTTTGCCCGCAGGGTTTTCGCCAGGTACGGCGCCGCTGACGTTGGTCCCCAGGTGGTGTCGTAGCCCTTGTTCTCGATGTTGATGACGAACACGTGCTTGACCGGCGGCACGTAGGCGCCGACTCCGGACGCGGTGGCGCCTTCGGCACCTCGGGCGGCGACGAGGCCGACGACCGCGAGCAACGCAGTGGCGATCGCCGCTCCACAGTGCGTCCGGCGTCGCAGGGCACTCCGGAGTGTCGTGGTCGTGGTCATGAGGGCAGGCTCCATCCGGCGGCGAGGGCTTTCTGTTTCAATGCGGGCCATTCGGCTTGTTCGGCGCCGGTCGGTGGCGCGGGCGGGCAAACGGTGGCGAGGAACTGCGGCACCGCGAAGCGCGGCGCCGCAAGGTTCGGCGCGCCGCTGAAGTCCAGGACTTCGGCGAGGTTACGAGAAGCGGAATCCCGCGGTGAGAGGGGCTCGAGTCCCCAGCGCCACTCGATCATCTTCAGGACCGAGGTGTGGTCGTAGGTGTTGTGTGCGACGTAGCCGCGGCGGGCACGAGGTGAGATCACGACAGCCGGGACCCGGAACCCGCGCAGCGCGGTCTCGGAGGAGACGTCGGCAGCAGTGCCGGGTGCGACGTGGTCGTAGAAGCCGCCCCATTCGTCAAAGTTGATCACGAGCACGGTGTTGGCCCAGTCGGGGCTGCTCGTCACTGCGTTGTAGACCTCGTTCAGGAACTGTTCCCCGGCGCGGATGTCGGCCTTCGGGTGATCATCACCGGAGCTGCCCGAGCCCTCGTCCTCGAACCGCGGGTCGATGAAGGACACCTGCGGCAACCGCCCGGCGGCCGCATCGCCGAGGAACGCGGCGAACGGTTGCGAGATGGGCAGGTACTTGGTGCCCCACAGCGCGGTGAACGGGATGTCGGAGTAGTAGTACCGTCCCGTCAATTCTGCGCCGGCGAGGGAGTCCCAGATGGTCGGCAGGGTGGACGTGACGGTCGAGTTGTGCAGCCGGTCCGTCTGCGCGGCGTGTTGGTAGAAACGGTTCGGGTAGGTCTCGGCCATCACCGCGGAGAAGTACCGGTCGCAGACGGTCCAGGACGGTGCAGCCTGACCGAGAAAGGCGAGGTCGGGCTTGGTGTAATAACCGACGGCGAGTGAGTCGTTCTCGCCAGCCCTCAGCCAACCGTCACAACGGCCGTTGTTCAGCTCGATTCGACCGCCCTCATAGGAGTGGTCGGGATCGTTGTATGCGCAGCTGGCGTACTCGGTCAGGCGGTGCGTGGTGTGCTTCAGGCCGTAACGGTCGGTGAAGGTCAGGCCGGCCTGTTTGCCGTCCGCACCGGGTAGCCAGCCGAGGAAATGGTCGAAGGACCGGTTTTCCATCATGACGACCACGACATGCTCGATGCCCGATCCCGCCGGAGCGGGCAGCGTGCTCGGCGTCGCGGCGTCGGCGGCTGTCGCCAGCTCACGCCGCTGTAGGCCGGCACCGGCGAGCAGGCCGGCAGCGCCGAGCCCACCCGATACTTTCAGCAGAGTTCTGCGAGAGAGGTCCACGCAGATAGATAACCGCGCACGGTCGGGAAGGTAACGGTCTCGCTGACGCAGTTCACGAGCTGTTCACGCGGCCAGGGCACGTGATTCCCGTGCGCCGGGTGGCCGATCCGTGGACCGCTGCCACCCCCTCCGGATCCGCGCGGCTTGCGTTAGGCATGGGTCTCGTGTGACGGTAGTTGCTCATGGGGCGGCAGCGAGGCCGTCAGGCGTGACTCCTTACCGGCATCGCCGAGCGGAGTGGCGCAGACGCGAACGGCTGCCGAAGGGACACTCGCGATGACTGTTGGACCGAGCACAGAACGCGGATTGTCCTTCTTCGGTGACTGGGGGAGGCCGACGGCGGCCGACGTGGACAGTGATCGCCCCGGCGGCACTCCCCACCGAATCCGGCGGACGAAGCGATATGCCGCAGCGGTGCTCGCTCTGGCTGCCGGTGGTATCGCCGCCGTCACGATGCTGTCGATGGGTACGGCGTCGGCAGACCCTTCGGCCACCGCCTGGTTGCGGTTGCGGCAGTGCGAGTCGGGCAACAACTACTCGATCAACACGGGCAATTCTCACTACGGGGCATATCAGTTCGACCTCGCAACGTGGCGCAGCGTCGGTGGCTCCGGATATCCGAGCCGCGCATCTGCGGGCGAGCAGGACGCTCGTGCGCTCATCCTCTATCGCGAGCGGGGCTGGCAGCCGTGGCAGTGCGCGAGCATCTTGGGACTTCGCGAGGATCGTGACGCCCGCTCCGGGCGCATCAGTGACATCAGGGTTCCCAGCTCAGGTACGGGCTCCTCCTCGATCCCGGCGTTCCCGGGACCGCGTTGGTTCCATTACGGGGACTGGAATTCGACGATCAAGCGGTTCCAGGATCAGATGCACGCCCGCGGGTTTTTCCCGGTTGGCACGGGGCAGTACGGGCCGAACACCTTGGCGATGGTCAAGCGGCTGCAGAGCCTGAACGGGCTGGTGCCCAACGGTGAGATCGGGCCGAACACCTGGCGACTGGCCTGGACCGGCACGTACCGGGCGGTCTGACTCGGCCCGCTCGGCCCGCTCGGCCGCTCAGCACGCTCACCCGCTCAGCTCGTTCAGGGGTTCCCGGCGTCGTCGTGCTCGCGGCCGCGTACTGATGCTCTGGTTCTCCGGCGGGTGGTAACCCATCACCCCGGCATCAGTCATCATCAGGGCTCACAGCTCTACGGTGAACTTGTCGAACGAGGCGGAGGTGGCATCCAGGGTGTCGTCACTCGATCAACAGCATGCCGAGGTGGGATTGTTTCTGAGCTGGCCGTTCGAAGATGCAACGCCACCTCTGCCGGTGTTCGACACGGCGCAGCGCCGATTCCGGCGCGTTCTGCGGGCAGCGGCGCGGTGGGAAGAAGTTGTTGCCTCGCCTGGATCCTTCCGCGGCATGACCCGAGCCGACTTCTTGCATCTACCTGCCAGAGACGTCGACTATTCCCTTCGGGTCATGGCAAGTACGTTCACAAGCCGGTGGCTGGAGGTCGTCGTCGCCGACGGCGTAGCTGTGACGCTCGCGTCGAGGGCATTGATCCTGACGGAGCGGATCATCGACCTGTGCATTCGAGTGCGTACCGTCCCCGAGGAGCCGGACGTCCGGCGTGCTCTTCTGGTTCGCCAGGCCACCGCGGACGCAGCGCTCGCCGCAGCGGCCAACGCGGCCAGACGCTATTTCGGCTCGTCGCACGAAGACGTTGAAGCGACGCTGGATTCTTCATCGGTACAGGCGATCGCCGGCGGGATGATCTTTCACCAGGCCGCAGATCTGATCGTGCCCGAAGGCGCGAGTGTACGACTGGTTTCGCAGGATGAAGCCGCTCAGATCGTTTCGCAGATCAGGGGAGTTCCTACCGCCTGACTGATGAACGGCCAGCCAGCACGAACTGCCTTGAACTGCCTTGATCATGAGTGCGTTTACCCCACTCCAGTGAGGTAGATGGACTCATGATCATGTGTGATCAGGCGTGATCAGGTGGCGAACAATCCTCGCTGGGATGGTCGCGTCGGTCGCCCTCGGGTGGGTGTCGAACCGCTTCAGCAGCTCCGCCGCGGGACCCGCTGGCGCCGCTTTCCGGTGCTGGTGGCATTCGTTTGTCACTATGGATGGGTGACCACTGAGCAGGTAGCTTCGCCGCGAAGCCGAGGCCTGCTGCGAGGACGCCGACCAAACCCGCAACGGCCGTGGTTCTACCGCGAACTGATCAACGAGCTGAAGTGGTCCTTCGCGCCGCCCCGGGTCTGGCTCGCAGGGGTCGCGGCGAACCTCGTCCTGTCGCTGCTGTGGCTGATCGTGGCGCCGCTGACCGGGCACGACCGCGGTGACTGGGTCGTGCTCGTGGGCTCATACTTCGCCACCTTCATCCTCGCCGATGTGACCACCACCAACGTTCTCGGGCCGGACCAGAGAAGAATCCGCAAGAGCATGGACAACGGGGTGCCGTTCTGGCGGTTGCTGCTGGTCAAGAACGTCACGCTGATACTCCTCGTGGGGTTGCCCACGCTTGCGGTGACTGCCGCGCTCACGCTGTTCAGCGAGGACTCTTATCGGCTGGGTCTCACACTGCCCGGCGTCGCTTTCCCGATCCTCACCTGGCTCGGCGTCGGAAACGTGGTATCCGTGCTGTTGCCGGTGGCCTGGTATCCACTTCGGGCCCGCTGGGAACAGCGGCGCGATCTGATTCCCACCGCGAGGTGGTTGGGCCATCTGGCGCTTCCATACGCGCTGCTGTACGCGGTTGCGCCCGTCAACTCCGTTCCGCGAGCCGTTCTGGGCCATGTCTCTCGACAGCTACGTACACCTCAATTCAGCGGCATGGTGATGGCCCTGACCGGAGCGTCGGTGTGGATCATCGGAACCATCCTCGCCGCGTTGATCGTCCGATATCGCGGTTTCAGCGTCCGCTGATCGATCTCTGCGGCACGGCGGCGTGAGTGTCGTCGATGCGACTGAGATGCTGTGCAGGTGCTCGATGTGGACGTGACCTCAACTGACCTTGAACAGCTCACCGCGGCAGACCTTTCCGGGCCGCATACCCGGCGCCGACTGGTCAAGGGTCAATCGCCCATCGGGGTGCTGTTAGGCGAACGAGACCTCGCCGCGGTGGAGCAGACCCTGTCCGTGCTGGCCACCGTCGGCGCCCGGGAGGCGATCGCTGAGGGGCTGTCCGACCTGGCTGCTGGACGCGCCGACAAGTGGGTGGCGCTGCGCACCGACTACGGCCGCGGCGATCCGGATGAGCCGCCACGCAGCACCGGTGAGGCTGCGGTGCTGGTCTCGCACCGGGCTCGCTGGGACCTGGAACTGCTCCCGCCGGAGGCTGCAGCCGGGTGTTTCGATCTGCTGGATTCCCTTGCCGGACAAGGCGGTTCTACCACGGAATCTGCCCAACTTGCCGACCTGGGCGAGGCATCGCTGCCGCTGGTCGCCGGTTTCGAGGGCTTGGAAGTAGCACGCATCTCGGGGTTCCGGCTGGTCGTCCGCAGCGAGGATTCCGGCATGCAGGTGGTCCACGTCGATGCGGTCCTCTGATGCCTCAGCGCGGATTCGGGTAGACGTCGATCTCGGTGGCTTTTGCCGACAGCCACACGGGTAGGCCGTCGATCAGCCCGAGATCGGCCAGCGCGTCGGCGGTGATGTCGATCAACGCGTCGGGCGTACCGGCGACCTGTACCCGGACCCGATCGGTGAGCAGCTCCAGACCCCGAACCGTCCCGGGCCAGACGTTGCGCGGGCTGGCGTGACTCGGCCGGCTGGTATGGATCGCGATGGCCGTGGGCCGCACCGCCACCAACACCCGGCGCGGGCCTTCACGGGCGGTGGCCAGGTCCTCGCATAGTGGGCTTGCGCTGAACGTACCGCCGTTGTCCAGGTCGACGGTGGTGCCTTCGCCGGTGGTTCCGGCGTATAGATTCAGCCCGACCAGACGCGCCACGTACTGGGTGGCCGGCCGGCGGGCAACCTGCGCGGGCGTTCCCTCCTGTACGGCCACGCCGTGTTCGATCACCAATAACCGGCTGGCCATCACCATCGCCTCGAGCGGGTCATGCGTGACCAGCAGGGTCGGCCCGCCGTACGCGGACAGATGCCGCCCGAGTTCTGCGCGTACCTCGGATCGGGTCCGCGCATCGAGCGCGGCCATCGGTTCGTCGAGCAGCAGAAGCGCCGGGTGGGCAGCCAGGGCTCGAGCCAGCGCCACCCGTTGTGCTTGGCCGCCGGACAGTTGACCCGGTCTGCGGTCGGCGAGTTCGGTCAGGTTCAGCCGGTGCAGCCAATCATCGGCGATCTGCCGCGCACGGTTGCGTCCGGCGCCGCGGGCGATGGGGGAGAAGGCCACGTTCGAGCGGACTGAAAGGTGTGGGAAGAGCCGGTAGTTCTGGAACACCAGGCCGACCGGACGTTTCTCCGGCGGCAGGAACACCCGCGCGGACGGCTCGTCGAGCACGGTGTCGCCGAGCCGGATGTGTCCCTCGGTGAGACTCGTCAGGCCGGCTAGCGCACGTAGCAGCGTGGTCTTGCCCGCGCCGTTCGGTCCGATCACGCCGAGGATTTCGCCCGGCAGGACCGTGAATGCCACATCGAGGGTGAACGTGCCGCGCTCGATCACCGCGCGCACGTCGAGTTGGCCGGAAGGTCGCTCGGTCACGTCGGCGACCTGTGGTGCCTTGTCGATTTCGACCATGGGCGGCTAGCTCGGTTCGGGAGCGCCGGTGCCGCTGTACAGCCAGCGGTCCCGCAGCCCCGCCAGCACGCCGATCGCTACCACTAACAGCACAAGGCTCAACGCGATGGCTTCCTCCGGGTCGGTCTGCAGTGCGTTGTACACCTTCAACGGCATCGTCTGGGTGGTGCCAGGGTAATTCCCGGCGAAGGTGATCGTCGCACCGAACTCGCCGAGCGCGCGAGCCCAACACAACACCGAGCCGGCCAGCAAGGATGGAGCGATCAGGGGCAACGTCACTCGCCGGAAGACGGTGATGCGCGATGCGCCCAGGGTCGAGGCCGCTTCCTCCAGACCCTGATCGGCTGAGCGCAGTGCCCCTTCCACGGTGACGATCAGGAACGGCATCGCGACGAACGTCTCGGCGACGATCACGCCGGCAGTAGTGAACGGCAAGGTGATGCCGAACCAGCTGTCCAGGTAGCGCCCGACGATTCCGTTGCGGCCCAGTGCGAGCAGCAGGGCAACGCCGCCGACCACCGGTGGCAATACCAGCGGCACGGTGACGAGCGCACGCAGCAGACGAACGATCCGTCCGGGGCTGCGAGCCAGCACCCAGGCCAGCGGGACTCCGAAGACGAGTGACAGCGCAGTCGCGGCCGTCGCGCATTCCAGGGAAAGCCGAAGTGCGGTGAGCACATCGCTCTTGGACAGCAGGCCGGCCAATCCGTGCCAGGGTGCTCTGATCAGCAAGGCCAGCAGCGGCACGAACAGAAACCCGAACCCGATCAGCGCAGGCACGGCAAGCAGGACGGGGATGCCGCGATGCCGCAGTCGGCGCTCTCGCCGCATCGTTGCGGTCGTGGCGTTCAGGGCTTCTCGAATCCGGCGGATGCGAGCACCTGCTGGCCGGCGGCCGACAGCACGTAGGCCACGAATGCTTGTGCGCCTGCTGCGTTCGGTGCCTTGGTCAGGCTTGCGATCGGATACTCGGTTGAGGCGTTGACGGCGTCGGGGATCACGATGCCCGTGACCTTTGTGCCTGCGCTGCGGACGTCGGTCACGTAGACAACGCCGGCGTCGACCTCATCGAGTTCCACCTTGGTCAGGGTGGACTTCACGTCTTGCTCCAGCGTGACTGGCTTGACGGTCACCTTCGCGTTGGCGAAGACCTGCGCGGCAACGGTGCCGCACGGGACCTGCGGTTGGCACAGGGCGAGTTTGACGCCGGGCTTTGCCAGGTCCGCTATGGCACTGATGCCGGCCGGGTTGCTCGGTGGTACCGCAATCTCCAGGACGTTCTTGACGAAATTGGTCGAGCTGTTCGCGCCCTTGGCGTCGATGACCTGCTTCATGTTCTTCGGGGAGGCGGAAGCGAAGACGTCGGCGGGCGCACCGGAGTTGATCTGTTGGGCAAGATCGGAGCTGGCTCCGAAGTTCAGTTTTACCGTGACGCCCGGGTGGGCCGCTTCGAACTGCTTGGCCAGGGTATTGAACGACTCGGTGAGCGATGAAGCTGCGGAGACTGCGATCGTGCCGGTGATGTTCGACGAGCTGGATCCGGACCGGCCGGCCGTGCCGCCGGTGGCTTTCTTGCTCGAACTGCAGCCCACCAGGCTGACTGCAAGGACAGCGCCGACGGCGACAACGCTGCGAGGTGCAGACCGCATCGTGCTTCCACCCTTCATAGGCCGCCGGTACCCGGCGGCTAGCTGTTCGAATCGGTTCGTTCGGTGGCGGGTACCTCGATGACGACGTTGGTCGCTTTGACCGAGGCGATGGCAAGCACGCCTGGCTCGAGTTCCAGCTCGTCGGCAGCCTCGCGGCTCATCAAGGAGACCACCCGATGCGGGCCGGCCTGGATCTCGACCTTGGCCATCACGGTGTCGCGCACGACTTCGGTGACCAGCCCGACGAACCGGTTACGGGCCGACTCGCTGTTCACCCGGCGCGGCGACGGACGCTCGGCCGTGCGGGCCAGATCCTGGGCGAATTTGGCCAGTTCCGCGCCGTCGATCTCACGACGACCGACTGCGTCCACGGTCGGGATCCGTCCGGCATCGGCCCACCGACGCAAGGTGTCGTCGCTGACCCCAAGCAGATCTGCCGCTTCACGAATTCGGAACCGGGGCATGGACTTACTGTACAGCGAATGCGGCTTATCAGGCGCAAAAGCTACGCGAATGCCCGATGATCGGAGCGAGGCTTACTCATTTGCGGACGATCCCATCAGCCCCATGCACAACACACCGGGACCGGACACGCGGCGTGTCGCCTTGCAATCGCCCAAACAGGGCTGTACGGGACGGGCGCAAGCGTTTACTCTGTGTGAGTAATCAGTCGGGGGGCTGATGCACCCGTTATTTTTCGTGCCTCCCGACACAGAGAGTTGCCCGTCATGCGTCGACCAACCGCTGTCCTGGGTGCGGTATTAGCCGCGGCCGTCACAACAGCTGGATTGTTCATCGTCACCTCGAACCCGGCTGGCGCCGCGGCGTCCGTGCACGACCCCAGCGGGTATCTCGACCACGCCGTGCTGTCCGGCTCTGCGGTCGCCTTTTCGGGTTGGGCCGCCGACAAGGACTTGCCCGGCGCCGTGCGCGTGTCGGTAGCTATCGACGGGTTCACCGTGCGATCCGTGATGTCCATCGGCCTTCGCGCTGACGTCGCGAAGGTCTTTCCTGCGTTCGGCAAGTACCGCGGCTACTACGGTTCGGTTCCGGTACCAACCGGCAAACACTCGGTGTGCCTCACTGCGGTAAACCTGGGGCCGGGCTCGGACCGGCGACTTGGCTGTCTCACGGTGAACGTGCCCGGCACCGGAACCTCCTCATCCAACGTCAAGACCCGGGCGCCGTACGGCGCCTTCGACGCGGTGTCTGTCTCGCGAGGCAGCTTGTCCGTGCGGGGCTGGTCGATCGACCCGGACACCACGGGCTACACATTGGTAGACGTGGGTGTCAACGGCGCGACGGTCGGCTCGTTGGTGGCCAACCAGGCACGGCCGGACGTCGCTCGGGTTCATCCGGGTTACGGCGTATATCACGGGTATTCCGCCAAGCTCACGGTCCCGATGGGTCCGGGCAACTACCAGATCTGCGTGAGCGGCATCAACACCACCGGGGGTGCCAATGCATCGTTCGGGTGCCGGATCTACACCGTGCTACCTGTCGGAGTGCCGAGCACGCTGAACGTTGCCGCGTCCGATTCGGCGGCCAAGGACATGCAGGCCAGAGCCATCGCCGCGCACGCGGCCAGGGCTGCAGACTTTCCCGCGACTGCGTCATCGGCAGCCAGGATCGCCATAGCGGCGCGGGCGTTCCTGCAGCAGGCCACTGGACGTCGGGCTGGGCCACCAGCGCAGGCGAGGCTGCCCAAGTTCAGTGTGTCGACCACCACCAGAGCGCCGGACGTGCAGGCCGTGATGGGTGCCAAGCCCGTCCTCGGCAGCTACCCACAGGTCAAGAAGGCCGGCCGCCCCGGAGCGATGCACGCGCTCGAGGTGTATCGCAACGATCCACGCCCCACGTCACCGTCAGCCGGTGACGGGATCATCGGCGCGGCCGCCATCCTGCCGGGCAACGGCAGGACTGTTCATCCGTCGCTGCCGGGTTACCCGGCCAATTACACCAAGGTGCGGGCCGAGGTGGCCGTGGACAACGCCCTTGCGCAGCTGGGTGATTCCTACGTGTGGGCCGCCGGTGGTCCGACCACGTTCGACTGCTCGGGTCTGACCCAGTGGGCGTGGGCGAAAGCTGGCGTCAGCTTGACCCACTACACCGGCAGCCAGGCTGTGCAGGGCGTTCGGATTCAGGCCAATCAGTTGCTGCCGGGTGACCTGGTGCTGTTCGGAAGCGATCTGCACCACGTCGGGATGTACCTCGGGGCGGGCTACATGATCGACGCGCCCTACACCGGTGCGTATGTGCGCGTCGACAAGGTGTCGTGGTTCGGCGATTACAGCCTGGCGATTCGCCCCTGAGAGGTTTTGCGATCCAGCGGAACTGCGAGGATGGTGCTGACGTTTGATCCATCGACCCCGGCCGGCCGTAACGAGGCGGCCGCCGCGGGGCGACTGGTGGGAGACAAGGTGCCGGACGGTCTTGGTGGTGCGCGCGGCGGCGAGGCCGTGATGTCGACCCGTTTCGAGCCGAATCCGCCGCGCTGGCTCCGTCCGATCCGGGACTGGGTGACACGGCTGCCGGGCGGGACCGCGATCTGGAAAGTCGTGGTCGGCGTAGTCGGTGCGGCGATCGTCGTGGTCGGCCTGCTGTTGATTCCGTTGCCGGGTCCGGGATGGGCGATCGTGTTTCTGGGGGTTGCCGTGTGGGCGACCGAATATCGGTGGGCGCGGCGATTGTTGTATCGCGGGCGGCAGATGGTTCGGCGCTGGACGGACTGGGCAAAGCGGCAGTCGATACTGGTGCGGGTGCTGCTCGGGATTGCCGGGCTGGCGTTCCTGCTGGCGCTGGCATACCTCGGATTCCGGTTCCTGCGTTAGGTCCGAAGGTCGCGTCCAGGATGCCCTGGAGCGTGGCCGGGACGAGTGCGCCGGACGTGTAAGCTACCTCAGGTTTACCGCATAGCAGCGGGCGATTAGCTCAGCGGGAGAGCACTGCCTTCACACGGCAGGGGTCACTGGTTCGATCCCAGTATCGCCCACCACTCTGAAATCCGGATTTTGAGCCACACCGGGACATCGTTTCGCGAATCAGGTGATCGAGATGTCAGCGGCTGACGGCTCGGCATGTGATCGACAACTAGCGCTTGTATCGCGCTGCCTTGTACTCGTTGACCCAATTTCTCGACGACATCCACGTTCCATCCGGCTGCTTCTGTGCCTTCAGGCGGCCCCGGTTGGCGGCGACTTGCAACGCACTCGGACTGAATCCACCAGTGGGCTCTGACAGGCTCGCTAACGGGACAAGGCGCGCTGGTCCAGCAACCGCTGGAACGACGAACCGGTAGACGTTGCTCGTGACAGCCCTGGCGATAAGTTCGCCGAGCGGGCCGTAGTCGCCTGCGTCGGCCTTGCGCATCGCAGTCAGATACTTCGACCGCTCGTTCTTGAACACGATCGCTGGCGGATACCCCAGCCGGGCCAGGATCAAGTTAAGTAGCAGGCGACCAGTACGGCCGTTGCCATCAAGGAAAGGGTGGGTGCGTTCGAAGGTGTTGTGGACTCGGGCTAGCCGCTCCGGGAACGGCACTTCGCTGTCCGTCCTGAGATCGTCAACCGAAGCGACCCACCCGC